>NZ_JACAPN010000021.1:0-370647 GCF_013385665.1 Pseudomonas sp. D4002
CTGGGCTTCGATGATCTGAAGCTACTCGCTGTCGAAACCTACATAACTCTTTGTTTACCAAGGAGTTTTCCGTTTCGACTGCGCCGGAAGTGGGGCGAATTATAGACTTCCAGAATCTGCCGTCAACACCTTTTTTCACAATACTGTCATATCGGTCAAAAAAGCCCTGAAAAGCAAAGGCCGGCCCCAAGGGGCCGGCCTTCTACTTACCGAACCTACAAGCTAGGAAAGGCAAACTGCGACGCCTCATGACTGGCCCGTTGCGGCCAGCGCTGGGTAATCGCCTTGCGACGCGTATAGAACCGCACCCCATCCGGCCCATAGGCATGCAAGTCGCCAAACAGCGAGCGCTTCCAGCCACCAAAGCTGTGATAAGCCACCGGCACCGGCAACGGCACGTTGACGCCAACCATACCCACTTCAATTTCGTCACAGAACAACCGCGCCGCCTCACCGTCACGGGTGAAGATACAGGTGCCGTTGCCGTACTCGTGATCGTTGATCAACTGCATGGCCGCTTCCAGGCTGTTCACCCGAACCACACACAGCACCGGCCCGAAGATCTCTTCTTTATAGATGCGCATCTGCGGGGTCACGCGGTCGAACAAACTGCCCCCCAGGAAGAAGCCATCTTCATTACCGGCAATACTCAGGCCACGACCATCGACGACCAACTCAGCACCCGAAGAAACGCCGTCCTCTATATAGCCACTGACTTTATCGCGCGCCTGGCCAGTGACCAGCGGCCCCATGTCCAATCCACACGTGGTGCCCGCACCAATCTTCAGCGCCTTGATCTGCGGCACCAGCTTGGCGACCAATGCGTCAGCCACCTGGTCGCCGACACACACGGCAACAGAGATCGCCATGCAACGCTCACCGCAAGAACCATACGCCGCGCCCATCAAGGCACTGACAGCGTTATCGAGATCCGCATCCGGCATCAGCACCGCATGGTTCTTCGCCCCGCCCAACGCCTGTACACGCTTGCCGCGCTTGGTGGCTTCGGAATAGATGTACTCGGCGATCGGCGTCGAGCCGACAAAGCTCAACGCCTTGACTTCCGGCGCTTCGATCAACGCATCCACCGCGCCTTTATCGCCATGCACCACACTCAGCACGCCTTTAGGCAAGCCAGCTTCCTGCAACAGTTGTGCAATCAGCAGCGTCGAGCTTGGATCACGCTCCGACGGCTTGAGGATGAAGCAGTTACCGCAGACGATCGCCAGCGGATACATCCACAAAGGCACCATCGCCGGGAAATTGAACGGCGTAATACCGGCCACCACACCCAACGGCTGGAAGTCAGACCAGGCATCGATATTCGGGCCAACGTTACGGCTGTACTCGCCCTTGAGGATTTCCGGCGCCGAGCACGCGTACTCCACGTTCTCGATCCCGCGCTTGAGCTCACCGGCCGCATCTTCCAGGGTCTTGCCATGCTCTTCGCTGATCAGCTGGGAGATACGCGCTTCGTTCTGCTCAAGCAATTGCTTGAAACGAAACATCACCTGGGCACGCTTGGCCGGTGGCGTGTTACGCCAGGCCGGGAAAGCTGCCTTGGCCGAATCGATGGCGCTTTGAATGGTTTCACGGCTGGCCAACGGCACCTGGTGAATCACCTGGCCAGTCGACGGGTTGTACACGTCGGCAGTGCGACCGTTTTCGGTGACCAATTGGCCGTTGATCAAATGCTGGATGAGGCTCATGCAGGGCTCCTGAAAAGTTGTTCTATATAGAAGGAGGAATCAGTCGATCTTGTTCAGCACTTCGCCGACCGCATCGAACAAGCGATCCAGGTCCTGCGGCTTGCTGTTGAAGGTTGGGCCGAACTGCAGGGTGTCGCCGCCAAAGCGCACGTAGAAGCCGGCTTTCCACAAGGCCATGCCCGCTTCGAACGGACGCACGATGGCATCACCATCACGCGGGGCAATCTGGATCGCACCGGCCAGGCCATAGTTACGAATGTCGATCACGTTCTTGCTGCCCTTCAGGCCGTGCAGCGCATTCTCGAAATGCGGTGCGACTTCGGCCACGCTCTGCACCAGGTTTTCCTTCTGCAGCAGGTCGAGTGCCGCCAAGCCAGCCGCGCAGGCAACCGGGTGGGCCGAGTAGGTGTAGCCGTGCGGGAATTCCACCGCGTACTCAGGCGTCGCCTGATTCATGAACGTCTGATAAATCTCGGTGCTGGCAATCACCGCGCCCATCGGGATCGCGCCGTTGGTGACTTGCTTGGCAATGCACATCAGGTCCGGGGTCACACCGAAGCTGTCAGCACCAAACATCGAACCGGTACGACCGAAGCCGGTGATCACTTCATCGAACACCAACAGGATGTTGTGCTGATCGCAGATCTCACGCAGACGCTTCAGGTAACCCTGCGGCGGAACCAGCACGCCGGCAGAGCCCGCCATCGGTTCAACAAACACCGCAGCGATGTTCGACGCATCGTGCAACTCGATCAGCTTGAGCAGCTCGTCCGCCAAGGCAATCCCGCCCAGCTCCGGCATGCCACGGGAGAACGCATTGCTCGCCAACAGGGTGTGAGGCAGATGGTCAACATCCATCAGCCCCTGACCAAAAATCTTACGGTTACCGTTCACGCCGCCCAGGCTGGTACCGGCGATGTTCACGCCGTGATAACCACGGGCACGGCCGATCATCTTGGTCTTGGTCGCCTGGCCTTTCAGGCGCCAGTACGCACGCACCATCTTCACCGCGGTATCGGCACACTCGGAGCCGGAGTCGGTGAAGAACACATGGTTCAGGTTACCCGGGGTCAGGTCGGTAATCTTTTCTGCCAGCTGGAACGACAACGGATGACCGTATTGGAAGCCCGGCGAGTAGTCCAACGTACCCAACTGCTTGGAGACCGCTTCCTGGATTTCCTTGCGAGTGTGCCCGGCGCCGCAGGTCCACAGACCCGACAGCGAGTCATACACCTTGCGCCCCTTGTCATCGGTCAACCAGCTGCCTTCGGCCGCCACGATCAGGCGCGGGTCACGATGGAAGTTACGGTTGGCGGTGTACGGCATCCAGTGCGCGTCCAGCTTCAGTTGGCTGGCCAGGGTGGACGGAGCGTTTTCGGGCATGTTCATGAGCAAAACCTCGCAAGGCAAAAGGCAGCGTCGGGATTGAAAAGCGTTGTTGCAGCTAAATTGCCACGGGGATAAAGTCGGTGAAATCCAACTCTTCTAACCTTCAGTCAGGCCTTCACTAAACTATGAGCAGCCGTCGACCCGACCCTCTGGCCCAAGTCAGCGACTTCGATATCCGACTGTTGCGCATCTTTCGCAGCGTGGTGGAGTGCGGTGGCTTCTCGGCGGCGGAAACCGTACTGGGGATTGGCCGCTCGGCCATCAGCCAGCAAATGAGTGATCTTGAACAGCGCCTTGGCCTGCGCCTGTGCCAACGCGGGCGGGCGGGGTTTTCCCTGACCGAGGAGGGACGCGAGGTGTACCAGTCGGCGTTGCAGCTGCTCAGCGCCCTGGAAAGTTTTCGCACCGAGGTCAACGGCCTGCACCAACACTTGCGCGGCGAACTGATCATCGGCCTGACCGACAACCTGGTCACCCTGCCCCACATGCGTATCACCCACGCCCTGGCACAGTTGAAGGAACGCGGCCCGGACGTACAGATCCAGATCCGCATGATCGCCCCCAATGAAGTCGAACAAGGGGTGCTCGACGGCCGCCTGCATGTCGGCGTAGTCCCCCAGGCCAGCGCCTTGTCGGGACTTGAATACCAGCCGCTGTACAGCGAACGCTCGCTGCTCTATTGCGCAGTGGGCCACCCGCTGTTTTACGCCGACGACAAGCAACTGGACGACGACCGCGTCAACAGCCAGGACGCCATCGCCCCGACCTTCCGCCTGCCCGCGGATATCCAGGCGCACTACCAGGCACTCAATTGCACCGCCAGTGCCTCGGACCGCGAGGGCATGGCCTTCCTGATCCTGACCGGCCGCTACATCGGCTACCTGCCCGACCACTACGCCAGCCTGTGGGTACAACAAGGCCGACTGCGCGCGCTGAAACCGGCTACACGTTTTTACGATTTGAGCCTCGCTTCGGTCACGCGCAAGGGCCGTCGCCCTCATTTGGTGCTGGAAAGTTTTCTCGAAAGTCTGGCCGCAACGCGCTAACACGGGCCTTACAGAAAAACCTGAGCAGCTGGACAGCTTTTTGCAAGACAAGGGGATCTCGAACCGTCAGCCATGAGTTCCCCGCCATGCCGCCAGAATCCAACACCCCCAGCGACCTGATCTACGGCCTCAACGATCGGCCCAAACCTTTGCCTGCATTGCTTGCCGCGTTGCAGCATGTGTTGGCTGCCTTCGTCGGCATCATCACCCCGCCGCTGATCATCGGCTCTACCCTGGGCCTGACCGCCCACCTGCCCTACCTGATCAGCATGGCATTGATGGTTTCCGGTGTGGGCACCTTCATCCAGGCGCGCAGGCCGTTTGGCATTGGCGCCGGGATGATCTGCCTGCAAGGCACCAGCTTCGCGTTTCTCGGCGCCGTATTGTCGGCCGGGTTTCTGGTCAAGCAACGCGGCGGCAGCCCGGAAGACATCCTGGCGATGATTTTCGGTATCTGCTTCTTCGGCGCCGCAGTGCAGGTCGTGTTGAGCCGTTTCATCGGTCAGCTCAAAAGGGTAATCACGCCGCTGGTGACCGGCATCGTCATCACACTGATCGGCATCAGCCTGATCAAGGTCGGCATCACTGACCTTGGAGGCGGCTTCAATGCCCCGGACTTCGGCGCGCCAACCAACCTGGCACTCGGCCTGTTCGTGGTACTGACCATCATCCTGCTGAACCGCTCGAACACGCCATGGGTACGGCTCTCCGCCATCATCATCGGCCTCGCACTGGGCAGCCTCGCCGCCTGGTTCAGCGGCAAGTTGGTGCCCCAAGCCTTGCCTGATTTGCCATTGATCAGCCTGCCTACACCGTTCCACTTCGGTTTCAACTTCGATTGGAGCGCTTTCCTGCCGGTAGCACTGATTTATCTGATCAGCACCATCGAAACCGTCGGCGACCTCACTGCCAATTGCATGATCGCCCGCCAGCCCATCAGCGGCCCTTCCTATATAAGCCGACTCAAGGGTGGCGTACTGGGAGATGGCATCAGTTGCATGATCGCAGCCACCTTCAGTGCCTTTCCCAACACCACATTCGCCCAGAACAACGGCGTGATCCAGCTGACCGGCGTGGCCAGCCGTTACGTCGGCTTGTACATCGGCGCGGTACTGTTTTGCCTCGGGCTGTTTCCGTTGATTGGTGCGGTGCTGCAGCAAATCCCCAAGCCGGTGCTGGGCGGCGCAACCCTGGTGATGTTCGGCAGCGTAGCGGCGGCCGGCGTGCGCATTCTCGCCCAGGCCCCGCTGGATCGGCGCAGCATGCTGATCATCGCCACCTCGTTCGGCGTCGGCCTGGGGATCGCGGCGCAACCGAACCTGCTGCACCTGATGCCAACCCTGGTGCAGAACCTGTTCGACTCGGCCATCACCAGCGGCGGCCTGACCGCCATCGTATTGTGCCTGCTGCTACCTGAAGCCAAGGCTCCCGTGGATGCCGCAAACCGGACCCTGGAAAGCGACACTCTGGAGCCGCTTTAAGGGTTTTATCGTATCGGGACTTGTCTGGGGCTTGAGGGTGGGTTATCTGTGCACACGTCGCCTTCATCGATCTGCACGGAAACCTCCATGAGCCTCGAAGTTCCTGCCCACAGCAACCACGCCGGAAAACCTGCAAGCCGCATTCGCCAAAAGAACGAACAAGCGATTTTGCAGGCCGCCGAAGACGAGTTCGCCCGTCATGGCTACAAAGGCACCAGCATGAACACCATCGCGGCGAGTGCCGGGTTGCCGAAAGCCAACTTGCACTACTACTTCACCAACAAGCTGGGCCTGTACATCGCGGTGCTCAGCAACATCCTCGAATTGTGGGACAGCACCTTCAACACCCTGACCGCCGAGGATGACCCGGCGGCCGCCCTGACCCGCTATATCCGCACCAAGATGGAATTCTCCCGGCGCCAGCCACAAGCCTCGCGGATCTTCGCGATGGAGATCATCAGCGGCGGTGAGTGCCTGACCGAATATTTCAGCCAGGACTACCGCGCCTGGTTCAGCGGCCGTGCGGCGGTATTCCAGGCCTGGATCGACGCCGGCAAGATGGACCCTATCGACCCGGTGCACCTGATCTTCCTGCTGTGGGGCAGCACCCAGCATTACGCCGACTTTGCCACCCAGATCTGCCGCGTGACCGGGCGCACCAAGCTGACCAAGCAGGACATGGAAGACGCCGGCACCAACCTTATCCACATCATTCTCAAAGGCTGTGGCATCAAGCCGGCCCTCTAAACGAAGTTACCCATGCCTTTCACGCTTACCGGCCTTTGCGAGTTTCGCGAAGAAATTCGCAAAAGCCGCTTCATTACCCTCGCCGCCCCGATCAGCAGCCCCCAGGACGCCCAGGCCTTCATCGACCAGCACAGCGACCTGAACGCCACGCACAACTGCTGGGCCTGGAAACTCGGCGATCAATACCGCAGCAACGACGACGGCGAACCCGGCGGGACGGCCGGGCGCCCGATCCTGGCCGCGATCGAAGCGCAGGATTGCGACCAGGTCGTGGTGCTGGTGATCCGCTGGTACGGCGGCATCCAACTGGGCACCGGCGGCCTGGCCCGCGCCTATGGCGGCGGCGCGAACAAATGCCTGCAAGCCGCCGAACGCGTCGAGCTGATCAAACGGGTGCCGCTGAGCTGCTCCTGTGGTTTTGCCGAGCTGCAGTTGGTGAAGCTGCGAGTGGCCGAACTGGGTGGGCTGGTGATGGAAGAAACCTTCACCGCCAATGGCGTCGACCTGCAGTTGGCCCTCGGCGAGGCACATATCGACACCCTGCAAGCGCAGCTCGCCGACCTGAGTCGCGGGCGCATTCTGCTGGAGCGCTGAAACTGCCCACATCTACTGTGCACCTGCCTGTGGATAACCTGAGCACACTCGCCTGTAACCCTTCTGTCACAAGGGTTTCAGACGGTTGTACAGTTTTTGTTCAAGGCACTGCACGAAAGTATTAATCCAGCTCAAAAACAGTCAGTTAGGCGGGTTATGTCCTTTAGAACAAAGGGCCACAGCGCTTATATCCACCGGTCACGCTTGCGCACAATTACTGTGGAGCAACCTGTGGATAACCCGTGCAAGAGTCACCCCGCAGCAGAGCCTGCAACGTTCCGGCACAACTGAGCATTTTTTGATCAACTTGCTGCTCGGCGCACCGGTATCAACTGAGCCACCGCCCACAGCACTTCAAACACCACGACAATCACCAATACAGTACTGGCACCATGGGCCAGCGCGTAGATCTGCCAGGTGGCAAACAGCACTCGGCCGGCGGCGTCGTAGCGGCCAAAGATCGCTTGTGGGTCGCGGATTCGTAGCACCGACCACACGCAGACAATCGAGCCCATCAGGTTCGCCATCAACATATGCACAGGCGCGAACGGCGGCAGCTCGCCGGGCAGGTTCAACGCCACCAGGGCGTTATGCAGCAGGACAAACGTCCAGGGTGTGACCAGTGCGGCGGTGACAATCAGGTCGTACCAACCGCTGGCCCGAACCAGTCGACGGTATTGGTGTGCGGTCCACATAGCCGTAAGCTCCTTAAATTCAAGAAGCCAGCAGGCTAAAGCCTGGAGTATGCTCCAGGGTCAAGCCCCCTTGAGCCCTCTACATGCGTATCGGCGAATTAGCCCAGGCCAGCCAGGTCAGTCGCGACACCCTGCGTTTCTACGAGCAACGCGGGCTGATTGCCGCGCAACGCAGTGCCAACGGTTACCGTGACTACCCCGCCGACATGGTGCAACTGGTGCTGTACATCAAGACCGCCCAGCGCCTGGGCTTCAGCCTGGGTGAAATCGGCAACAGCGTCGGCGCATTATGGCAAGCTCCAGACCCCGACAGCGCCGTGACCCAGCTCCTGCAAGACAAGCTCAACCTGATCGAAACCCGCATCGCCGAACTCGACCAACTGCGCCAGGAGTTGCAGCAAAGGCTCGGCCAGCGTTGTCCACTGAACCCGTGAACCTCCACCGTCAAAGGAAGCCATTCATGTCCACTTCAAAAACCGCACTGATTATCGGCGCCTCCCGGGGCCTGGGCCTTGGCCTGGCCAAGCAACTGCTGGCGGACGGCTGGGAGGTGACCGCCACCGTGCGCGACCCGCAAAAGGCCGATGCCTTGAAGGCCTTGGGCGAGGTGCAGATCGAAAAGCTCGACATGGATGACCAGCAGGCGGTAATCGCCCTCAGCCAGCGTCTCAAGGAAAAAACCTTCGACCTGCTGTTCGTCAATGCCGGTGTCAAAGGCCCGGCCAACCAGGAACCGGGCCACGCCACCCTGGCTGAAGTCGGCCAACTGTTTTTCACCAACGCCGTGGCGCCGATCAACCTGGCCCAGCGTTTTGTCGGGCAGATCCGCCCAGGCACCGGCGTGCTGGCCTTCATGAGTTCGATCCTGGGCAGTGTGACCATTCCCGACGGCTCGGACCTGGCGCTGTACAAGGCCAGCAAGGCCGCCCTCAACTCCATGACCAACAGCTTCGTCACCCAATTGGGCGATCAGAAACTGACCGTGCTGTCGTTGCACCCGGGCTGGGTGAAGACCGACATGGGTGGCGAAAACGCCCACATCGACGTGCCCACCAGCGTGCGCGGCCTGGTTGACCAGGTGAATGCCTACACCGGCAAGGGCGGCCATCACTTTGTGGACTACAAGGGCGACACCATCGCCTGGTAAAAAACCGGGATCGTTATCGGCCGATTGCCGTCGATAACGATCCACACGTAAACTGCGCACCTCGCCCTCCCCGGCGACCCTGGATCAGCAGACAGGGCAACACTGAGCTGGCAAACCTGAACCCATCATTCAGAGGAGCCGGCCAATGCCTGCGACCCGTATCTGGTTAAAAAACCCCCTCGCGATTTTCACTGCCAATGGCCTCGACGCTCGTGGCGGCCTGGTGCTGCAAGACGGTGTGATCACCGAAGTGCTGGGCTGGGGCCAAGAACCCGCCGTGCCCTGTGGACAAGTATTCGATGCCCGCGAGCATGTCGTCCTTCCTGGACTCATCAACACCCATCATCACTTTTATCAAACCCTGACCCGCGCCTGGGCGCCGGTGGTCAACCAGCCGCTGTTTCCCTGGCTGAAAACCCTGTATCCGGTCTGGGCCCGACTCACCCCGGAAAAACTCGCGCTGGCGAGCAAAGTGGCCCTGGCCGAACTGCTGCTCTCGGGCTGCACCACGGCGGCAGACCACCACTACCTGTTCCCGGACGGCCTGGAACAGGCGATCGACGTGCAGGTCGACAGCGTGCGCGAACTGGGAATGCGCGCCATGCTCACCCGCGGCTCCATGAGCCTGGGCGAGGCCGACGGCGGGCTGCCACCGCAACAAACCGTGCAGCAAGGCGAAGTGATTCTGGAAGACAGCCGCCGCCTGATCCGCCAGTACCACGAGCGCGGTGACGGCGCACAAATCCAGATCGCCCTGGCGCCCTGCTCGCCGTTTTCCGTCACCCCGGAAATCATGGAAGCCAGCGCCGAGCTGGCCAACCACCTCGACGTGCGCCTGCATACCCACCTGGCGGAAACCCTCGACGAAGAAGACTTCTGCCTGCAGCGTTTCGGCCTGCGCACCGTGGATTACCTCGACAGCGTCGGCTGGCTAGGCCCGCGCACGTGGCTGGCCCACGGGATTCACTTCAACCCTGAAGAAATCGCACGCCTCGGAGCTGCCGGTACCGGCATCTGCCATTGCCCGAGCTCGAACATGCGCCTGGCTTCCGGCATATGCCCAACGCTGGACCTGCTGGCCGCCGGCGCACCGATTGGCCTGGGGGTGGACGGTTCGGCGTCCAATGATGCGTCGAACATGATCCTCGAAACGCGCCAGGCCCTGTACATCCAGCGCCTGCGTTACGGGGCAGAGAAGATCACCCCGGAACGGGTGTTGGGTTGGGCGACAAAAGGTTCGGCGCAGTTACTCGGTCGCAGCGACATCGGCGAACTGGCCGTAGGCAAACAGGCCGACCTGGCGTTGTTCAAGCTCGATGAACTGCGCTTCTCCGGCAGCCATGACCCGATCTCGGCGCTGCTGCTGTGTGGCGCCGACCGAGCGGACCGGGTGATGGTCGGCGGCAAATGGCGGGTGATCGACGGGCAGGTCGAGGGCCTGGACCTGAAAGGCTTGATTGCCGATCACAGCCAGGCGGCGCGGGAACTGATCAACCGGACTTAACTGAAGAAACACTTTTCAAATGTGGGAGCGGGCTTGCTCGCGAATGCGTTGGGTCAGTCAACATATCTGGCGACTGACACTCCGTATTCGCGAGCAAGCCCGCTCCCACACAAGCCCGGTTTCCACAATTATTTCTGCGGTGTTTTCAGGATTGGTTACAGTCCAAGCAGCGACAGCATGATAAACGTCGCAAACAACACAAAATGGGTCATCCCTTCGATGGCGTTGGTTTCGCCATCGTTGAGGTTGATCGCACTGACAATCAGCGTGATAAACACCATCACGGTCTGCACCGGCGTCATCGCCATCTGAAACGGCTGGCCGGTGTACAAGGCCATGGCTTCCATCACCGGCACGGTCAAAATCACCGTCGACAGTGAAGCCCCCAGCGCGATGTTCACCACCGACTGCATGCGGTTGGCCAGCGCTGCGCGCAACGCGGTCAAAATCTCCGGGGCGGCGGAAATCGCGGCCACGATGATCGCCGTGATTACCGGTGGAGCCCCCGTGCCTTCCAGGCCCAGGTCGAGGGTCTTGGACATCACCTCGGCCAACGCGCCAATCACGATCACGCCAAACACCAACGTCCCGATGGAAAACGCCAGGTTGATCGGCGGCGACTCTTCTTCCGGCTGTTTCTTGCGGCGTTTTTCCGGGTAGCTGTAGCTGAAGAAATAACTGTGGGGCCCCACCTGCATCCGCAGGAACAACGTGTAGAGCACTACCATCGCGCCGATGGTGAAGGCCGAGTAAATTTTCCAGTCGGCCTCGGGGATAAATTCCGGCACCACCATCGACACACCCATGGCGGTAAGGATCATCACGCTGTAGGTGCGCGCCGAATCGTCGTTGTAGGACTGTTCGCCATGCTTGATGCCGCCCATCAGCGCGGCCAGGCCGAGGATGCCGTTGATGTCGAGCATCACCGCCGAATAAATGGTGTCGCGCACCAGAGTCGGCGAGGGCTCGTTGCTCATCATGATCGCCAGGATCACTACTTCCACCAGCACGGCGGCGAGGGTCAGGATCATGGTGCCGTAGGGGTCGCCGACCTTTTCCGCCAGTTGCTCGGCGTGATGGGCCACGCGCATCGAGGCCACGACGATAAAGCCGATCAGCGCTATGCCAGCCAACAGCGCCACCATCTGCCCGCTGTGCAGCATCCAGTGCTCCAGCGGGTAGGCAGCGATGGCGGCAATCAGCGCCAGCAGCATGAATTTTTCTTGCTTGATAGATGTGAGCATTGCAGGCCTTTTGAACGCGGCGAATCCGTCATTGATGGGGTACAGACTGCACCGCGCCGCTAACGTTTCGTTACACCTTAGTTCATGCACTGCTTGCACGGTGACTGTGGATGCTCACCGCTTGGTCAGGTTTTGCCGATTATTTCGGCGTGCGCCTGTAGAATGCCGCCATTGCACCTGATGAGAATTTATAAATGTACGATTGGCTCAACGCCCTGCCCAAGGCTGAATTGCACCTGCACCTGGAAGGCTCGCTGGAGCCTGAGCTGCTGTTCGCCCTGGCCGAACGCAACAAGATCGCGCTGCCGTGGAACGACGTCGAAACCCTGCGCAAGGCCTACGCCTTCAACAACCTGCAAGAGTTTCTCGACCTCTACTACAAGGGCGCCGATGTACTGCGCACTTCCCAGGATTTCTACGACCTGACCTGGGCCTACCTGCTGCGCTGCAAGGCGCAGAACGTGATCCACACCGAACCGTTCTTCGACCCACAGACCCACACCGACCGTGGCGTACCGTTCGAAGTGGTGCTCAACGGCATTGCCGCCGCCTTGAAAGACGGCGAGCAACAACTGGGCATCACCAGCGGTTTGATCTTGAGCTTCCTGCGCCACTTGAGCGAAGAAGAGGCCGAAAAAACCCTCGACCAGGCACTGCCATTCCGTGATGCGTTTGTTGCCGTGGGCCTGGACAGCTCGGAAATGGGCCACCCACCGAGCAAGTTCCAGCGCGTGTTTGATCGTGCCCGTCACGAAGGTTTCCTGACCGTCGCCCACGCCGGTGAAGAAGGCCCGCCGGAGTACATCTGGGAAGCCATCGACCTGCTGAAGATCCAGCGTATCGACCATGGCGTACGCGCCATTGAAGACGAGCGCCTGATGCAGCGGATCATCGACGAACAGATCCCGCTGACGGTGTGCCCGTTGTCCAACACCAAGCTCTGCGTGTTCGACGACATGTCCCAGCACAACATCCTCGACATGCTTGAGCGTGGGGTGAAAGTGACGGTGAACTCGGACGATCCGGCGTACTTCGGCGGTTATGTCACCGAGAACTTCCATGCGCTGTACACCTCGCTGGGCATGACCCAGGACCAGGCCAAACGCCTGGCGCAAAACAGCCTGGATGCACGGTTGGTCAAGCCTTAATCACCGACCGGTCTGGCGAGCCGGGCAATTTCCAGTTGCCCGGCTTCACTGACCTGCAACGCCTGGGACTCATTGATCACGCTGACCCAGTTCGACTGCAGGCACAACTGCAACAACGCGGCCCCCAACGCACCGCCCAGGTGTGGCTGCTGTTCGCTCCAATCAAAACAATCGCACACGATCGGCTGAGCCAGTGCCTGGGTAAAAATCCCCAGCGCTGCGAGTTTGCGCGCACCTGACGGCGTCACGTCCGTACGCTGTTCCGCGCGCTCGATCCACCCGGCCGCCATCATCCGTTGATACAAACCCGCTGCCAGCTCGCCCCCCAGGTGACCATGGCACAGCCGCGCTCGCCGTAAAGCCGCAGGCGCAGTCAATGACCGCGAATGAATGGGCGTGCTGCGGGCGACGCTGGCCATCGTGGTGCAGGCCAATGCATCCACGGCGGCCGCCACATCGGCGGCGGCCACCCGGAAAAAGCGTTTGCCGCTGCGGGCTTCGACACGCAACAGGCCACCGGCCGTCAATCGCGTCAGATGCGCATTCGCCGAGGCCGATGACAGCCCGGCAAGTGTCGCCAACTCATCGGAGGGTTTGGCCGAGCCGTCCATCAATGCCCACACCATCGCGGTGCGTTTCGGGTCGGCCAGCAAGGTGGCGATCTGACTGATGCAAGGTGCCTGTTCCATGTGCTCATTCACTCCCTGTTGAATCATTTGTCTGCTGCGTCTGGCGGAAAAGTATAAGCGTGAAAACGCCGGGTTCCGTGCCGTCTTACAGCGCAACCAAGGACAGAAGATGAAGGAAATTTCCCGATATCCCCGGGGTTATGGTGTAGAGGCTGATCGCTCCGGCAATTGCGCAGTCAATGTCGCACAACGGGCAACGAGCATTTCCCGCAGAAGATTGATCGGCTTGCTCAGTTGCGCGCGATGGGCACACAACAGATTGAGCGGCGTACGTTCGCCCCGCAGCTCCGGCAGGATCAGCCGCAGGCGCCCCGCCAGCACATCCGAGCTGACATCCAGCCAGGACTTGTAGGCGATACCCACCCCCGCCACCGCCCAGCGTCGCACCACATCGGCATCATCACTGAAGCGGTCGCCGGTCACCGTCAGGCCGACATCACGCTTGCCATCGTTAAACCCCCAATGGTCATGCACCCGGCTGCCGAGCATGTACAGCAGGCAATTGTGCTGGGTCAGTTGCTCCAGGTGGCGCGGCTCGCCGTGCCGCGCCAGATAGCTGGGAGCAGCGCAGAGCACGCGGCAGTTGTCCGGGGCGATGGGCAACGCGATCAGGCTGGAGTCTTCGGGTTCGCCGTAGCGCAGGGCGATATCCACCGGCTGGCGGAACAGGTCGGCAATCCGGTCGCCCAACAACAGGCGTACGCTCAGGTCGGGGTATTCGCGCTGGAACTCATCGAGCCAGGGCAACAACTGGTTACGGCCAAAGTCCGACGGCGCCGAGAGTTGAAGCACCCCGCTGACCTGATCCTGGCCGCTGGCCAACAACCGCCGGCCTTCATCCAGGCTGCTCAAGGCGGCCCGGGCGTACTCCAGGAAGCCTTCGCCCTCGGCCGTGAGGCGCAGGCTGCGGGTGGAACGCGCCAACAACCGTGCGCCCAACTGCTGCTCGATGCGCTTCAACGCCGCGCTGGCCACCGCCGCCGACATGTCCATCACCCGTGCTGCCGCCGAAAGGCTGCCCAGGTCTGCCGCACGCACAAACAACTGCAAGTCATCAAAACGCAGCACGCCGACCGCCCATTATCAAAAAAGCATTGAAAGAGACTGCTCTTTTAGCGGGTTTTATCTTCCAGAGAAATAGCCAATCATCTGTCCATCCCGTTCATCACGTGTCTGGAGTCGAATATGTCTGCTGCCTTTAACGTCATCGCCACGCTGATCGCCAAACCCGGCCAACAGGCCACCCTGGAAACCCTGCTGCGCGAGCTGCTGGAACCGACCCGCATCGAAGCCGGCTGCCAGCAGTACGACCTGCACCAGGACCTGCAACACCCCGAGACCTTCTACATGCTCGAACGGTGGAGTGACGACGCCGCGCTGGCCGACCACGACCAGAGCGCGCATATCCAGAATTTCCGCACCAAGGCTGCCGACGTGCTTGAGCATTTCGAACTCAAGCGCCTGAAGTTTATTGCCTGATCAACCGCCCCCTTTTTTGGAAACCATCATGAAAGCCATCGCCTACTACGCCGCACTGCCGATCAACGATCCAAAATCCCTGCAAGACATCGAACTGCCCGAACCGGTCGCCGGCCCCCGCGACCTGCTGGTGGAAGTCAAAGCCATCTCGGTGAACCCGGTGGACACCAAGGTGCGCCAGAACGTCGCCCCGGAAAACGGCGCGGCCAAAGTGCTGGGCTGGGACGTGGCCGGTGTGGTCAAGGCCGTGGGCAGCGAAGTCAGCCTGTTCAAGGTCGGCGACAAGGTGTTCTACGCCGGCTCCCTGGTACGCCCCGGCGGCAACAGCGAACTGCACACTGTCGATGAGCGCATCGTCGGCCATATGCCGAAAACCCTGGGTTTTGCCGACGCTGCTGCACTGCCGCTGACCGCCATCACCGCCTGGGAATTGCTCTTCGAACGCCTGCAAGTGCGTGAAGGCAAGGCCGATGAAGGCCAGAGCCTGCTGATTGTCGGTGCTTCGGGTGGTGTGGGATCGATCCTGACCCAACTGGCGAAACAGCTCACCGGCCTGAAAGTCATCGGCACCGCCTCCCGTCCTGAAACCCAGGCATGGGCCAAGGACCTGGGCGCCGACCTGGTGATCGACCACAGCAAACCGTTGAGCGAAGAGCTGAAAAACGCCGGCCATCCGCAGGTGAACTACGTCGCCAGCCTGACCCAGACCGACCAGCACCTGGACCAACTGGTGGAAGCGCTGATTCCCCAGGGCAAACTGGCGCTGATCGACGATCCCAAGGCATTGGACGTAAGCAAGCTCAAGCGCAAGAGCCTGTCGCTGCATTGGGAGTTCATGTACACCCGTTCGATGTTCGAGACCAGCGACATGATCGAGCAGCACAACCTGCTCAATCGCGTCGCCGAACTGATCGACGCCGGTACTCTGAAAACCACCGTGGGCGAGCACTTTGGCGTGATCAACGCGGCTAACCTGCGCCGCGCCCACGAACTGCTGGAAAGCGGCAAGGCCAAGGGCAAGATCGTGCTGGAAGGGTTCTAACGAAAGGTTCTGTCAGTGTCGTCTGTTATTCATGTGAGTAATGGACGACACCGCTAGTCAGAGACTTGATCCTTGTCATATTTGTGAGCGTATTCGGGTTTATATTGGCCGCCTTTGCCACGCAATTTACGTGAGGAAGTCAGCAATGAAGATCCTGATAAAAGCGCTAGCAAGATCCGAAGGCAACAAATGGCAGGTCCGTCTCGACCAGAACGCCTTTACCTTCCGCAGTGAGGCCGAGGCCCGCGCGTTTGCCGACACCCTGCAAACCCGTATCCAGGCGCCTCACCGATTCCCCGAAAGCCAGCAGCGTTCTGCTGGCTGATCCTGATCAGTCCGCCGCTTGCAGTGCCCGTTGGCGCTGCAGGCGCCGGGTCAGCATCGCGAACGTTACGGCCAATACGCCACACAAGCTGATGACCATTGCCATCGGCATCGCCGTGCCGTCGTGCAGCACGCCGACCAACGACGCTGCGCCTGCGGCCACACCAAACTGAATGCAGCCGAGCAACGCCGACGCGCTGCCCGCCCGAGCGCCCTGCCCGCTCATGGCGCAGGCCGAGGTATTGGGCAAAATGCAGCCCAGGCTGGCGATGCAGATAAACAGCGGTACCAGCAGTGGCCACAAAGCGTCCGTGCGCAGCGCAGTAATTGCCAGCAACGACAGGCCCGCCGCCAGGTAAACCCACACCGTGCGCGACAGCAAAAATGCCGGGCCACGCGAAGCGAGCAAACGCGCATTGACCTGTGCCACCAGGATAAAGCCCGCGGCATTCGAGCCGAATACCCAGCCATAGTGTTCGGCGGGCACGCCATAAAGCTTGATAAAGACGAAGGGCGAGCCCGCGATGTAGGCAAACATACCGGCAATCGAGATGCCGCCGGTCAAGGCATAGCCCAGGTACACCCGGTCCGACAGCAACCGGCCGTACTGGCGCAGTGCGCCGGACAGCGGCTGGCGCGGTTGATGGGCCGGGAAGCTTTCCGGCAGCCCGACTGCTACCGCAATGGCCGCCATCACACTGAACACCGTCAGCGCCAGGAAGATCGACTGCCAGCCCCAGACACCAACCATCACCCCGCCCGCCAGCGGCGCGAGGATCGGCGCCAGCCCGGTGACCAGCATCAGTTGGGAAAACACCTTGGCCGAGCCCACCGCGTCGCATTTATCGCTGACCACCGCCCGCGAGATCACCATGCCCGCGCAGCCGCCCAGGGCCTGGACGAAACGCGCGCCGATCAGCCATTCCAGGGACGGCGCGTACGCACAGGCGAAGGACGCCAGGGTAAACAGGGTGACGCCGCTGAGCAGCGGCCCGCGCCGGCCAAAACGGTCTGCCAGCGGTCCATAGATCAACTGGCCGATCGCCAGGCCCGTGAAGTACACGGCCAAGGTCAGCTGAATATGTTTTTCGTCGGTGCCGAATGCCACGGCCATGGCCGGGAAACCCGGCAGGTAGAAGTCGATGGCCAGCGGCGCGAACGCGCTCAAGGCCCCCAAGATCAGGATTATACGAAGGTTCATCAGGCACCCAGGTGAGTCGGCAGCCCAACAGTCTAGCCGGGCTCGGGTGCCTTGAACATTAAGTTAGCTCGCTAACTATTCAAAAAGTCAGGCGAGCTTGGCGCTGTAGCCTTCTTCACTGATCAGGTTGATCACCTCTGCCGGCGACAGCAGGCTGCTTTCCACGCCGACTTCCTTTGTCGCGAGGTCGACGCGCACGCTGGCCGCCGGGTCCTTATCCTGCACCGCCTGGGTTACCGAGCGGACACAGTGGCCGCAGGTCATTCCTTCAACGCTGAATACTTGCATGACATGACTCCCTTAATGAGGTTGCCCGCAGTGTTGACCTTGCCATGATGGCAAGGTCAAGTTCTGAAAACATCGGCCGGGCTGGCATTCATTCGCGCCCTCGGCCAAGCTGCACTTATCCACGATGTGAACCTCGGAGAATTCGCCATGCGCTGGTCATTTTTTGGCCTTGTCAGCCTGATGGGCTTGTTTGCTGCTGTGCCACCGGCCAGCGCAGATGAAGATTATGCGGTGCTGATCATTTCCCGGGAGCGCCTGGAAGTGCCGACCAACTGCGAGATTGGCTTGTACATCCAGGACCAGTTGGCCGGGCGGCTGTTCCAGGAGCAGGCCACGTCATTCAACTTGCCGGCCGGGAATGTGTCGTTGCGCCTGAAGTTGTTGCCGGGGCAATCCCAGGGTTGCTTGCCGGGCATGCTCGCACCACCGGCGCAAAACATTACGTTGAAGGCGGGTGACGTGCGCAAGTTGCGTATCGCGCAAGGGCCGGACGGCATGTACCTGAAACCGGCCGCACTGGAATACTAAGCCCCGAAAACCTGTAGGAGCGAGCTTGCTCGCGAAAAACGTTAACGATGACGCGTTCATCCTGGATAAACGCGGCGCCCTCAAGCTTTTCGCGAGCAAGCTCGCTCCTACAGTAAAAAGCGCCTTGACCTTCCCCACAGGTCAAGGTTGATCCTAGGGGCAATCTCTCCTGGAGTACTGCCCATGAACGGATCCACCACCTTCGACCTGCCGATCAGCGGCATGACCTGCGCCAGCTGCGCCGGGCGGGTTGAACGGGCACTGGGCAAAGTGCCCGGGGTGCAAAGTGTCAGCGTCAACCTGGCCAACGAACGCGCCCACATTGAAGTGCTCGGCCAGATGGACCCCGGCGTCCTGATCGCCGCCGTCGACAAGGCCGGCTACACCGCCACCCTGCCCCAAAGCGAAACCGCCACCCAGGCCAGCCAGGAACAACGCCTGAGCCATGAACGCTGGTCGCTGCTGCTGGCAATTCTGCTCGCCGCGCCGTTGGTGCTGCCGATGCTGGTGCAACCGTTAGGGCTGCACTGGATGCTCCCGGCCTGGGTACAATTTGCCCTGGCCACCCCGGTGCAATTCATCTTCGGTGCGCGCTTCTATATCGCGGCCTGGAAAGCCGTGCGCGCCGGAGCGGGCAATATGGACCTGCTGGTCGCCATCGGCACCAGCGCCGGTTACGGCCTGAGTATCTATGAATGGCTCACGGCGTCCGCCGGCACAATGCCCCACCTGTATTTCGAAGCCTCGGCGGTGGTGATCGCCCTGGTGCTGCTGGGCAAATATTTGGAAAGCCGCGCCAAGCGCCAGACCGCCAGTGCCATCCGCGCTCTGGAAGCCTTGCGTCCGGAACGGGCGATTCAGGTGATCGACGGCCGCGAGCAGGACGTCGCCATCACCGCCCTCAAGCTGAATGACCTGGTGCTGGTCAAACCCGGCGAACGCTTCCCGGTGGACGGCGAAGTGGTCGAAGGCCAAAGCCACGCCGACGAAGCCTTGATCAGCGGTGAAAGCCTGCCGGTGCCGAAGCAGCCTGGCGACGCAGTCACCGGCGGCGCCATCAACGGCGAAGGCCGGCTGCTGGTGCGTACCCTGGCCCTCGGCGCGGAAAGCGTGCTGGCGCGGATCATCCGCCTGGTGGAAGACGCCCAGGCCGCCAAGGCACCGATCCAGAAACTGGTGGATAAAGTCAGCCAGGTGTTCGTGCCGGTGGTGCTGGTGCTGGCCTTGGCCACGCTGGTCGGCTGGTGGCTGTATGGCGCACCGCTGGAGGTCGCGCTGATCAATGCGGTGACCGTATTGGTGATCGCCTGCCCTTGCGCCCTTGGCCTGGCCACACCTACCGCCATCATGGCCGGTACCGGCGTTGCCGCCCGCCACGGCATCCTGATCAAGGACGCCGAAGCCCTGGAGCGCGCCCATGAAGTCAGCGCCGTGGTGTTCGACAAGACCGGCACCCTGACCTCCGGCGCACCAAAGATTGCGCACCTGGCCGCCATTGACGGCAATCAAGGGGTGCTGCTGCAACAGGCCGGCGCGCTGCAGCGCGGCAGTGAACACCCATTGGCCAAGGCGGTGCTGGATGCCTGTGCCGAACAAGGTTTGAACGTCGCGGATGTCAGCGCCAGCCAGTCCCTTACCGGGCGTGGCATTGCAGGCATCCTAGATGGCCGGCAACTGGCGCTGGGCAACCGTCGCCTGCTGGAAGAAACCGGCTTGAGCACCGGTGATCTCGCCGACTCGGCCAGTGCGTGGGAGGCCGAAGGCCGCACCTTGTCCTGGCTGATCGAGCAAGGCCCGCAGCCCCGCGTGCTGGGTTTGTTTGCCTTCGGTGACACGCTTAAACCGGGCGCCCTGCAAGCGATACAAGCACTCAAGGCTCGGCATATCAGCAGCCACCTGCTGACCGGCGATAACCGTGGCAGCGCCCGCGTGGTGGCCGAAGCCCTGGGCATCGATGACGTGCACGCCGAGGTGTTGCCTGCGGACAAGGCGGCTACCGTCGCCGAGCTGAAAAAGACCGGCGTGGTGGCAATGGTCGGCGACGGCATCAACGACGCACCGGCCCTGGCCGCGGCCGACATCGGCATCGCCATGGGCGGCGGTACCGACGTGGCGATGCACGCGGCAGGTATTACCCTGATGCGCGGCGATCCACGGCTGGTGCCGGCAGCCCTGGAAATAAGCCGCAAGACCTATGCGAAAATTCGACAGAATCTGTTCTGGGCCTTTGTGTATAACTTGATCGGCATTCCGCTGGCGGCGTTCGGCCTGCTCAACCCGGTGATGGCTGGCGCGGCCATGGCCCTGTCCAGTGTCAGCGTGGTAAGCAACGCACTGCTGTTGAAAACCTGGAAACCCAAGGACCTGGAGGACGAGCGTCCATGAACATCGGCCAAGCAGCACGCCAAAGCGGCCTGAGCGCGAAGATGATTCGTTACTACGAGTCCATCGGCTTGTTGAAAGCCGCCCATCGCACCGACAGCGGCTACCGCATTTATGGCGCCGATGACTTGCACACCCTGGCGTTTATCAAGCGCTCGCGGGACCTGGGGTTTTCCCTGGAAGAGGTCGGCAAGTTGCTGACGCTGTGGCAGGACCGGGGACGCGCGAGTGCCGACGTCAAGGCGCTGGCCCGCCAGCATATCGATGAGCTGAACCAGAAGATCCTCGAGCTGGGGCAATTGCGCGATACGTTGCAGGACCTGGTGGAACACTGCCAGGGCGATCACCGGCCGGATTGCCCGATTCTCAAGGAGTTGGCGTCGGGCAGTTGTTGCACCTGAGCAAGTTTAACCAGGCATGCACGGAACCTAATGTGGGAGCGGGCTTGCTCGCGAATGCGGAGTGTCAGTCAATACATCAGTTGACTGAACCAGCGCTTTCGCGAGCAAGCCCGCTCCCACATTTGGATATCCACTCGCCGTTGGATCACTGCATCCAGGGCGGCGGTGGCGGTTCTTCCGACGCCTTGCTCGGTGGCGCATCGTCTGCCGCACGAGTTGCTGACCCTCTGGCAGGACCGGGGCCGTGCGAGTGCCGACCTGAAGGCGCTGGCCCGCCAGCATATCGATGAGCTGAACCAGAAGATCCTCGAGCTGGGGCAATTGCGCGATACGTTGCAGGACCTGGTGGAACACTGGCAGGGTGACCATCGGCCGGATTGCCCGATTCTCAGGGAGTTGGCGTCGGGCAGTTGTTGCGCCTGAGCAAGTTTAACCAGGCATGCACGGAACCTAATGTGGGAGCGGGCTTGCTCGCGAATGCGGAGTGTCAGTCAATACATCAGTTGACTGAACCAGCGCTTTCGCGAGCAAGCCCGCTCCCACATTTGGATATCCACTCGCCGTTGGATCACTGCATCCAGGGCGGCGGTGGCGGCTCTTCCGACGCCTTGCTCGGTGGCGCATCGTCTGCCGCGCGAATCGCCTGGCGACGCTCTTCATCGAGCCGCGCCGCTTCGATCTCGCGGATAACACCGCCCACGTCAGCCAGCTCTTCCGGTTCGTCGAACTCGCCGGTCAACACACTGGCCGGGTGCAGAGTGCCGGCTTCATACAGCGCCCACATCTCCTTGGCGTACTTGGTCTTCTTCAATTCCGGGGCAAAGCGCCCGAAGTAGGAAGCCATGTTGCCCACATCCCGTTCCAGCATGCTGAACGCGTGGTTGTTGCCCGCGGCATCCACCGCCTGAGGCAGGTCGATGATCACCGGGCCCGTCGGCGTCAGCAGCACGTTGAACTCGGAAAGGTCACCGTGCACCAGGCCGGTACACAACATCAGCACGATCTGGGTAATCAGGAAGGCGTGGTATTCGCGGGCCTGGTCCGGCTCCAGCGTCACGTCGTTCAAACGTGGCGCCGCGTCGCCGTATTCATCGGCCACCAGCTCCATCAGCAGCACGCCTTCGAGGAAGTCGTACGGCTTGGGCACGCGAACACCCGCACCGGCCAGGCGAAACAGCGCCGCTACCTCAGCGTTCTGCCAGGCGTCTTCGGTTTCTTTCTTGCCGAACTTGGAGCCCTTGGCCATGGCCCGGGCCTGACGGCTGTTGCGGACCTTGCGGCCTTCCTGGTATTCGGACGCCTGACGAAAACTTCGTTTATTCGCCTCCTTGTAGACCTTGGCGCAACGTAACTCGTTGCCGCAGCGCACCACGTAAACAGCTGCTTCTTTACCACTCATGAGTGGGCGCAGCACCTCGTCGACCAGACCGTCCTCGATCAGGGGTTCAATGCGTTTAGGAGTCTTCATCAGCTTTTATTGTGGGTCCTTTATTACCAAACACGCGTATGGCACTCGTTATACGGCAATCCTCTCGCCGCGGGGAGAGGGTACCGACCTTTGACCGCTTAAGAATGCATCCAATATGCCAAATTGACCGGCGGCCCGATCATAGCCGAGATCAGCGCTCAATAATCGCGGTGACGCCCTGGCCCCCGGCGGCGCAGATCGAGATCAGGCCCCGGCCCTTACCGGCTGCGTCCAGCAGCTTGGCCAGGTTGGCGACGATACGCCCGCCCGTGGCAGCAAACGGATGGCCGGCGGCCAATGAGCTGCCCTTGACGTTCAAGCGGCTGCGGTCGATAGAGCCCAGCGGTGCATCCAGCCCCAGACGGGTCTTGCAGTATTCCGGATCTTCCCAGGCTTTCAGCGTGCACAACACTTGGGCAGCAAAGGCTTCGTGAATCTCGTAGTAATCGAAGTCCTGCAGGGTCAGGCCATTCCTCGACAGCAGGCGCGGCACGGCGTACACCGGCGCCATCAGCAGGCCTTCGGCGCCGTTGACGAAATCCACCGCCGCCGCTTCGCCATCGCGCAGGTAGGCGAGGATCGGCAAGCCGCGCTCCTTGGCCCAGGCTTCACTGCCCAGCAGCACCAACGAGGCGCCATCGGTCAGCGGCGTCGAGTTACCGGCGGTGAGGGTGCCCTTTTCACTGCGCTCGAAGGCGGGCTTGAGGCTGGCGAGTTTTTCCAGGGTCAGGTCGGGGCGCAGGTTGTTGTCGCGGGTCAGGCCAAGAAAGGGCGTGAGCAAATCGTTTTGCCAGCCTTCGGCGTAGGACGCGGCCATTTTCTGGTGGCTTTCCAGCGCCAACTGATCCTGCTCGGCGCGGGGTATCTGCCAGGTCTGCGCCATCAACTCGCAATGCTGGCCCATGGACAACCCGGTGCGCGGTTCGCCGTTGCGCGGCAGCTCCGGCTTGAGGTGATGGGCACGAAGTTGTAACAAGACTTTAAGTTTATCCGCCATGGATTTGCTGCGATTGGCTTGCAGCAGGATTTTGCGCAGGCCCTCATTCACCCCGATAGGCGCGTCGGACGTGGTGTCGACGCCGCCGGCAATCCCGCTTTCGATCTGCCCCAGCGCAATCTTGTTCGCCACCAGCAACGCGGCTTCCAGCCCCGTGCCACAGGCCTGCTGAATATCGTAGGCCGGGGTTTGCGGCGACAGGCGCGAGCCCAGCACGCACTCGCGGGTCAGGTTGAAGTCGCGGGAATGCTTGAGCACCGCCCCGGCGGCCACCTCGCCAATACGCAGGCCGTGCAGGTTGTAGCGCTCGATCAGGCCTTCGAGGGCGGCGGTCAACATCGCCTGGTTGCTCGCCGTGGCGTAAGGGCCGTTGGAGCGGGCGAAGGGGATGCGGTTACCGCCAATGATCGCTACACGGCGCAATTGAGTCATGGAAAGCTCCCTTGAGGTTATGGGGTGAATCTCTGAGCCTAGCCTAGGCTCAATCGAACGACTTTCACCTATTGATGGTCCACCGTTTGAACCCCAGCACTCGGAGAGCGTTCCATGTCTGACCGTTATATCGACTTCGCCAACTCCAGCCTCGGCCATCGCCTGGTCGCCGCCATTGGCCTGCCGTCACCGGTACGCCTGGAACGCTGGCAGGCCGGACGCCTGCGTCCGGTGGAGGGTGCACTGCTGATCGGCGGCGGCCCGCTGGCGACAAAAATCCTGCCGTTCGCCAACAAGCTGACCGACGCTATCTATAGCTACGGCACCGAACCGTCGACGGCAACCACCTGGATTCCCGGCCACGGGCCCAAGCTCAAGGCCGTGGTATTTGACGCCAGCCAACTGCAGCACACCGATCAACTCAAACAGCTGCGGGAATTCTTTCAGCCGCTGATGAAAAATCTCGATCACAGCGCGCACCTGGTGATCCTTGGCCGTGCCCCGGAAAGCCTCGGCGACCCGTTTGCCGCCAGTGCCCAACGGGCCCTTGAAGGCTTCAGCCGGTCGCTGGCCAAAGAGCTGCGCAGCGGCGGCGTCCTGCAATTGCTGTACGTGGGCGACGGGGCCGAGGATCAATTGGAGGGTGCGTTGCGGTTCTTCCTCTCACCGAAAAGTGCCTATATCTCCGGACAGGTCATTCGCCTGAACCCTTGCGCGACCCAGGTCGCGGACTGGACGCGCCCACTCGCCGGGCACAAGGCCCTGGTGACCGGCGCCGCCCGCGGCATCGGTGCCTCGATCGCCGAAACCCTGGCCCGCGACGGTGCCGAGGTGATCCTGCTGGACGTGCCACAAGCCAAGGCCGACCTCGATGCCCTGGCCGCGCGCCTGGGCGCCCGCAGCATCGCCCTGGATATCTGCGCCGAAGACGCCGCCACCCAACTGATCGAACACCTGCCGGACGGCATCGACATCGTGGTGCACAACGCCGGCATCACCCGCGATAAAACCCTGGCCAACATGACGCCGGAATATTGGGACGCAGTCTTGGCGGTCAATCTCAACGCGCCGCAAGTGCTGACCAAGGCGCTGCTGGACAGCGGCACCCTGCACGACAACGGTCGCGTGGTGCTGCTGGCATCCATCAGCGGCATCGCCGGCAACCGCGGGCAAACCAACTACGCCGCGAGCAAGGCCGGGCTGATTGGCCTGGCCCAGGCCTGGGCGCCGTTGCTCGGTGAGCGCGGGATCAGCATCAATGCCGTGGCCCCCGGTTTTATCGAAACCCAGATGACCGCACACATTCCCTTCGCCCTGCGTGAGGCCGGGCGCCGTATGAGCTCCCTGGGCCAGGGCGGCTTGCCCCAGGACGTCGCCGAAGCGGTAGCCTGGCTCGGTCAACCGGGCTCGGGCGCGGTGAGCGGGCAAGCGTTGCGGGTGTGCGGGCAAAGTCTATTGGGAGCGTAAGCATGGAGTGGCACACATTAGGCAGCACCCCGTTCCTGCCGCCGCTGTATTGGCGCGCGGCACTCAAGCGCAAGATCACCGGCACCACGCTGCCCGAGCAAGGGTTGCGCTGCCGGGTCAGTGTGAACCCCAGGGAAGTCGCGGCCTATCGCAAGGTCTGCGGGTTTGCCGACAGCCCGGTCTTGCCGGCCACCTATCCGCATATCCTGGCATTCGGCCTGCAGATGCAATTGCTCACCGACAAGGCATTTCCTTTCCCGCTGCTGGGATTGATCCACCTGAGCAACCGGATCCGCATCCTGCGCCCGTTGGGCGGTGTGAGTGACTTGACGGTCGGCGTTTACGCGCAGAATTTGCAGCCCCATGCCAAGGGCGCGACATTCGATATTGTGACCACGGTCGAAGATTCACTGGGGCTACTGTGGGAGGCGCAAAGCCGGATGCTCTGTCGCGGTGTGAAACTCGATGGCGCAGCAACGGACAACCCGCTGCAACCCCCTGCCGCTGTCGCCGAACTGACCCGCTGGAAAGCCCCCGCCGATGTTGGCCGCCGCTACGCCCGGGTGTCCGGCGACTACAACCCGATTCACTTGAGCGCCCTCACTGCCAGGTTATTCGGCTTTCCCCAGGCCATCGCCCATGGGCTGTGGAACAAGGCCCGCACACTGGCGGCACTGAGTGAGCATTTGCCAGCCGCCAATCTCGAGATAGATGTCGAGTTTAAAAAGCCGGTGCGCTTGCCCAGTGAGGTAACGTTGTTCACGAGCGCCCCCGGCTCCAGCGGTGAGCTGCAACTTAAAGGCGCCGGGGACATTGAACACATGGTCGGCCGCTGGCGGCCCATCGCCTGATAAATTGTATATATACATCTTAAGTTATAGCGAGCTATCGATAGCTCGCTACTCTTATCAACTCATTGATTTTAATAAACTTACAACTTAAACACCGCTGCCTTCTACACCCTTGGTATTAGTCGTTAAGCAAACTAACTCTTCGTGTATATAAATCGTTAATACCAAGTTGAGCGTTGCGAGAGCGCGCACCCGGGACTGTTATAGCCATAACGGACGAATGTATCGCTGTCCCTAGAAACAGCGAACTTCGAAAACAACAAAGGCTGTACCAGGTGCAAGGAACTCAATCATGAAAACTCAAGTCGTGTTGTGGAAAGCAAGTACCGCGCTGGCCCTGATTCTGGCAGTAAGCCTCGGAGGCTGCAGCAGCGGTGGTGGTGGTCATCACAGTAGCGTCGCAGCCTCCTCTCCGGATGCTGGCGGCGGTACTGGCGGTGGAACAGGTGGAGGCACCGGCGGCGGTACCGGTGGTGGCACTGGCGGCGGCACTGATGGAGGTACCGGTGGTGGCACCGGTGGTGGCACCGGCGGCGGCACTGGTGGAGGTACCGGCGGTGGTACTGGCGGCGGCACCGGTGGTGGCACCGGCGGCGGTACTGGTGGAGGTACCGGTGGTGGCACCGGCGGCGGCACTGGTGGAGGTACCGGCGGCGGTACCGGTGGCGGCACTGGTGGAGGCACTGGCGGCGGCACTGGCTCGACCACTCCCCTGGTCACCGGCCAGGTAGTAGGCGCTGTGGGCGGTGTCGTCGGTAATGTCGGCACCACGGTAGGTAACCTGGGCACGACCCTGACCGCTGTTCCCATTGTCGGCACCACTGCCGGCGGGCTGGTCACCGCGACAGGCACCGCCGTCAACAGTATCGGCGGCGGCTTGAGCAACGGCCTGGGCACGCTGGGTACCAATAGCAACTCCGTGGGCACAACCGTTGCCGGTGTGGCCGATGGCGTTGCCGACCTGGGCACCGGCGTTTCCAACACCGGCAAATCCCTGGGCACCACCCTCGGCGGCATTCCCGTCGTCGGCGGCTTGACCGGTGGCGTGGGTGGTGCGGCAGGTGGCGTGGTTGATCAGGTCGGCCAGGCCGTCACCATGCTCGGCGATACCTTGAGCACTGCCAGCACCACCGGGCCATTGGGCAGCGTGACCAATACGGTGGGTAAAAGCGTATTGGTACCGGTGGTCTCCCTGGTGGAAAACACCACCGGCAACCTGGGCAATAAAACAGGCCTGGGCAACCCGGTCGGCGGCGTACTGGATAAAGTCGGCTCCACTGTCACCGGCCTTGGCGGCCAGGTGGCCAGCGCCGGCGGCGCAGGCAACCCTGTCGGGACACTCGTCGGTGGCGTGTTGACTGGCGTTGGCACCACCCTTGATAAGTCGAGCGGTTACGTCAACCCGGCCACCACGACCCCTCAATCGGGCCTGCCTGAACTCGTCGGCGGTCTTGTCGCCAACGTCGGCAACGGCCTGAATGCCGGCAACACCAACGGCACTGTCAGTGCAGCCGGTGTGACCGGCGGCCAAGTGGGTAACACCGTCGCGTCGCTCGGCACCCTGATCGGTGGCAATGGCGTGGCCAACACTGCAGCCACGGCTCCCGTTGCAGGCCTGGCGACCAATGTCGGCACCGCACTCAACCCAGTGACCTCGGGTGTTGCCAACCTGACGCAAAACATCGGCACCAGCACCGGTATCGGCGCACCGGTGAATGGTCTGGTTACCCAGGTCGGCGGCGCAGTCAGCAGCCTGGGCACCAACCTGACGGCGGCGAATGCCAATCCGGTGACTAACGCTGTGGGCGGTACCCTGAATGCCGTCGGCAATACCGTCGGCTCGGTGGGTGGCCTGGTAACCGGCGGCACCAGCAGTAACGGTGGCGGTCTGCTCGGTGGCTTGAACGTGGGTGCCGGTGCCACCGCTACGGGCACTGCCAATGCAAATGCAAACACAGGCGGCGGCCTGGGAGGTCTGCTCGGTGGGCTGACCGGCAAAAAATAGAATTGCACCTGGCCATTAGACGGCCTCCCCTACAGCGCCTACGCTTGGTTGAGACGAGAGATTCCAACGAGTCTCTCGTCTTTTTTATTGGCCAATGAATGGCTTTGCGAACCGTGTCCCAGAACCCGGCGGGCCTAGCGAAAACGCTGCAGCAGTTTTGACCATGGAGTGTCCTATGCGCGCCTTGACGCCTTTGTTTCTGCTCACCCTCATTGCTGCCAGCGTCCATGCCGAGACCCTGCCCAGCTACCTCAACAGCAACGACACCATTCGCAACCTGCCGGTACCCAACCTCCCCGCCGATGCCTATCGCCCGGTCACCCCACAGACCCAACTGCCCGAGCCGGCGGCAACCCAGGGCCAGCCATTGTTGATGGACACCAAAGTGACCATCCGCAAGCTGCAAATCGACGGCGGGACGATCTACCCGCTCCAGGATGTGGCCAAGGTTTTCGAACCGCTGATTGGCCATGAAACCAACCTGGCACAACTGATCGAAGCCACCCGCGGCATCACCCGCCGCTACCAGCAGGACGGCTACCTGTTGTCCTACGCGTACCTGCCCGACCAGCGCTTCGAAAACGGCCTGGTGCGCGTGGTGCTGGTGGAGGGCTACATCAAGGATTACAACGTGCAGGGCGACATTGGCTCGGTCTCGGCCTACGTCGACAAACTGGCGGCCAAGCTGCTGGCCGAGCGCCCGCTGACCCGCACGACCTTCGAACGCTACACCACCTTGATGGGCCGCATTCCAGGTGTAACGCTGCAGGCGCAAGTACCGCCGCCGGGCACCACCGATGGCGGCACGCGCATGCAGATCCAGGCCTCGCGCAAACCCTTCACCAGCAGCATGAGCATGACGGACGACAGCCGTGGCGGCCTGCAAGCCCTGATCACCGGCACCAGCAATTCCCAGACATCCATGGGCGAACAACTGAGCGTCAGCGGCCTGTTCCCGCCCGGCGAGGACAAGGAGCACTACTACCGCCTGGGCTACAGCCAGTTCGTGAATGCCGAGGGCACTCAACTGGTGGTCAACGCCGAGCGCTACCGCGCCGACCCGCGCAGCAACGTGCAGCTGGACGGCGGTTTTGAACTCAAGCCACACCAGGAGGTTGACCGCTACTCCGTCGGCCTCAGCCATCCGCTGATTGCCTCCCCTACCGAGTCATTGACCCTGGGCACGCGACTCTATGCC
The DNA here is from genome assembly GCF_013385665.1 of Pseudomonas sp. D4002. Classification (NCBI taxonomy): domain Bacteria; kingdom Pseudomonadati; phylum Pseudomonadota; class Gammaproteobacteria; order Pseudomonadales; family Pseudomonadaceae; genus Pseudomonas; species Pseudomonas sp. D4002. The sequence continues at coordinate 29,457 of NZ_JACAPN010000021.1, forward strand.
GTGGACCAGACCACCCGTTATCAACTGGTGGGTTTCCCGCAACGTTTCGACCTGGAAACCAACCTGCGCGCCCTGGCGTTCGAAGGTGACTGGCGCAAATCCGACACGCGCCAACTGCGCATTCTCAGCGCCGGCCTGTACCAGGGCATCGACGGCCTGGGCGCCAGCACCCGGAGTGACTTCGAGGGTATAAAACCCGACATCGACTTCTTCCGCCTGCGCGTCTCGGGCGTACAGAGCGACAAGTTCTTCGACAACTGGCAAGGCGTGGCATCGGGTGCCTTCTACTGGAGCAACGACACCCTGCCCGACAGCGAACGCGCGACGTTCGGCGGGCAGAATTTCGGGCGTGGCTACCCGGATGACCAGGGCTCGGGCGACAAGGGCTGGGGCGTGGCGTATGAGGTCAACTACAGCTTCAACCGCAGTGGCGAGTGGGTAAAAATCCTGCAGCCGTACGTGGTGCTCGACAAGGCCAAGACCTGGTTCAACGAACTGCCGGCCAAGGGCAACAACATGTCATCGGCAGCGGTGGGCCTGCGCTTCGGCGATAACAAGTACTACAACATCGCGCTGGAAGCGGCCAAGCCAATGTCGGATATCGCCCTGGACAGCTTCAATCGGCGGCCGCGGTATACGCTGAGTTTCAGCTACCAACTCTGAACCCTGTGGGAGCGAGCTTGCTCGCGAAGAACGTCCAGACAACGCGGGGAACCAGACTGCCCGCGTTATCGTTGACGTTTTTCGCGAGCAAGCCCGCTCCCACACAAGCTCGCTCCTACATCAATCTGATCTTGGGGATGGGGAAGAGGTTGTTGAGGGTGTCGATCAAGCGCACCAGGTAGATCGGCTTGCGGAACAGGTCCAGCACCTGCAGGCGCAGCATGTCACTGACATCATCCATCTCGGCGTGGCCGGACATGACGATCACCGGCAAGTGCTGGCGAGCGGTGTGTTCGCGCAGACGCTTGATCAAGGAAATACCACTTTCCTCGGGCATGCGCAGGTCGGTAATCACCAGTGCGATATCGGGGTGCAGGGTCAGCTCCTGCAAGGCAAAGGTGACCGAGGTCGCGGTAAAACAGACAAAGCCTTCATTCTCCAGCGACTCGGCCAGTTCAATAAGGGCGTCCTCTTCGTCATCCACCAAAAGGATTTGTTGCCGGGGAGCCGAAGAGGAGTTCATGTGGAAATGCCTGATACGCAATAGATCATTCAGCGGAACCTGCACGTTTTAGGCGAGTACCGGGGTCAGGTATGAATGCCGGCCTGTATCGAGTTGAAGACGCCGGTTATGGCCGTCCGGATAGGTGTAATAAAAGCAGCCAGCGCCACAGCGACCATCGCCGCAACCAGTGCGTATTCGATACCCGATGCGCCCTCTTTGGAATAGAAAAAAATCTGGACTTTGATGAAACCCATGCGAATAAGATCAAGGAACATAATGACTTCTCCTTTGCGCCCACGGCGCTGGTATCGCGGCATCACAAAAATGATTTCGGTGTGCCACTAGAGCATTGTCAACAAACCCCAGACCAACAACTGTAAGAACTGATTAATCACAAAGTATTAGTCGGCCGGCTGACGCCAAAAATCCCACTTTCGCAGAGGTTTCTCGAGATATTTTTCGCACGGTAATGGCGTTTTGTCTTAGCTGAACTACCTTCAAATAGCGAAATAGTTAGAAGCTTGAAGCGATCCGGATACGCAAGCATTAGTGGGAACAGCAGTGGATGCAGCAGGAAAGGGAGAGCCTTCATGAACAGTCGGATTAGCTTGATCCTCGCCGGGCTGCTGTTGGTAGGTGCACTGATTGCAGGCTACTGGGGCCTGGTACTCAGCCGCCCTGCCCCTGTCGCACCGCCCGTGCCCCAAACACCTGAAGTCGTGCAACCCGTAGCCGAAGACCAGACACGCCAACCCGTGGTGGTGCTGGCCCATGACGTTGCACCTTTTGTTGCGCTCACCGCCGCCGACCTGACCCTGGAAAAACTGCGCACGGTTCCCGCCGGCAGCCTCACCAGCCTCGACCAGGCCGTGGGCAAGATCCCGTGGCGGCCGCTGTCGGCCGGGACCTGGCTGACCGAGGAGAGCTTCAACTCCGGCGGCACCGTGGCGCGAATGATCCGCCCTAACGAACGCGCGCTTGCCGTCGCCGTGGATGAAGTGATCGGCGCCAGCGGGCAACTCTCCCCGGGGGACTATGTGGACGTCCTGCTCTTCCTGCGCCAGGAAGCCAGCAACCCGCAGCAGTCCGCACAAATCGTGGTGCCCGCCTTGCGCCTGCTGGGCGTCGGCGATCAACTGGGGCTGACCAACGACGGCACGCCCGGCTCCGTGCCACCGACCACCCCCGACGAAAAACTCAAGGCGCAGCAGAGTCGCGCCAGCGCGCGCACGGTACTCCTCGCCGTACCGGAGGAGCTCCTGAGCCGGCTGATGCTCGCAGCCCAGTCCGGCGTACTGCGCCTGGCTGTACGCAGTGCCGACGAACAACTGCTGAGCCAATACTGGGCCGGTGAAACGGAGTCCGCGACCCACCTGGAAAACACCCGGCGCGAGCTCTACCAGTTCAACCAGTTGGCCTTCAGTACAGCGCCGGTCAACGGCCTGAGTCCCGCCGGCAATGGTGCGCCAAGGCGTTCAGGCGTCGAAGTAATACGTGGCAATCAGGTTACCCAACAAACGCCCTGAAAGAGCTAAGGATGCCTTGAATGAGCAGTCGTTTCGTGTGGTCTTTTTCGCGAATTTTCTGGGCACTTCTCACCCTGAGCCTGCCTGTCGGCGTTGCACTGGCAGCACCCGGCAACTGCACGGGCCTGGGCCAGCTGCCGGCAGTGCTGGAGGTGGGTGAAGGCGCTCAACAGGCTATCCAGTCGCCGGTGCCGATTACGCGGCTGGCCATTGGCGATCCGAAAGTGGCCGATGTGCAGGTCAACGGCAACCAGGCGTTCCTGCTCACCGGCATCGCCTCGGGCACCACCAGCCTGATGGTCTGGACGGCCTGCTCCAGCAGCCCGCGCCAAAGCATGGTGTTCGTCAAGGGCAAGGCCACGTCGGCCCTGACCAGCCTGGCCCTGTCGCCGTCCGATGACCCGACCCTGCCCAGCCAGGTGCAAACCGACATCCGCTTTGTGGAAGTGAGCCGCACCAAACTCAAGGAGGCCAGTACCTCGATCTTTGGCCGGGGCGGCAACTTTCTGTTCGGCGCCCCGAACAATGTTGCCAACGCCGCGGCCACAGGATTCCGTGGGCTCCCGGTGAACAACGACACCTTCAACATCGGCTTTGGCGGCGGCCGTGTCTCGGCCATGATCAACGCCCTGGAAAGCAGCGGCTTTGCCTACACCCTGGCCCGGCCGAGCCTGGTGGCGCTCAGTGGCCAAAGTGCGACCTTCCTCGCCGGTGGTGAAGTACCGATCCCGGTGCCCAGCAGCGGCAGCAACACCATCTCCATCGAATACAAAGAGTTCGGTATTCGCCTGACCCTGACCCCGACCGTCATCGACCATGGGCGAATTTCCCTGAAGGTCGCGCCAGAGGTCAGTGAGCTGGACTACACCAACGCGGTCAACATCCAGGGTATCTCCGTGCCGGCGCTGACCATCCGGCGCACCGACACCAGCATCTCCCTGGCCGACGGCGAAAGCTTTGTGATCAGCGGCCTGATCAGCACCAACAACACCTCCAGCGTCAGCAAATTCCCGGGCCTGGGTGACATCCCGATCCTCGGTGCATTCTTTCGCGACTCCAGCATCAATCGCCAGGAAAAAGAGCTGCTGATGATCGTCACCCCGCACCTCGTGCAGCCCTTGGCGGCCAACGCCCAACTGCCTTCGTTGCCAGGGGAAAAGCTGCGCAATTACGACCCTAACTGGTACCGCCTGTATTTCCTCGAAAACGGCAATTTCGACCGCCGCAGTGGACTGTCCGAATGAGTGAGAGCCTGAGCCAGACCTTTTTGGCAATTACCCGCAACACCACGGATCTGGAATGGCTTCAGGGCGCACTCGCGCCCCTGGGGCAAGTGGTCAGCGCCGGTGCCGGCAGCCTCGACGAACTGTTGGCACTGGTAGACGTGACGTTCGCCAACCTGGTGTTCATCGGCCTGGACCGGGAACACGTCACCACCCAGTGCGCCCTGATCGAAGGTGCCCTGGAAGCCAAGCCGATGCTTGCCATTGTGGCCTTGGGCGATGGCATGGACAACCAGCTTGTACTGAACGCGATGCGCGCCGGCGCACGGGATTTCGTGGCCTACGGCTCGCGCTCCAGTGAGGTTGCCGGCCTGGTTCGGCGCCTGAGCAAACGCTTGCCGGCGGTCACCCCGAATACCCATTTGGGCGGACTGACCGTGCTCTACGGCACCCAAGGCAATGCCGACGGCGCGCTGATCGCCAGCCACCTGGCGCTAATGGTGCAAAAAAGCGGGCAGCAAACGCTGTTGCTCGACCTGGGCCTGCCACTCGCTGACAGCCTCGCACTGCTGGGGCTGGAGAGTTCTTTTCATTTCGGCGACGCGCTGCGTCACTTGCGGCGCCTGGACTCAACCCTGATCAACAGCGCCTTCACCACCGCCGAAGCCGGTCTGCGCATCCTCGCCTACCACAACAACGACGAGCCCCTGGAGCGGACCAGCGCGGCCGAGTTGTACATGTTGCTCAGCGCCCTGCGCCAGCACTTCCAGCACATCGTGGTGAACCTGACCGGCCAACCCGACAGCGAAGCCTTGCGCACCTTTGTCAGCCATTGCGACAAACTGCTGTGGTGCACCGACCAAAGCGTGCCGGACTGCCGCCGCAACCTGGCCGTACTCAACCTGTGGCGGGAAAAAGGCATGAAACTCGACCATGCCCGCCTGCTGGTAGACCGCTACCTAAAGGGGGCCGCCCCGGACTCGGAGGCACTGGGCAATAGCTTCGGGCTGGAGGTAATCGCCGTCCTGCCCTGGAGCCCGGAAGTGCGCCTGAGTGCCAAGAACCAGGCCCAGACCCTGTTCTCCCTGGCCCCACGGGAAGCCCTGACACAGACGTTGCGCGGCTTGGGTGAGCGCCTGGCAAAACGCTCCGAGGGCCTGGAAAAACCCTCCACCAATTGGCTCAACCGCCTTCTGAGGACCAAATGAACGGCGAGAAGCTGTTTGGCGTCGCCCCGCGCGGCAACGTCGGCAACACTGATCACGACGGCCTGAAGCTGGTGCTGCATCGCTACATCATCGATGCCATCGAGGATTCGGGAAAAAATCTGCTGGAAGGCACACGCCAGTCCCTGGCGCAGTTTGTGATCGACAAGGTGGCCGAATACATCACACGTATGCACTTGGCGATTTCCCGCTATGAGATGGAGCGCCTGGCCGAAGAGATCGTCGATGAGCTGACCGGTTTCGGCCCGCTGGAAGTGCTGCTGCGCGACCCGACCGTCACCGAGATCCTGGTCAACGGCCCGCATCGGGTATTCGTCGAACGCGATGGCCTGCTGCAACAAAGTGACTTGCGCTTCATTGACGACCACCATGTCGAGCGGGTCATGCAGCGCATCCTCGCACCCCTGGGACGCCGGCTGGATGAGTCGTCGCCGATGGTCGATGCGCGCCTGCCCGATGGCAGCCGGGTCAATGCGATCATTCCGCCGATTGCCCTGGACGGGCCGTGCCTGTCGATTCGAAAGTTTCGCAAGGACATGCTTAAAAGCAGCGACCTGGTGGCCATGCAAACCATCGACCAGGCCATTTTCGATTTTTTCAAGGAAGCCGTCGGCAAGCGCTGCAACATCCTGATCAGCGGCGGTACCGGCACCGGTAAAACCACACTGCTGAACATTCTCAGCCAGTTGATCAACCCCCGCGAGCGCCTGGTCACCATCGAAGACGTGGCCGAGTTGCAACTGGGCCATCCCCACGTTGTGCGCCTGGAAACCCGCCCGCCCAATGCCGAGGGGCATGGGGAAGTGAAGGCCAGTGACTTGATCCGCAACGCCCTGCGGATGCGCCCCGACCGGATCATACTCGGCGAGATCCGGGGCGTGGAGGTCATCGATGTGTTGACCGCCATGAACACCGGCCACGACGGCTCGATGAGTACCGTGCACGCCAACAACGCCCAGGACGCCTTGCTGCGCCTGGAAACCCTGGTGGGCCTGACCGGCCGGGTCGTCGCGGAAAAAACCCTGCGGCAAATGATCTGCGCGGCGCTGGATGTGGTGATCCAGCTGACGCGCCTGCCCGATGGCCGCCGCTGTGTCAGCGAAGTGGTGGAAGTGGTGGGCATCCGCGAAGACGTGTACGTCACCAACACCCTGTTTCGCCACGACAAGCGCACCGGCTTTGGCTTCCTGCGCGAAGCGGTCAACCCGGCCGGTGACAAGTTGCGTCACGAAGGTCACCTGCCGGTGTAGGAGGCAACCCGATGATCGGTCCGATTCTGCTCGCCCTACTCGCCGTGGCCCTTCTGGTGCTGGGGATAGGCCTGATGCGCAACGGTTTGCGCAAGGCCCAGACCGACCGGGTATTGGAACGCCTGGCCGAAGGGCAACCCCAGGCCATGAAAGACAACGCGGTGACCACCAGCCTGGAACGCACGTTTATCCGTGCAGGCCTCGGCCGGCCAACCGAGCGCCTCGGCCTGTGGCTGACCCTGTGGGCCTTTGGCGCCCTGCTGGGGGGGCTCGTGGGCCAGTGGATAGGCTTGTTTGTGATGGTGGCGGCACCGCCCTTGGCACTGCGCCTGTACATCGCCGTACGCTACCAGCGGCGGCTGCGCCGGATGATCGAACAACTCCCGCAATTGCTCGATCACGCCGTACGCAGCCTGAAATCCGGACGCACCCTGGCGGACGCCATCCTGAGCGGAATCGATGCCAGTGACGACCCGTTGAAAAAGTCCATGGGCCGTATCAAGCGCAATGTGCAATTGGGTGTCAGCCTGCCGGAGGCCGCTCATGACTATGCCGAGTTTTATGAACAGGATGAATTGCGCCTGTTTGCCCTGGGCCTCAAGGTCAACCACCGCTACGGCGGCAACGCCAGTGAGCTGCTGGAAAACCTGATCAAGATGATCCGCGAGCGCGACCAGGGCGCACGGCAATTACGCGCCATGACCGGTGAAACCCGGGTGACCGCGCTGGTGCTGGCGGTGCTCCCGGTGAGTGTCGCGGGCTACTTCCTGCTCGTTAATCCGACGTACCTGATGGCCATGTGGGATGACCACAGCGGCCAACGCCTGATGCTCGGTGCGTTCGCTTTGCAAGTCATCGGATGCGTGGCGCTGTGGCGCATGTTGCGGAGTATCTGAGATGGCGATACTGATCAGTGCCGTATTGTTTCTTGCCGCGTTATCACTGCTGCTGGCGAATATCCTGAGCAGTCGTCGTCAACAACGCGTGGTCGCCCAGCGGCTGCAGGGCGAGCCAGGCCGTAATGACAAAATGAGTGAGTGGTTGCACCAGTTGGGCAGCACCCGGATCGGCCAGCGCACCATCAGCCTCGATAACGAAACCCAAATCCTGCTCAACCGCATGGGCTGGAGAAAAACCAGCCAACGCTCGATGTTCGCCGCTTGCCAGATCGGTTCACCGATAGTTTTGCTGGGGCTGACCGCGATGACACTGGAGCTGTTCTTTCCCGGCACCGAGCATGAGTTTGTGATCTCCCTGCTGGGCCTGATCATCGGCTACCTGCTGCCCAAGCGAATACTGGTGGCACTCGCCAAAAGGCGCCAGGGGAAAATCTCCCGGGAAGTAGCGACCTTCATCCCCCTGGTGCGCATTCTGTTTGAGTCAGGCATGGCCGTGGAGCAGGCGCTGCGGGTCATGGCCTACGACGCGCAAAAGTTGCTGCCGGTACTGACCGCCGAACTGCGCCTGGTGTTGGCACGCGTCGATTCCGGGCTGGAGTTGGGGGAGGAATTGAACAAGGCCAGCCAGATGCTGGACGTCGATGAACTCAGCGACACGTGCCTGATCCTCCAGCAGCTTCTGCATCAGGGCGGCGGGGCGATGAAGTCGCTGCAATCGCTCAAGCAGTTGCTGGATGACCGGCGCCTGACCCGCCTGCAGGAATACATTTCCAAGATGTCCGCCAAAATGTCCGTGGTGATGATGCTGTTCCTGTTTCCCGCATTACTGATCGTATTGGCCGGCCCTGGCTTTATCGCCATCGCCAAAGCCTTCGTGCCTTGAGAGGACATGCAATGAAGACATTGATGGTCGCCTGCAGCCTGTTGTTGTTAAGTGGTTGCGCCAGTAACGGGCAACTGCCGTGGGCGGGTTTCAGCGCGCAGGGCAGTTGTGCCAAGCCCAACTCCGATCAGGAGTTATCGCTGAACCTGGCCGACGACATGGCCAACGAGGGCAAGCTGCACGCCAGCCTGGCCAACCTGCAAAACCTGCCGGACAACCTGCCCCAGGTGCGCCAGCGCCAGGCCAAGGTGTACCGCCTGCTGGGCCGCAGCGAAGCCGAACCGTTGTACCGCAGCCTGCTCGGCACCTGCATGGCTGCCGAAGGCGAGCACGGGCTCGGCCAGCTGGCAGCGGCCAGGGGAGACAACGGCCAGGCCATGGCGCACTTGCAACGCGCGGCCAGGATGTCGCCCACCGACGAGAAAATCCGCAACGACCTGGGCGTGGTGTACCTCAATCAACGGCGCGTGGAAGATGCACGCTTCGAATTCCTCACGGCCATGGAGCTCAAGCAGAGCGATCAACTGGCGGCGATCAATCTGGTGACGCTGATGATCTACCAGGACAACTGGGAACAAGCCGCACAAGTGGCCAGCCGCATGGGCCTGAGCCCGGAACAAGTGACGCAAGCCCAGGCCCGGGCGCAGCAACTCAAGGCGCCCGTCTCACCGACGACAGCGCCAAAAGATCAGGTCGCAACCGTAGGCGACGTGCTGCAAGCGCCGGTCAAATAGGTCTCTAAAGGGAGTACACACGATGAAATTCACACTGCTCGCCACGCTGCTGTTCGCCAGCCTGCCGCCGACGGTGCTGGCTATTGAGCCGGGGCCTTCTTCGCCACAGCAAAAACAGACCGAAGGCTGGCTGCAACTGCAGGTCAGTGGCGAACGCGCATCTCCCATCCGGCAGAAGGCCACGCCCGCTGAACGCGACCAGGCCATGCAACGCCTGCTGGACAGTTACAAACACCCTATTCCTGAGTACTACGACCAGAAACTGGGCGGCAACACCCCAGGCAGCAACAACTAATGCGCAGTGACGCGCTGGCGCGCCGCAGAATTGTTCGGCGATAACGCCAGCGCCAACTGGGTTCGGTTGTGCATATGGGTCAGGCGCAGCACTTGGGACACGTAGAGTTTCACGGTGTTTTCAGTGATGCCCAGTTCACAGGCAATCTGGTAGTTGGTCTGGCCCTTGCCTACCAGCCTTGCGACATCCAGTTGGCGGGGCGACAACTGATTGAAGATCGCCGGTATTTCAACCCGGTCAGTGTCGCTGACTTCACCCTCGGCTTCAGTCGACAGGCCGGATTGCGGACTGCTGCGCACCTTGTCGAGGTCATGATAAAGGTCATCGATGGACGCCGAGAGAAACTGCAGCTTCTGGTTCAGGTGCCCCAGGTCGAGATCTTTCTGCCGGTCCTGCAGCGCGACCACCTGGCGTTGCAACCCTTCGAGCAGCTCGCCCAAATTGATCGGCTTCTGGTAGTAATCGGCAATCCCGGCGCGCAAGGCCTTGATCACGTCCTGCTTGTCTGCACGCCCGGTCAGCATGATGGCCTCAAAGACCCGTTGCTTGCCGGCCAGGTGTTGCAGGGCCTGGACCAGTTCGATGCCATCCATCTCGGGCATATGCAGATCGCACAGCACCAGGCCGATCTCGGCATCGTCGCGAAAACGCTCGATGGCTTCCTGGCTGGATGCGCAAGGGACGCAACGGTAACCGTTGCTTTCAAGAAATTCGCAAAGCTCTTCCACGATCAAAGGCTGATCGTCCACCACGAGCACTTTCACTTGAGAGGTAAGCTTGTTCACGCGCTACTCCATGCCTGGCAAGCAAAAGGACCGATGTATCCATTCCGACCATTTTTCCTATGCAACTTACCCATAAACGTAGACGTACTTTCCTACTATGTACATAGCGATACCCTACGTGGCGACTAATGGGATCCAAAACCAGGACAGGCAAAAACCGATCAGTAAAAACGGCACGAACGGCTGCCTGGCCGAATGTGCCGGATCAAGGTACTGCAAGGTATTCCTAAGCCCTTGATTCATCAGCGGCCACACCCTGGGCGCCAGCAACAGCCAGGCTGCGCTCGCGAGGCCGGCGCCGATAAAAGTGCCCAGTACGTAGAGGTAGTCGGTTGCCAGCCCCAATGCCACGATCAGCTTCACGTCACCGGCGCCCAGGCGGCCCAGCGCGTAACCCGGCAGGGTGAACAACAACGCCAGGACAAAGGCCACACCGCCCTCGACAGCCGGCGCACCGAGCCAGGTCGTACCGCTCCAGAACAGGTAAACCAACGCCAGCAAGGCTGCGCCGAGGGTCAAACGGTTGGAGACCTGACGTAGACGGATATCTTGCACAGCGCACAGCGCGAGCCAAACGACCAGGACGAGGCTTTGAATCACGTAAAAAAAATCCCTTTTTGCTGAATGATTCTATGCTGATATCAGGTAGTAGTAGTCAGGGTAGACGAGTCATGAAAAAAGGCCTCGCTAAAAAGCAAAAAGGTGCCGCCGCGCTGGAGTTCGCGATGGTCTTCATGATTTTTTTTGCCATTTTTTATGGCCTGGTCAGCTACAGCTTGCCGTTATTGCTGATGCAGTCCTTTACCCAGGCCGCCGCCGAAGGCGTAAGACGTAGCGTCGCGCTGGACCCCGCCACGCCTGGCTACGTCACGGCACTGCCGCTGCAGGCCGTCAGTGCAGCGCAGGCACAACTGGCGTGGATCCCCTCCCAGTTCAAATTCCTTCCCGGGTACGTGACGGCCGTCTACAACTCGTCAGGCGTGTTGACGGTGTACATCAATTACCCGACGTCCAGCCTCCAAAGTGTGCTGCCGTTCCTGGTACTGCCGGGCATCGGTACCGTCCCCGCCCTGCCTCCCATGCTGTCTGCCCAGTCGAGCATGCAGTTTTGACCTCAGGCGATAAACTCTTCGGCCGCCTGCTCGGACGTGGCAACCAGCTGCCTGCTGACGCACCGGCAGCGATCCCGGCAACCGCCGCGTTGTTGTTCTACCTGGACGCCCAGGGCCGCGTAATGGATGTCCATGGCCCGCTTCGCCATCGACTCGAACACCCCGCTGCGCAACAGCAACAGGCACCCTCGCTGCTCGACTACCTCACTGCGGCGAGCCGCCTGGTGATCGAGGGCACGCCCAGCGACTGGCAGGGGCAAAGCCTGGACCTGGAGCTCAAGGGGCTCGCCGGGCAAACCCTGCATACCCGTGGCTGGGTCCAACCCGAAGGCAAGGGCTGGCTCCTGCAATTGCTGGACATTGGCGACCTGATTGCCCATCGCCAACTCACCCAGGTGCGCGAACACAATCAACGGGTGAGCGACCAGATCAGCGAGCAACTGCGGGTCTGCAGCCTGGTGCGCCTGCCCGAAGTACTGCAAGACACTCTGCAGGCTATTTCCCAGCACTGGCACATCCCCTGCGTCGCCATCGCCTTGCTGGATGAGCAGGGCCAGGCGTGGTGCATCGAGGGCTGTTACACCGCCCACGATGCGCCGGTACTCTGGAGCAACGGCCAAGCCCTGGGCTCCAGCCTCGACAGCCTGGGCGGCACGGCGCCAGTGAGCCTGGAGGTAAACCGTGGCCACAGCGAACACCCACGCCTGCAAGGCCTGTTTGGCAATACCGATGGCTTTCTGGTGCCCTACCGCGACGGACTGGGCGTGGGCGCATGGCTGCTGTGCGGGGTGTATCACCGTCAGGAACACACCAGCGACCGTGACTGGTTGCAACTGACCGCCGCCCTCGCGGCACCGCTGCTCGGCCGCCTGCGCGAACTGCGCCATCAACAGCAGCTGGAACGCCTCGACGCGCTGCAAGGACTGCTCGGCACCGGCTGGTGGGAGCTGTCCCCACACACTGAAGACCTCGAACTCGCCCCACCGCTGCTGCACACCCTGAGCCAAGGCGAGGCCATCACACCGCTGTCGCTACCCATGTGGCTCAAGCTGATTCACCCTGCCGACCGGGAAGAACTCGCCAGCCGCCTGCAAGACCTGAAGACCCTGGGCAAACCGCTGTCCACCAGCGTGCGCCTGCAACGTGCCGACGCGGCGCTTAACCCCATCTGGTATCGCGTGCAAGGGCAAGCGTTGGGCTCGGGTGAGCATCGCCGCCTGGTGGGCTTCATGCTCGACATCAGCGACATAAAAAACCAGGAGCAACAGGCCGCCGCCGCCCACGCACGCCTGGATAACCTGATCGCCAGTTCCCCGGCTGTGATCTATGTGCAGCGCTACGTCGAGGGCACGCTGCAACCGGTGTTCTTCAGCGACAGTTTGCTGCCGCTGCTTGGCCGCACCCTGGCCGATTTCACCCCGGCGACGCTGAACCAGTGGATCCACCCCGAAGACCGCGACCTCTACTTCGACCGTACCCGCCAACTGCTGCGCGAAGGCAGCGTGCGCAGTCGCTACCGGGTGCTCGACACACAGGGCAATTACCACTGGCTGCTGGATGAAGCCCGGCTGCTGCGCGACGACCTCGGGTTGCCCGTGGAAGCCGTGGGCCTGTGGCTGGATGTGACCGAGACGACCCTGGCGGCGCAACGGATCAAGGAAAGCGAGGAGCGCTATCGAATCCTCGTGGAAGACTCCCCGGCCATGATCTGCCGCTACCTTCCGGACCTGACCCTGACCTTCGGCAACACGCCCCTGGCCAACTACATGGAATGCCTGCCTGGACAGCTGCCGGGCATGAACCTCCGCCAATGGTTGTCGGACGAACAACACGAGGCGTTTGTACTGCGCATCCGCCAGCTCACCCCGGAATTCCCGGTGAGCACCGCCGAAATCAGCCTGCAACTGCCGGGGCGCACACATGCCTGGTGGGTGTGGTCGGACCGGGGCGTGTTCGACGAACAGGGCCAATTGCAGGAAGTGCAGGCCGTGGGCCGCGACAACACCGAAGTGCGCCGCTCCCAGCAGCAACTGACCCAAAGCGCCAAAATGGCCACCCTCGGCGAAATGGCCACCGGCCTGGCCCATGAGATCAACCAGCCGTTGAATGTGATGCGCATGGCCATCGTCAACGTGCTCAAGCGCTTGAGCAACGGTGATGCACAAATCGACTACCTGACGGAAAAACTCCAGCGTATCGACTCCCAGGTCCAGCGCGCAGCCCGCGTGGTAGACCACATGCGGGTGTTCGGCCGCCGTTCGGAAGTCGAACAGCAGCCCTTCAACCCGGCGCAGGCGGTGGAAGGCACTCTGTCGCTGCTCAGTGAAGGCATGCGCGGCAAAGGCGTGGACCTGCGCGTGGCACAGCTAGACGTGACGGTGCAGGTCAAAGGCTATGTCGACCAGCTGGAGCAGGTGCTGATCAACCTGATGGTCAACGCCCGCGATGCCCTGCTGAGCAAACGCGAACACGACCGCGACCTGCAACCGTGGATCTCGGTGCAGATCGAGCACGACAGCCGCCACGTACGCATCTGGGTCGAGGACAACGGCGGCGGGATTGACCCGCGGCTGCTGGAGCGGATTTTCGAGCCGTTCTTCACCACCAAGCCGATTGGCGTGGGCACCGGCCTCGGGTTGTCAGTGAGCTACGGCATTGTCGAGAACATGGGCGGCCGGTTGAGCGTCGCCAACAGCGAGCATGGGGCGAAGTTCTGTGTGGAGCTGCCGGTGGTTGAAGCCTAATTCACCAGGGCCGCTTGCCCATGCGGCCGGCAACTGAGGTTGGCGCCCACTTCCACCGCGTTCAGGTTAACCCCAAGGTTCGACAACAGGCTGTTCACCACCGGGTCCAGAATAGGGCTGAGCACTCCGCCAATCACGGTGCCCAAGGTGCTGTTGAGCCCGTTTAGCACTGTGCCCGCCGTCGTCAATAACCCTCCCAGCAGATTGAACCCCGTTGGCTTGTAGACCTGGAACTGGATACCGCTCAACGCGTTACTGATCGCGCTGAGAAGGCTGGCTGTCGATGAGGCGTAGTACTGCGGCGGCAGGTTGATTTCCGGCGGCTGAAGGTACGTGTGGGGAGGCAAGGCACTTGTCGCAGCGCCCACCGGACTGTTGACGCTCAAGCCCAGGCCGCCCCCGTAAAACGCTTTGCGGGTGGACGGATCACAAGTGGTAGGCCCCAGGCCCAGCAAGGGTTTGAAACAGGTAATGGATCCGATATCCACCACCGGCACTGGAGGAATCGGATTAAGGGTGGTGTTGCTGTTGAACGCGTTGATCAGTTGCGGGCTCTGGCCAATTTGCACGGTAACGATCGAGGCATTGGTCTGGGTGGTCAGGGTCTTGGTAGCGTCGCTGACGCAGGTAAATCCGGTGACATAGCTTTCAGCCGTGCCCAGTTGAAGGACCACATCTATCCTGGCGGCCGGCGGGTTTGAGGATGACGACAGCACCTGCAAATTCGTCATCTGGCAATAACCACCCAGTACACACAGCACCGAACTGATGGTTCCTCCCAGGTTCAAGCTCAACAAGTTGTTCAAAACGTCCGAAAGCGGCCCGACCAAGCCGTTCAGGGCGACCTGCACCGCGGGAGAGTCCAGCGGTGGCAACCCTAACGTCAGGCCGACGCTGATCTGAGCCGTTTTTACGTAAATGCGGGTTGCTGAAGTTTTATCCACGGCAAACCGCGGATCGCCAATAGCGGACAACTGCGGTGGCTGAATCACCTTGACCTGAACACCTGCATTCACCAGGCCCGGAATATTCACCGGGATGGTCGCCACCACCCCGTTCTTGGTATTGGCCAATTGCACAAAGGCTTCGGCCAGCTGGAACACATTCAGGCTGGTGTTCAGCCCCGCCGACACCGCCCCCGTTTGCAGCTGCAGCAGGCTGCCCAGGGTGACATCAAGGTTGCCGATTATCGCGTTGATACTGGTAAGACCGCTGACCGCCACGCTGGCTGTATTGCCTCCGGCACTGAGCACCGTAATGGCTGCGTCGACCAGTTGACTGATCTTGACCGTCTTGGTCAGCAGTTGATCGTAGGCTCCGGCCGTGACGCCCACGTTCAACGCCAGCTGGTTGAGGTAGCTGAGCAAGTTGATGTTGGTGTCTACCAGGCCCTGCCAGCCTGCCACGCTCAGGTTCAGTGAGCCGCCCAAGAGTTGGCCGAACAACAGGTTCAGTGCTGCTGATTTGCTCGAGTCCACAGTGACCAGGGTCGATTTGATCGTCAGTTGCGCCTGAGGCGGCAGGATCTTCGGCGCCGCCACCGCGACGGCAGACAACTGGGTGTTGAAGTTGTAGCCGCTACCACTGAACAACGCCCAGACCCCCCCGGCAACGCTGGTCATGATCGGGCGCGAGGCAGTCACCTGGATGGCATCGGTCTTGGTCGCGTCTGCGGAGAACACCCGCTGGTTGGTGGCGCCGGTGGTCAGCACGCCGCATTTCACTATCAGGGCGTTTGCCGGCGGGATGACATAACCGTTGCGCACCGCGCTGGCACCGGCATAGGTGGGCGCGGTATTGGTGGCGGGCAGGCAATCCCCCTTACGCTGCACTGCCTCCAGTGCCGCCATATCGGCAATCCCCTGCAACTGACGTTTTTCCAGGTACAAACGGCTGCTATCGACCACCAGCAACATGAATACCAGCACCATGCCCAGGGTCAAGACCGCCACCAAGCCAACCGCACCGCGCTGCCTTGCAGGCCCGGCGTGGTGACCGGAACGAAGTCGAAGAGACATCGAGCACTCCTTTGCCGGCACACTGCCGAGCGCTTACTCTCCTGTGTTGCTTGGGAGTGTAGTCAAGAGCGGCGGGGGCTGCAGGCCAGTCGCCATAGATCGACGACTGGCGGAGGGCTGATCAGGCGATCAATGCGGCGGGTAGTTGGAAAGCACCTTGGTCACCGTGGCACGAATAGCGGCACTGCGGTCTCGGGGTTCAGGCGAGCTGGCGAGGATCTGCTCATCGCTGCCACGCCACACCAGCTTGCCATCCTTGCCGTCGAGCAAGTCAATCTGGATGGTCGCGACCTTGTAGGTGATGTTGCGGGTTTCGTTATACATCGGCGCGCCCCAGTAACCATTCCACGGGCCGCCCCAGGCGCCGCCGTAATTGGTGGTGACTTGTTGCTGGCGGTCTTCGACGATCAGGTAGGTCTGTACATTCAGGTCAGCTTTGGTGCCCGGCGCCGCAGGGCGCAGGCCACGCTGGTCGAGCTGCTCGCCCACGGCCTGGCGGATGCGTTGTTCGGTGAGGTCACTCTTGATCCGCGGGTCATCCGGGCGGTATTGCAGCGCGGGTTCTTTCCAGCTCCAGCTGCGGTAGGCGCCAAAGTCCCGGCTGGCGTCGAAATCATGGTTGACCTGGCTGGTCTGGCAACCGCCCAGCAACACAACAACAGCAAGTGCAGCAATACGACGAAGCATGGTTTTTCTCCAAAAGACAATCCGGGCCTGAGATGAGAATAGCTGCTAACTGGGTGGGTAGGCAGTCATTGCCTTTTGCATCGCCTCACGCAGCGAGTCGGCGCGCTCGCTGAGGCTGCCCTGGCTCGTGGTTTCGGCGCTGGTGCTCCATACCGGCTGGCGGGTGCGCGCGTCGAACAGGCTGATGCGCGCCACGGCCACCGTCACTTCATAAGTGCGTACCACCGGCACCGTGTTGTACATGCCGTAGCCGTTGCCGTAGCGGTTATAGCCGCCGTAACCGTAGCCATAGTCGTCCTGGACCTGGCGCAGGCGTTTTTCCAGGCGCACGTCGGCGCTTACCAGCAGGTCGGGGGCGCGGTTGTCATGCAAGGGGCGCAGGCCGCGCTGGTCGAGGGCGCCGCTGACCGCCTCGGCAATCTGCGCCGAATCCGCCCAGGCCGAGCCTGCTGGCAGCTGGTTGTTGAGCCAGGCCCAACTGCGGTAGGCGCCATAGTCGCGCACCGGCGCCGGGTAGGCGCTGGCATCAAAGGTGTTGGCCGCCTGGGCAGGCGCCGGCGGCATCGGGGCAGACGCCGCCACATACGGGTTGGGGCTTTGGCAACCCGCCAGGCCCAGGCCCAGCAGGATCAGTCCAAGACAGTGCTTCATTTCGACCTCCGCAGACTGGGCCGCTTAAACCGGACGGCAGATCCAGTGCAAATAACGCCCAAGTCCGGCAAAGCTTGGGTGACGACGGTGTGCGAGCTCCATCTCCAACAAATCCTGCAACTCGGCGCGGGCCTGGAATTCCACCGGCATATAGTCGTGGAACACCCGCACGCCACTTTCGGTTTCGACCTGCCACAGGCCCTCTAGTTGCGTCGCCAACTCCCGTGGGTCCAGGGGTTGTTGCGGCGTGAGGCTCTGCTTTTCGCCGGCCATGTCGTTCTTGCGCATTTTGCGGAAGTGGCCTTTGAGCAGGTTGCGGTAAATCAAGGCATCGCGGTTATAGAAAGCCAGCGACAGCCAGCCACCGGGCGCGGTCAACTGGTGCAGCACCGGCAGGATCGCATGGGGTTCGGCCAGCCATTCCAGCACGGCGTGGCACAGCACCAGGTCATAGGGTTCGGTGAGCTGGCCCAGCAGGTCTTGCCAGGGGGCTTGAATGAACGTGGCTGTCTGCCCGGCTTCGGCGAAACGCTGGCGCGCGCCTTCGAGCATCGGCTCGGCGGGTTCGGCCAGGGTTACATCGTGGCCGCGCTCGGCCAGCCACAGCGACATATGGCCCAGCCCCGCGCCGATATCCAGTACCCGCAACGGGCGGTCCGGCAGCGCTTCAATCAGGTCGGCCTGCAGCACCGCCAGGCGAATCGCGCCCTTGGCACCGCCATAGATCTTCTCGGCGAAACGGGTGGCCAACTGGTCGAAATGACGGTCGCTCATTTGGCAAACCGCCGTTCGCTGTCGGCCAGCTTGGCCTTTACCACTTGATCCATGTCCAACCCCAATTCACTGCACAACAGCAGCAGGTACAGCACGATGTCACCGACTTCCTGGCCGGCATGGGCGAGTTTGTCGGCGGGTAACTGGCGCGACTGGTCTTCGCTCAACCACTGGAATATCTCCACCAGCTCGGCCATTTCAACGCTGGCGGCCATGGCCAGGTTCTTGGGGCTGTGGAACTGCTTCCAGTCGTTGGTATCGCGGATGCGGTGCAGGCGTTCGGTGAGGTGATCGAGGTTCATGGGGGGGCTCCTGAAGGTGTATAGCTTCGGGCGCAAGCCGCGCGAAGGCAAGTGAATCCCTGCGGCCCGTAAACCTCTATGCTAGAAGGGAACTAGCTTGGGCCAATTACGAACAAAGGCTCAGGTTCGGCAGCTACGCCCACCGTCTTATCAGGACACACACATGCAAACAGACTTTTTCGGATGGCTGGGTCTCAAGATCGGCCAGATCATCCACTTTATCGTCGAGTTGTTCAGCGGGCTGTTCAATACCCTGTCCCACGCGGGCGGCGACTTTGTCGACGGGCTGTCCAGATCCTTGGGGATGGACACCTCGATCATCAGCATCCTCATGCTGATTATCGGCTTGATGCTGTTGTACTCGGCGGTGCGCGCGTTTATGCGGGCTTCGATCATCATGGGGATTATCTGGTTGATGCTCGGGCTGTGGGTGCTCAGTTGGGTGGTGCATTAATAAAGGGCCAGCAGGGTAAATCCCTTTAATTTGAGGGACGTTTCCGAGACAATCTTTCGGCCTTGTGCCTGTTGGGATGGGTGGCTAGTCTTCGGCCCTTCACTGCATATCAGTGATCGGGTTTAGTCGCCCGGAATTAGTGAGCGCAAGTTGTCGCCATGCTTCATGGCGGCTGTGCGCAGGGCACCTTCGGGTGCGCCGGGTTCCACTAGCCGGTCGACTAACCTGCGTACAGCCGCCACCCTCGTTTAGTCGCGCGGGTGTCAGCTCCTTACCTTCTAGTGGAGTTACACCATGCATAAGCTCGTCCCCGATCCACCCAGCGACCTCCTCAACGACCGCGCCGCCTTCAATCGCGCCCTCGAACATTACCTGCCATCCCAAGGCTTCCACACCATCAACGAAGACCTGAGCTTCGAAGATTCCCTGCTCTACACCGCCAGCCTGCTCAGCAGCGCCTCGGCGACTGCGCTTGATTGCGGCGAACTGCTGGAAAGCCCGCAGCGCGCGAAGATCCTGGCGGTGTGGCACTTGCTGGAAATTGCCAAGACCACCGTCGACCGCTCCATCGAATGCCTGCACCCGCGCAAAACCTGACACTACGCGGTCAAAAATGTGGGAGCGGGCTTGCTCGCGAAAGCGGTGGATCAGCCAATACATCCGGCGACTGACACACCGCTTTCGCGAGCAAGCCCGCTCCCACATTGGCCCTGCGGCGCAGCTAATGGACAGTTACACTACCGCTCCCCAAAGGAGCCCGCATGACTTCCCTGCTAACCGACTGGCGCGACCGCCCTACCCACCGCCGCGTGTGGGCCCTCGCCGCGCCGATGATCCTGTCGAACATCTCCGTACCACTGGTAGCGCTGGTGGACAGCATGGTCATCGGCCATCTGCCCCACGCCCACCAACTCGGCGCCGTGGCCGTTGGCGCCAGCCTGTACACCTTCCTCGCCTGGGCCATGGGTTTCCTGCGCATGGGCTCCACCGGCTTTGCCGCCCAGGCCGCCGGGCGCGGTGACGGGGCCGCGCTGCGGCAGATTCTGTTGCAGGGGCTGTTGCTGGCGCTGGGCCTGGCCATAGTGCTCGGCAGCATCGGCATTCCGTTAAGCGGCCTGGTGCTGGACTGGATGCAGCCCTCGCCCGAACTGAACCAGCTGACCCGCGAATTCTTCCACACCCGGCTCTTCGGCCTGCCCGCAGCGCTGGCCAGCTATGCGCTGGTGGGCTGGTTCCTCGGCACCCAGAACGCCCGCGCGCCGCTGGCGATTCTGCTGACCACCAACCTCGTCAACATCGCCCTCAACCTGTGGTTCGTGCTGGGCCTGGATTGGGGCGTGGTCGGCTCGGCCCGCGCCTCGGTGATCGCCGAATGGACCGGGGCCCTGCTCGGCCTGGCCCTTACCCAAAAAGCCCTGCGTGCCTACCCCGGCCATATCGCCTGGGCCACGCTCAAGCTGTGGCAAAGCTGGCGCCCGCTGCTGGCGGTGAACCGCGATATCTTCATCCGCAGCCTGGCCCTGCAATCGGTGTTTTTCATGATCACCGTGCAAGGCGCTCGCTTGGGGGATGCCACGGTGGCGGCGAATGCGCTGCTGCTCAATGGTCTGTTGCTGACGGCCCACGCCCTGGACGGACTGGCCCACGCCGTGGAAGCCTTGTGCGGCCACGCCATTGGCGCCCACGACCGCCAGGCCTTGCGCCGCTCGCTGGTGGTGGCCTGTGGTTGGTCGTTGCTGGCGAGTATCGGCTTCGCGATCCTGTTCGCCGTGTTCGGCCACCTGTTTATCGCCATGCAAACCGATATCCCGAGCGTGCGCGAAACCGCCGACATCTACCTGCCCTACCTCGCCGTACTGCCGTTGATCGCCGTGTGGAGCTACCTGCTGGACGGCCTGTTCATCGGCGCCACCCGCGCCCGGGAAATGCGCAACGGCATGCTGCTGACGGTGGTGATTGTGCTGCCCTTCGCCTGGGCCTTGCAGGGCCTTGGCAACCACGGGTTGTGGATAACCTTCCTGCTGTTCATGGCCCTGCGCAGCCTGACGCTGTGGGCAATTGCCTGGCGCCTGAACAAGCAGGACCGCTGGCTTACTGGCCCGGCGTGAACTTGATAAACGCCGTGACCCGGTCCAACACGGGCGCCAGCCAGCGCAGCGGCCGGGACATCGACGCCACCAATGTGGCGTGGCTGGTCTTGGTGAAGTAGAACTCCTCCACCGGCACACCCGCCGCTCGCAGCTTTTTCGCCAACCCGCCGGTGTTGCGCTTGGGGTTGACCAGGTTGTCGTCCACCGAAGCAATCAACAGGCTGGGGGGTGCGCTTTGGCTCACGTGGTTGATGGGTTGGGAATCGGGCGGCGAGTCCGGGTAGAAGAACACCGGGCGCACATCGCGGTTTTCAATCGGCAGAAAGTCATACGGCCCGGCGAGGCCGATCCATCCCTTGAAGACTGACGGCGACAGGCCAACCCCGGCCAGCCACTGCGGGTCCAGCGCCAGCATTGCGGCGTTGTAAGCACCGGAACTGTGGCCCATCACATACAGCTTGCGGGGATCGCCGCCGTATTCGGCACTGTGCTGATACGCCCACGCGACTGCTTGGGCGCCGTCCTGCAAAAACAGTGGGTAGCGCACTTGCGGGTAAAGCCGGTAGTCGGCGATCACCACCACGATGCCGCGCGAAGCCAGGGCTTCGCCGACGAAACCGTAGTCATCCCTTGAGCCGCTGTTCCAGCTGCCGCCATAGAAAAACACCACGACGGGCGCGTCGGGCAAGGCGGTGACGGGGCGGTAGATATCGAGTTTCTGGCGGGGGTCATCGCCGTAGGCGATGGCGGATGTTTTGGTGAAGGTGCTGGTGGGGGTGAGTGCGTTGAGCACTTTGATCGGGGAGCAGGCTGCGAGCAGCGTCGCGATGGCCAGACTGAACACTTGCAGGAGTTTTTTCGACATTATTCAGGCCCTATAAAAACTGCAGGACTTGCGGCGATCCAAATGTGGGAGCGGGCTTGCTCGCGAAGGCGGTGTATCAGTCTGCACATGTATCGACTGACACACCGCCTTCGCGAGCAAGCCCGCTCCCACACTGGATCTCTGTCACATTGAGATCTTTGTCAGCCTGGGAGCGGTGTCCTTACGAGGACAGGTACGACGAACGCGTCAAACCAAGACGCAACGCATCCAGGAACTGAGTCCGCTCCGCCGCCGTGATCTTCGCGCTGGCGCACTTGTCACGGTAGTGAGTCATCAACTCCTCCGGCGACAAGTGCACGTAGCGCAGCATGTCTTCGATGGTGTCGTGGGTCTCGATCCCGGCGCTGTACACCGAACCGTCGTCACGCTGGTAGATGTTCACCGAGTCGGTGTCACCGAACAGGTTGTGCATGTCGCCGAGAATTTCCTGGTAGGCACCCACCAGGAAGATCCCCAGCAGGTAGTCCTCGCCTTCTTTCACAGCGTGCACCGGCAAGCTGGTCTCGATGCTTTGCTCATCCACGTACTGCTTGATCTTGCCGTCGGAGTCGCAGGTCAAATCCTGCAGCACCGCACGGCGCAACGGTTCTTCGTCGAGGCGATGCAGCGGCAATATCGGCAGCACCTGGCCGATGGCCCAGGTGTCCGGCAGGCTCTGGAAGACCGAGAAGTTGCAGATGTACTTGTCGGCCAGCTTGTCGTTGAGTTCGTCCAGCACCTGGCGGTGGGAACGCTGGCGGGCTTTCAGCGAGTCGTGCAGGCGGCGGCAGACGGCGAAGTAGCATTGTTCAGCCAGGGCCTTCTCGGCCAGGGTGATCTTGCCGTCGGCGTACTGGGTTGCCACGTCGCTCATGTAGTGAGTGGCGCGCCAGTAGGTTTCGGTGACCATTTCAATGTCGGTCGGGCCCAGCAGGTCCACCAGCCATTGCACGGTTTCCGGCAGGCTTTCCTTGTTTTCGATCAACGGCACGTCGTCGTTGTGTTTCTCGACGTCGGTGACTTGCACCACCAGCATGGCGTGGTGGGCGGTCAGGGAACGGCCGCTCTCGGAGAAGATGTTCGGGTGCGGCAGGCTCTGCGCGTCGCAGAATTCCTTGAGCATGCCCACGACCACGCCGGCGTAGTCGTCCATGTCGTAGTTGATCGAGCTGGCGTTACGCGAGTGGGTACCGTCGTAGTCCACGCCCAGGCCGCCGCCCACGTCGATGTGGTCCACCGGCAGGCCGAGGTTGCGCAGTTCGCCGTAGTAACGAATGGCTTCCTTGAACCCGTGCTGGTAGTCGGCCAGGTTGGCGATCTGCGAACCCATGTGGAAGTGCAGCAGGCGGATGCCCTGGTCCAGGCCCGCCGCGCGGAAGCGCTCGACCACCGACAGCAGTTGCGCCGCCGACAGACCGAATTTGGATTTCTCGCCACCGGTGTCTGCCCACTTGCTCGACGCCAGGGAAGACAGGCGCACCCGCAGGCCCACCTGAGGCTTGACCTTGAGGTTGGCGGCTTCTTCGATCACCAGGCCGACTTCGGATTCTTTCTCGATCACGATGAACACGTTGTGGCCCAGCTTCTGGCCCATCAGCGCGAGGCGGATGAACTCACGGTCCTTGTAACCGTTGCAGACGATGGTGCCGCCTTTCGGCGCCAGGGCCAGCACGGCCAGCAGCTCGGGCTTGGAGCCGGCTTCCAGGCCAATGGACACGTCCTGAGTGGCGATGATGTTCTCGATCACAGCTTCCTGCTGGTTCACCTTGATCGGGTACAGCGCGGTGTATTTGCTCTGGTATTCCAGGCGCTCGATATTGGAGTCGAACGCGCCGGTCAGCTGGCGCACGCGGTCTTGCAGGATGTCGGGGAAGCGCACCAGCAACGGCAGGGACAGGCCGCTTTTGCGCAGCTCGTCGACTTGCTCGTACAGGTCCACAGGCGTGCTGTTCGGGCCGTTCGGACGGACTTCAACGCGACCGGCATCATTGATCGCGAAATACCCGGCCCCCCAATGGCGAATCCCGTAAACACTGCGGCTGTCCGCAACTGTCCATTGGCTGCCATCGTCTTTGCGTGTGCGTCGTACGGACATCGAAGTCCCCTATAAATGAAGTCGAAGTGCACCGGCCTGATCAGAGGCTGGCGCAGTCTAAAGAATGAAAATGACGATTTGCCTGTGAGAGGGGTAGACCCCACTTGCAGGACAGAGTTTAGACACCGGTCAGGAACAGGCTCTGTGAAAACCATGGGGACGACAGTTCGCGTTCAGCCAGCGGGCTATCGGGGTGGTTTTCACAGAGGCTGCTAGCCGCCGGATTTCTTCGCCTTGTAACCCAGCTTGATCAGCTCGGCCAACAGCAACTCGACGTGGTCGCCCTGGATCTCGATCACGCCGTCTTTCAGGGCGCCACCGGTGCCACAACGCTTTTTCAGCGTGGTGGCCAGTTCCTTCAAGGCTTCTTCGGCCAGGGGCACGCCAGTGATGGTGGTCACTGTCTTGCCGCCACGGCCCTTGCTCTCGCGACGAACGCGGGCAATACCATCGCCTTCGGGAATCAGGGTTGTTTTGCAGGTACAAGCGTCCACGGGCTGGCGACAGTCCGGGCAGTGTCGACCTGCGTCGGTGGAAAATACCAGGCCACCAAGGGCGGCGAAGGATGCGGCTTTTTTGGCCACCGGCAATCCTCTTGGGAGGACAAAGACTGATCGATGGGGTCATCGACCGCGAAGCCCCACTCAGGCAGGGGCAGCGCTACTGAGCCGCCGATGTTCAAACCACTGTAGGAGCGAGCTTGCTCGCGAAGGTCGTCAACGATAACGCGGGCCTTCAGACAGCACGCGTCGTGCTTACGTTTTTCGCGAGCAAGCTCGCTCCTACAGGGTGGAACAACAGCGGTTCAGCCTGAAAAGTCGCGCAGTGTAACGGCAAAAAGGCCCCTTGCTAAGAGCCAAATCGCGCCAATTTATGCAACTTTAGCGACGCAGGGCCAAATAACGACGCAACCCTTCCTGGGCATCCGGGCAATAGGGCTTTTGCTCGGCCTCCTGAAGCACCGTGGCCAGGGGCAGAAAGCGCGCCTCCATGACTTCTTCCGGCTGGATTCGCAGCGGCCCGTCCCACACGGCCGAGAACGAGGTGCACCAGAGCCGGCTGTCACCGTCTTCGAAGTAGAAGTGATCGTGGGCGGTCAGTTCGACGCCGCTGACGCCCAACTCTTCTTCCAGCTCACGGGCCGCCGATTCGGCATAGGACTCGTGGGCCGCCACCATTCCGCCCGCCGCCGTGTCCCAGAAACCCGGGTACATGGCTTTGCTCAGGGTGCGCCGGTGCACACACAGCTCACCGGCCGAGTTGAACAGGAAGATAAAGGTGCAGCGCCCGATCAGCCCGCGCCGGCGCAGATCGGAACGTACGAGGCTGCCGAGCAGGTTGTCCTGCTCGTCGACCCAGGCAATCAGTTCGGCGTCGGAGGCGGCGCGGTGCGCTGCCTCCCTGGTGGAAGCGTCCATCATCAACCCTGGTTCAGGAGCTGACGCAGGTCGATCACTGCAGCGTTGGCCCGGGAAATATAGTTGGCCATGACCAGCGAATGGTTGGCCAGGATGCCAAAGCCACTGCCGTTGAGAATCATCGGGCTCCATACCGGCTCTTGCGAAGCTTCCAGCTCACGAATGATCTGGCGCACGCTGACGGTGGCGTTCTTCTTGGCCAGCACATCGGCGAAGTCGACTTCAATGGCGCGCAGCAGGTGCGACAGGGCCCAGGCCTGGCCGCGGGCTTCGTAGAACACGTTGTCGATCTGCATCCATGGGGTTTCCACCACTTCTTCGTCGACCTGGGGCACTTCACCCGGCGCCAGCGCTTCGGTTTTCAGCGCGGTGTTGAGC
Organism: Pseudomonas sp. D4002; assembly: GCF_013385665.1. Lineage (NCBI taxonomy): Bacteria > Pseudomonadati > Pseudomonadota > Gammaproteobacteria > Pseudomonadales > Pseudomonadaceae > Pseudomonas > Pseudomonas sp. D4002. The sequence goes on from NZ_JACAPN010000021.1 coordinate 55,034, forward strand.
TTGACCCGACCCACACTGGCCGACAGCCGTTGCGACAGCGAACCCAGGCGAGTCGCCACATCACCCAGCCAGTTGTTGAGGTTGTCGGCACGTGCATAGAACAGCGCGCCTTTTTGATTCGGGTCGGACAAGCGCGCTTCGTAGCGGCTCAGGGAATTGATGCCTTCCTGGTATTCCGACTCGCTGGACGGCAGCACCCAGCTCTTGTTGTCGAAGTTGAAGCGCGGTTCGGCCTTGGCCAGGTCTGCGTCTTCCGCCGACTGCGACTGGGAGCGGGCGAAGTCCTTGCGCAGGGCACGGGTCAGGTCACGCACCTGCACCAGTACGCCGTATTCCCAGCTCGGCATGTTGTCCATCCACAGGCCCGGCGGGAAACGGTCGTTGGAAATGTAGCCACCCGGCTTGTTCAGCAGGGTGCCCACCACCGTCTTGAGGGTTTCGACGGTGGTAAAGCCCACCACCATCTGCTTGCCATCCTTCTCGGCGGCAATTTGCGCATTCTGCTGGACCGGGAACAACGCAGGCTCTTCGCTCCAGTACCAACCCAGGGCACCGGTGACCAACAGGTACAACGCAACCAGCGAGAGCAACGCACGGCTCATCAGCAGGTTACGGAAATAGCTGCGGGGGGCCGACTTGGTTTCAGGGGCCGGGCCCTTTGCACTGCCTGCGCGGTTTTTCCAGTCCAGCATGGCGATATCCTTTCAATCACTTGAGTTCAATAGCTACGACCACAACCCTGCCCCATCGTGCCGAGCAGTGCGGCGCTTTTAGCCAGGGTGGCGCGAGTACGCGGTTCGACTATAAAGGATGCACGCTGTTTACGCCCGCGCGACTGCATGGTCGATAAATGAATCTCTGCGACCTTGCAGTTAATTGACGTATGACACTCGTGCAACGGAAAAGAGGTGCTAGCATAGAGCCATCAGTTCGACCTCAGCATGCAGCCTAACTAGTAGTCAGGATATGACCGAGCCAGAAGACCCCAGCCGTGAGCGTCTCAAGCACCATTTTGCCCAGCGGGTAATTCATCAGGCACGTCAAATTCTTGAGATCTGGCAGCGCCTGCAACGCAGCGAATGGTCGACCACTGACTTGTCCGAGCTCAGTGAGGCCAACCTGCGCCTGCTGCGTTTTGCCGAGCGCTTCGAGCAGCCGGAACACGGCCAGCTGGCGCACCAGATCGGCGCTTCACTCAAGGCGGTGGACGACAACCGCGGCCGACTGAGCAGCCACCTGATCACCGAACTCAACCGTTTGATGCAGCGCCTGTCGCGCACCGGGCTGCGCCAGGGCGACCAGCTGGAACAAACCCTGCTGCCGCCGATGCGCAAGCCGATCTACGTGATGCTGGCCGATCACGACCGCGCCGACCGCCTGGCCAAGCAGCTGGAATTTTTCGGCTTGAGCGCCCAGTCCCTCGACAGCGTGGCGGCGTTTCGCTCATCCATGGCCGAGCGCTTGCCGGCGGCCATTGTGATGGATGTGGATTTCTGCGGCACCGGCCTCGGCCTGAAGCTCGCCGCCGAAGCCCAGGAAGGCCTGGAGCAAAAGCTGCCACTGCTGTTTTTCAGCCTGCACGAAACCGACACCCCCACCCGCCTGGCCGCCGTGCGCGCCGGCGGCCAGGAGTTCCTCACCGGCACCCTGGAGGCGTCGAGCCTGCTGGAAAAAATCGAGGTACTGACCTGCGTCGCCCAGTACGAACCTTATAAAGTGCTGATCATCGACGACTCGCGGGCCCAGGCGATGCACACCGAGCGCCTGCTCAACAGCGCCGGCATCGTCACCCGCACCCTGATCGAACCGATCCAGGCCATGGCCGAGCTGGCGGACTTCCAGCCCGACCTGATCATCCTCGACATGTATATGCCGGCCTGCACCGGTACCGAGCTGGCCAAGGTGATCCGTCACAATGACCGCTACGTCAGCGTGCCGATCATCTACCTCTCGGCAGAAGACGACCTGGACAAGCAACTGGACGCCATGAGCGAAGGCGGCGACGACTTCCTCACCAAGCCGATCAAGCCCCGGCACCTGATCACCACCGTACGCAACCGCGCCGCGCGGGCACGCAACCTCAAGGCGCGGATGGTGCGCGACAGCCTCACCGGGCTGTACAACCACACCCACATCCTGCAACTGCTCGAAGACTGCAGCTTCCGCGCGCGCCGCGAGAGCAAGCCGCTGAGTTTTGCGATGCTCGACATCGACCACTTCAAGCGGGTCAACGACAGCCACGGCCACCCCATGGGCGACCGGGTGATCAAGAGCCTCGCGCTGTTTCTCAAGCAGCGCCTGCGCAAGACCGACTATATAGGCCGTTACGGCGGCGAAGAATTTGCCATCGTGATGCCCGACACCGACCTCGACAGGGCTTGCCAAGTACTTGACGAGATTCGCGGGCGCTTCGCCGAGATTCACTATCCCGCCCAGCCCCAGGATTTGTGGTGCACGTTCAGTGCCGGCGTGGTGGAGCTCTGCGACGGCTCCGACAGCCTGATGATGGCGGCCCAGGCCGACGAGGCCCTGTACCGCGCCAAGGATGCCGGGCGTAACCGGGTGATGTCGGCGCGTGCATCAAAGCAAAGTGCCACCTTTTCACCGGAATCCACCGAATCCGTCATAACTCTGTAATGGAAACGCAATAACTTCAGGCACTTACTTCTGCTGTCGGTTGAAACCACGCATGCGCCTGAAGCTGCTGACGAATCTGAACACCCTCCTTCTGGTCGCCGTTTGCCTGGCCCTGGGCGCTACGCTCTGGTGGTCGCAACGTGCCCTGGAACGGCCTTACCTGCTGATGGAGCGCTACCTTGGCCTGTCGCAGACGTTCCAGAACCAGGCCGCGCGCAATATCGACGATTACCTCGCCAGCGGCGACGCCCTGCGCCTGAGCGGCGCCAGCCAGAGCCTGGAAAACCTGTTGCAGCAGCTGGATGAGTTACCCGCAGAGCTGGCGCAAAACCTGCGCCCCAGCCTTGCCGACCTGGACACCTTCGGCAAGACCGACCTGCTGGCCGCCGGTAAGCTGGCCGGCGACCCGCAAGCCCTGTTGCTGCAAGCCGAACGCGAACTCGGTGCCAACCTGGAGCAACTGAACCAGTACGCCAGCGGCGTCAGTACGCCCGAGGCGGCGCGCTATCTGCCGCCGTTGCTCGCTGCGTCCCAGCACCTGGCGAAACTCTCCCTCGCCCGGGACAAGCTGGTGAGCAGCGGGCGCAGCGAACTGGCCGACGATGTGGAGCGCGAAGTCAGTAATATCCGCAGCCAGGCTGACGTGCTGGGGCAGCTGCCATTACTGGGGGTGACCGCCAGCAGCGAGTCCAGTACCGACGATTTCTCGGCCATGATGGGCCTGGAAAACACTGAAAAAACCGTGGCCCAGGACACCGGCGTCGACCTCAAGCGCGAACTCAACAGCCTGCTGACCCGCTACCCCGCCGAGCTGAAACGCACCCGCGAACAAATCCAGCAACGCACCGAACTGGCCACCGCCACCCACCTGAAAATCAACGCCGTGCAGCAAGCCATCGCCGGGCTGGAGCCTGTGGTGCGCGCCCAGCACGCGCAGATCCAGGGCGAAGTGCGGCTGATGCAAGGCGTGATGATCGGCCTGATTCTGCTGATCGCCCTCTTGATCGACACCTTGCAGCGGCGCCTGGCGCGGGTGCTGACCAACCTGGCGCCGGCCTTGTCCACCTGGGCCGAAGGTGACTTCAGCCAACACATTGCCCTGGGCAAGACCAACCGCGAACTGCACGATATCGAAGAGTCCCTGAACCGCCTGCGCGCCTACCTGGTGGACCTGGTGGGCACCATCAGAGGCAACGCCGAGCAAGTGGCCGGCAGCAGCAGCGCGCTGGCGGAGTTGAGCAGCGGCATGCACGACGGGGCCGAGCGCCAGGCCGGTGATACCGCGCAGATTCGCGATTCCCTGGGCGAACTGGAAGCGACTATCCAGCAGGTTGCCGGCGACGCCAGCCAGGCTGCCGAGGCCAGCCGCAGCGCGGGCCAGGCCGTCGAGCAGGGCCAACGGGTGATCGGCCTGAGCCTGACCGGGTTGCACGCATTGGTCGGCGAAGTGCAGATAAATGCGCAGATGATCGAGAAACTCGCCGAAGAGTCCGCGACCATCGGCGGCGTTCTCACGGTGATTCGCTCGATTGCCGACCAGACCAACCTGCTGGCGCTGAACGCCGCCATCGAAGCCGCCCGGGCCGGTGAAGCCGGGCGCGGGTTCGCCGTGGTGGCCGATGAGGTGCGCTCCCTGGCCCAGCGCACCGCTGGCGCCACCGCCGAAATCCAGCACCTGATCGCCGGCCTGCAAACCGCCGCCCGACAATCGGTGGAAGGCATGCGTGCCCAGGTCGAACACGCCGAGGCCACTGCCGAACAAGCCCAGGCGGCTGACGGCGCGCTGGATGAAATCGTCGGGGCGATCCAGACCATTTCCGACACCGCCGTGCGGATCGCCGATGTGACGGCCCAGCAAAGTGGTGCCGTGAGTGAAATCCGCGATAACAGTGAGCGGATTCACCAGCTGGGCGAGGACAACTTGCTGCGAATTGGCCAGGGACGCCGCCAGGGCGAGCACTTATTGGTACTAGGCGGGCAACTCAATACCGCCGTGCAGGCATTCCGCGTCTGACCGGCTCTCCCGTCTTGTGAAGATCAAAATGTGGGAGCGGGCTTGCTCGCGAAGGCGGCGCACCCGTCAACGCATGTGGCGGCTGAACCACCGCCATCGCAGGCAAGCCAGCTCCCACACTGACCGGATTCAGCCTTGCGGTCACATATTTTGCGCAATCCTCGCTAATCGTGCTGCCTACTGCATAGAACTGGACAGTCACAAAGCCTTTGCGGCATAGTCGCCGGGTTCTACCGTGCCCACATCAATAACAAGGAACAGCCGATGGCGACCTTACTGGTTCTTCACGGACCCAACCTGAACCTGCTCGGCACCCGCGAACCGGGCGTCTACGGGGCAGTGACCCTCGAACAGATCAACCTCGATCTGGAACGACGGGCACGTGATGCCGGCCACCATCTGCTCTACCTGCAAAGCAATGCCGAGTACGAACTGATTGATCGCATCCATGCCGCGCGCAGCGAAGGCGTGGACTTTATCCTGATCAATCCCGCCGCTTTTACGCACACAAGCGTTGCATTACGTGACGCGCTGCTGGCGGTGAGCATCCCATTCATCGAAGTGCATTTATCGAACGTGCACAAACGCGAACCTTTCCGCCATCACTCTTACTTCTCCGACGTTGCGGTAGGAGTGATCTGCGGCCTTGGCGCCAGCGGTTACCGACTGGCCCTGGAGGCCGCCCTGGAACAGCTTGAAGACACGGCCAAGCGCCCCTGACCGACCCTTTGGGAGTTGATGATTCATGGATATCCGTAAAGTTAAGAAACTGATCGAACTGCTGGAAGAATCCGGTATCGACGAGCTGGAGATCAAGGAAGGCGAGGAATCCGTACGGATCAGCCGTCACAGCAAGACCCCGGCCCAACAGTTCTACGCACCACAGATGCAAGCGCCGGCTCCGGCCGCTGCACCCGTGGCGGCTGCTCCGGTCGCGGCTGCTGCCGAAGCCCCTGCGGCTCCAAAACTGAACGGTTTCGTGGTCAAGTCGCCAATGGTCGGTACCTTCTACCGCACCCCGGCACCGACCTCGCCAGCCTTCGTTGAAGTCGGCGCAACCGTGAAAGTGGGCGACACCATCTGCATCGTTGAAGCGATGAAGATGATGAACCACATCACGGCGGAAAAAGCCGGCGTCATCGAATCCATCCTGGTAGAAAACGGTCAGCCGGTTGAGTACGACCAGCCGCTGTTCACCATCGTTTGAACCGCGGAGCGCCTTCGATGTTGAAACCTGCGAAGAAACTGCAAAAAGTCCTGATCGCCAACCGCGGCGAGATCGCGCTGCGTATCCTGCGCGCCTGTAAGGAAGAGGGCATCAAGACCGTCGCTGTTTACTCGACGGCCGATACCGAATTGATGCACGTGAAACTGGCGGACGAAAGCATCTGCATCGGCCCGCCACTGGCCACGAACTCGTACCTGAAAGTCTCGAACATCATCGCCGCCGCTGAAGTGACCGGCGCTGATGGCATCCACCCCGGCTACGGCTTCCTCGCGGAAAACGCCGATTTCGCCGAACAGGTGGAGAAATCCGGGTTTGCCTTCATCGGCCCGAAAGCCGAAACCATTCGCCTGATGGGCGACAAGGTATCGGCCAAGGACGCCATGATCGCGGCCGGCGTACCTACCGTTCCAGGTTCCGACGGCCCGCTGCCTGAAGACGAGGCAACCGCCCTGCGCATTGGTCGCGAAGTCGGTTACCCGGTGATCATCAAGGCCGCCGGTGGCGGTGGTGGTCGCGGCATGCGCGTGGTGCACAAGGAAGAAGAACTGATCGAAGCCGCCAAGCAGACTCGCTCGGAAGCTGCCGCCTGGTTCGGCAACCCGATGGTCTACCTGGAAAAGTACCTGACCAACCCACGTCACGTGGAAGTGCAGGTACTGTCCGACGGCCAGGGCCACGCCATCCACCTGGGCGACCGCGATTGCTCGCTGCAACGCCGTCACCAGAAGGTACTGGAAGAAGCGCCGGCACCGGGCCTGGACGAAACAGCTCGCCAGGAAGTACTGGCTCGCTGCGTCAAGGCGTGCATCGACATCAACTACCGTGGCGCGGGCACTTTCGAGTTCCTGTACGAGAACGGCCGTTTCTACTTCATCGAGATGAACACTCGTGTGCAGGTAGAGCATCCGGTTTCGGAGATGGTCACCGGTATCGACATCGTCAAGGAGATGCTGAGCATCGCCGCTGGCAACAAGCTGTCGTTTACCCAGGATGATGTGAAGATCCACGGCCACTCCCTGGAGTGCCGGATCAACGCCGAAGACCCGAAAACCTTTATCCCAAGCCCTGGCCTGGTCAAGCATTTCCACGCGCCCGGCGGCAACGGCGTACGTGTGGACTCGCACCTGTACAGCGGCTACAAGGTTCCGTCCAACTACGACTCGCTGATCGGCAAGCTGATCACCTGGGGCGCCACCCGCGACGAGGCCATGGCCCGTATGCGTAATGCCCTGGACGAAATTGTGGTAGACGGCATCAAGACCAACATCCCGCTGCATCGGGACCTGGTTCGCGATGAAGGCTTCTGCGAAGGTGGTGTGAACATTCACTACCTGGAACACAAGCTGGCTAATCAGTAAGCGAAGTGCTCCACCCAACAAAACCGCCTTCGGGCGGTTTTGTTGTTTCTGCCCACCCGATTTTTCTGGATGGATACATTCCCCTTGTGGGAGCGGGCTTGCTCGCGAATGCGGTGTGCCAGTCAACACATCCATTACTGACACACCGCATTCGCGAGCAAGCCCGCTCCCACATTTTGTTCTGTGTACACCAGCAGTACAGTCGTCTTCTGCTGTTCGCTCGCGTAAACTTGCGCGTCTTTCGCAGCCCTACCCCGCTGCACACTCATTTTTTCAAAGGTGCCCGCCATGCCTTGGCTGCAAGTCCGTCTCGCCATCAGCCCAGAACAAGCCGAAACCTACGAAGACGCGTTCCTCGAAGTGGGCGCCGTGTCGGTGACCTTCATGGACGCCGAAGACCAGCCGATCTTCGAACCCGAGCTCAACACCACCCCGCTGTGGTCCCACACCCATCTGCTGGCCCTGTTCGAAGACGGCACCGATGCCGCCAGCGTCCTGGCCCACATGGAACTGCTCACCGGCGGCCCGCTGCCGGAGCATCACAGCGAAATCATCGAAGACCAGGACTGGGAACGCAGCTGGATGGACAACTTCCAGCCAATGCGTTTTGGCCAGCGCCTGTGGATCGTGCCGAGCTGGCATGCCGCCCCCGAGCCTGACGCCGTGAACCTGCTGCTGGACCCGGGCCTGGCGTTCGGCACCGGCACCCACCCCACCACCGCGCTGTGCCTGGAATGGCTCGATGGCCAGGACCTGAAAGACTGCAACGTGCTGGACTTCGGCTGCGGTTCGGGGATCCTGGCGATCGCCGCCCTGCTGCTGGGCGCCAAGGAAGCGGTCGGCACCGATATCGACGTGCAAGCCCTGGAAGCCTCCCGCGATAACGCCGGGCGCAATAACATCGCTGAAGAGAAATTCCCGCTGTACCTGCCGGAGCAATTGCCCCAGGTGCAAGCCGACGTGCTGGTGGCCAATATCCTCGCCGGGCCGCTGGTTTCCCTGGCGCCGCAGCTGTCGAGCCTGGTCAAACCGGGCGGCCGCCTGGCGCTGTCGGGCATCCTCGCCGAACAGGGCGAAGACGTTGCCGCCGCCTACGCCCAGGATTTTGAGCTGGATCCGATCGCCAACCGCGATGGCTGGGTACGCATCAGTGGTCGTCGGCGCTAGAATGAGCGCCTGCATGAATCGGATGGCCGCATGACCGACAGTTTCGTCACCCAGTGCCCACACTGCCAAGCACGCTTTCGCGTCAACCACGCTCAATTGAGCGTGGCCCGTGGCGTGGTGCGCTGTGGGTCGTGCCTGCAAGTGTTCAATGCCGCTCGCCAACTGCTGGAGCAGCGCGCCAATGCGCCCGCGCCCCAGGCACCACCTGCGGCAGAGCCGCCGGCAGCCGTAGAACCGCCACCCCAAGCGCCGCGAGCCATCAGCCAGAAGCAATGGACCGCCGAAGAGCTGGACCTGGATAACCTGGACCTCGACGTAGAACTGGCCAAGCTGGAACGCCGCGAGATCCAGCACACCCAACCCGTGGGTGCCGACCGTCGCCAGCCCGGCGCCGATCGTCGGCAAAAGGAAGATGCCCTCAGCGCCAGCCGTGATACGGCCAAGGCCGAGGAAGAGCAATGGGCCTCCAGCCTGTTCAGCGAACCCCGGGATGAACGGGCCCAAGCCCCGCAAACGGTCGACGAGGAACCGCAACCGGCCAAGGCAAGCCCAGGCAAACCCAAGCGCACCGAACCGTCGATGTCGTTTGAAGCGGTCGAGCCGGACGACGAACCACCGCTGCACACAAGCCCCACCGATGACGAACTCGACCCACCGGTAACCGCCGTAGCGGACGAGCCGGAACCCGAACAACCGGAACGCCCGCAGCCCAAACGCAAGCGCCCTCGCCCCGAGGCTGGCGCCCACGACGACCTGCTTTCGGACCTGGAAGACGACCCGCTGCACCTGTATTCACAGAAGCGTTCCTCCGGCTGGGGCCGCCGCCTGTTCTGGGGCTTGCTGGTGCTGCTGGCCGCCGCCGGCCTGGCGGGACAATACGTCGCCTACCAATTCGACGACCTGGCACGCCAGGACGCCTACCGTCCATGGTTCCAGGAACTGTGCCCGAAACTGGGCTGCACCGTGCCATCCCGGGTCGATATCGCCCACATCAAGAGCAGCAACCTGGTGGTGCGCAGCCACCCGGAGTTTGCCGGTGCCCTGGTGGTGGACGCGATCATCTATAACCGCGCGACATTCTCCCAACCGTTCCCGCTGCTGGAGCTACGCTTTGCCGACATGAACGGGAATATGATCGCCAGTCGTCGCTTCAAACCCGCCGAATACCTCAGCGGCGAGTTGGCAGGCGTGACCGAGATGCCCTCCCAGACGCCGATCCACATTGCCCTGGACATCCTCGACCCGGGCAACAAAGCGGTGAATTACAGCCTGAGCTTCCACTCCCCCGAGTGAAACGGCTGCCTGGCCGGTGCTTGACGGCAGATTATTGACTGCATCGCCTTTGACCAAACCTGCGGCGATAAGAAAATAACTGCTCAGATTTTATCCAATTCAGCCTTTATCCAGTCATCGAGAGCGGGTATCATGCCAACCCTTTTTCGAACTCTAATGATCCGGCCCCACAACAGGGAAGTCCTATGTCGGCGGTACGCATCGGCCCATACACATTGCACAACGGCTTGATCCTCGCCCCGATGGCGGGCGTCACCGACCAGCCCTTTCGTCAGCTTTGCAAGCGTTTGGGCGCAGGGCTTGTAGTCTCGGAAATGGTCACCAGCGACATGAGCCTGTGGAACACCCGCAAATCGCGGATGCGCATGATCCACGAAGGTGATCCCGAGCCCCGCTCGGTACAGATCGCCGGCGGTGATGCGCAGATGCTGGCGGATGCGGCCCGGGCCAACGTGGAGTTGGGGGCGCAGATTATTGATATCAACATGGGTTGCCCGGCCAAGAAGGTCTGCAACAAGGCCGCAGGTTCTGCCCTGTTGAAGGATGAGCAGTTGGTGAGCGAGATCCTGCATGCCGTTGTCGCTGCAGTGGATGTGCCGGTCACCCTGAAGATCCGCACCGGTTGGGACCGGGACAACAAGAATGGCCTGACGGTGGCGAAGATCGCCGAGCAGGCGGGCATTACAGCGCTGGCGGTGCATGGCCGCACCCGCGCCGACCTTTACACCGGTGAAGCCGAGTACGACACCATTGCCGCGATCAAGCAGGCGGTGTCGATTCCCGTCTTTGCCAACGGCGACATCGACTCAGCCGAGAAAGCCCGGCGCGTGCTGCACGCGACCGGCGCCGATGGCCTGTTGATTGGCCGGGCTGCCCAGGGGCGGCCGTGGATTTTTCGTGAGATCGAGCATTTTCTGCGTACCGGCGAAACCTTGCCGGCACCGGAGCTGATCGAGGTGGAACGTATTCTGCTAGAGCATCTGGCCGCCCTGCACGCTTTCTACGGAGACGTGATGGGAGTACGCATTGCTCGCAAGCATGTGGGCTGGTATCTCGCAACCTTGCCGGGCGCCAGGGAGTTTCGCGCCCACTTCAATCGTTTGGATGATACGGAAGCACAGTGCGCCAACGTTCGTGAGTTCTTCTCCGAGCGTTACAAGAGCCTGGTGACAGGGGACGGAGAAGGGGTGGCCGCATGACGATGATGACCGAGACTTTAGTGAGTGGAACAACACCCGTGAGCGACAACGTCAATTTGAAACAGCACCTCAACACGCCGAGCGAAGAAGGCCAGACCCTTCGCGGGAGTGTCGAGAAGGCGCTGCACAATTATTTCGCCCACCTTGAGGGCGCTGCCGTCACGGACGTGTACAACCTGGTGCTCTCCGAAGTCGAAGCGCCGTTGCTCGAAAGCGTGATGAACTACGTCAAGGGCAACCAGACCAAGGCCAGTGAGCTGCTCGGTCTGAACCGTGGCACGCTGCGCAAGAAACTCAAGCAGTACGATTTGCTGTAAGCATTCAATCAAACCAGAAAGGCGCCCGCGTAAAAACGGACGCCTTTTTTGCTGACTCCTTTGCTTTTGATGGAAATTGAAATGACCGACCAGACTACCCGCCTGCCGATCCGCCGTGCCTTGATCAGTGTCTCCGACAAGACCGGGATCCTCGAATTTGCCCGGGAGCTGGAAGCCCTGGGCGTGGAGATTCTCTCCACCGGCGGGACCTTCAAACTGCTGCAGGACAACGGCGTGGCCGCAGTGGAAGTGGCGGACTACACCGGTTTCGCAGAAATGATGGACGGTCGGGTCAAGACCCTGCACCCGAAAATCCACGGCGGGATCCTCGGTCGTCGCGGTATCGACGACGCCATCATGAGCGAGCACGGCATCAAGCCGATCGACCTGGTGGCCGTTAACCTGTACCCGTTCGAAGCCACCATCAACAAGCCAGGCTGCGACCTGCCGACCGCCATCGAAAACATCGATATCGGCGGCCCGACCATGGTTCGCTCGGCAGCCAAGAACCACAAAGACGTGGCCATCGTGGTGAACGCCAGCGACTACGCCAACGTACTGGAAAGCCTGAAAGCCGGCGGCCTGACCTACGCCCAGCGCTTCGACCTGATGCTCAAGGCCTTCGAACACACCGCTGCCTACGACGGCATGATCGCCAACTACATGGGCACCGTGAACCAGGCCGCTGAAACCCTGAGCACTGAAGGTCGCAGCCAGTTCCCGCGCACCTTCAACAGCCAGTTCATCAAGGCTCAGGAAATGCGCTACGGCGAGAACCCGCACCAGAGCGCGGCGTTCTACGTTGAGGCCAAGCCTGCTGAAGTCGGCATCGCCACCGCGACCCAACTGCAAGGCAAAGAGCTGTCGTACAACAACGTGGCCGACACCGACGCCGCGCTGGAATGTGTGAAGAGCTTCGTCAAGCCAGCCTGCGTGATCGTCAAGCACGCCAACCCGTGCGGCGTGGCCGTGAGCCCGGACGCTGAAGGCGGTATCCGCCAGGCGTACGAACTGGCCTACGCCACCGACACCGAGTCGGCCTTCGGCGGCATCATCGCCTTCAACCGTGAGCTGGACGCCGAGACCGCCAAGGCGATCGTCGAGCGTCAGTTCGTTGAAGTGATCATCGCGCCATCCGTCAGTGAAGAGGCTCGCGCCATCGTTGCCGCCAAGGCCAATGTGCGCCTGCTGGCGTGCGGCGAGTGGTCGGCCGAGCGTGCCGCTGCCTGGGACTACAAGCGCGTCAACGGCGGCTTGCTGGTGCAGAGCCGCGACATCGGCATGATCGGCAGCGCCGATCTGAAAGTGGTGACCAAGCGCGCCCCGACCGAACAGGAAATCAACGACCTGATCTTCGCCTGGAAAGTCGCCAAGTACGTTAAATCCAACGCCATCGTCTACGCCAAGAATCGCCAGACCATCGGTGTCGGCGCGGGCCAGATGAGCCGCGTGAATTCGGCACGCATCGCTGCGATCAAGGCGGAACATGCCGGCTTGCAGGTGCAGGGTTCGGTGATGGCGTCCGACGCATTCTTCCCGTTCCGTGATGGCCTGGACAACGCCGCGAAAGCCGGTGTTACCGCCGTGATCCAACCGGGCGGCTCGATGCGTGACGCAGAAGTGATTGCAGCGGCTGATGAAGCCGGCATTGCCATGGTCTTCACCGGCATGCGCCACTTCCGTCACTGATTGCTCGTTCCCACGCTCTGCGTGGGAATGCAGCCCGGGACGCTCCGCGTCCCAAAGCGTGACGCAGAGCGTCACAAGAGGCATTCCCACGCAGAGCGTGGGAACGGTCAGAATTCAGCGTCATCCGAGGTTTTTGAAATGAATGTTTTGATCATTGGCAGCGGTGGCCGTGAACACGCCCTGGCCTGGAAAGTTGCCCAGGACCCACGTGTCCAGAAAGTTTTCGTCGCCCCCGGCAACGCCGGTACCGCCATTGAAGCCAAGTGCGAAAACGTCGCCATCGACGTGTTGGCCCTTGAGCAACTGGCGGACTTTGCCGAGAAAAACGTTTCCCTGACCATCGTCGGCCCGGAAGTGCCCTTGGTAGCTGGCGTTGTGGACCTGTTCCGCAGCCGCGGCCTGGACTGCTTCGGCCCAACCGCCGGCGCTGCCCAGCTGGAAGGCTCGAAAGCCTTCACCAAGGATTTCCTGGCGCGCCACAAGATCCCGACCGCCGACTACCAGAACTTCACCGAGATCGAGCCGGCCCTGGCCTACCTGCGTGAAGTCGGTGCACCGATCGTGATCAAGGCCGACGGCCTGGCCGCCGGTAAAGGCGTGATCGTCGCGATGACCCTGGCTGAAGCCGAAGACGCCGTGCGCGACATGCTCGCCGGCAATGCTTTCGGTGAAGCCGGTTCGCGCGTAGTGATCGAAGAGTTCCTCGACGGCGAAGAAGCCAGCTTCATCGTAATGGTCGACGGCAAGAACGTACTGCCGATGGCCACCAGCCAGGACCACAAACGCGTGGGTGACGGCGACAGCGGCCCGAACACCGGCGGCATGGGCGCTTACTCCCCTGCTCCGGTAGTGACTGCCGAAGTGCACAAGCGCGTGATGGACCTGGTCATCTGGCCAACCGTGCGCGGCATGGCCGACGAAGGCAATGTGTACACCGGTTTCCTGTACGCCGGCTTGATGATCGACAAGGCCGGCAATCCGAAAGTCATCGAGTTCAACTGCCGCTTCGGCGACCCGGAAACCCAACCGGTGATGCTGCGCCTGCAATCGAGCCTGGTGCTGTTGGTTGAAGCTGCGCTGGCCCAGGCCCTGGACAAGGTTGAAGCCCAGTGGGACCCGCGCCCGAGCGTCGGCATCGTGCTGGCCGCCGGCGGCTACCCGGCCGACTACGCCAAGGGCGATGTGATTGAAGGTCTGGACGCGGCTGCTACGCTGGAAGGCAAGGTGTTCCACGCGGGCACCGCGCTCAAGGATGGCAAGGTCGTCACCGCCGGTGGTCGCGTACTGTGCGCAACCGCCATGGGCAGCAGCGTAGATGCCGCCCAGCAACAGGCTTACAAGCTGGCGGCGAAGATCGACTGGAAAGGCTGCTTCTACCGCACCGACATTGGCTACCGCGCCATTGCCCGTGAGCGTGGCGAAAGTCAGTAAACAGCTATCCGTTCGGTTAGGCAGGGGCCTCTGGCCCTTGCCCTACGCTTGTGGCCCCGCGCATAGTTATACCCATGCATCAACCTACGAAGGGATTTCGCCGTGCGCTGGCTCAGGATCGCCATAGGTTTCACTGTCAGTCTGCTGACCTTGCTCTGCTTGCTCCCGGCCCAGGCCGCCGCACAAGGCAGTGGCTGGGCAGTATTGCTTGATGAACAGGCCGATCTGCAACTGAGCGACATCCGCTCGCCCCGCTACATCAATCAATTCAGCCCCATCGAACTGGACCGGATTACCGCCGCGCAACCGGACGGTGCGTTGTGGGTACGCTTCAGGCTGCAACCCGGCAAACACGAGCAAGTGCTGCGGGTATTCGCCCCTGACCTGTCACACCTGAACCTGTATGTACTCGACGGCGACACCCTGGTGGAGCAGGAAGCTACCGGCACCCGCCAGCCCCAGGCCGAGCGCCCGCTGCCCAGCAGCGACTTCATGCTGCCGATGCCGCAAAGCCAGAAGCCGCTGGACGTGTACCTGCGCATGGTCTCGGAACACGAGCTGCGCCCCTACATCACCCTTGAGCCGGCCGTGCTGGCTGCGGCCAACCAGAACCAGACGCTGATCTACGGGCTGCTGTTCGGTTGCCTGGTGATGCTGATCCTGCACAACCTCACCCGCTACGCCTACCATCGCTCCCGCAGCAGCCTGTGGCTCGCCGCCTGCGAATTGCTGTTGCTGCTCAGCCTTGCGCTGCTGCTCAACGTGCTGGGCCCGTGGTTGCCGAACTGGCACGCGGTACAAACCCCCGGTGCCTACCTCGCCCTGCTGCTGACCGCGCCGTGCGGGCTGATGTTTGCCTACCGCTTCTTTGCGCCACTGGGCCCGCATCCGCTGAACAAGCTGTTGATGGCCGACATCCTGCTGATCGTCCTGACCGGCCTGTTGCTGCTGTTCGTCAACACCTTGCCCCTGAACATCATCACCTACGCCCTGGTGGCGCTGGCCGGCCTGAGCATGTTGTTCGTCTCGGCCTATCACTGGCAAAAGGGCTACCGCCCGGCGCGCCTGTTCATGCTGGCGATGGTGATCTTCAACATCGGCACGCTGATTATTCTCCCGGCCTTGCTGGGCCTGACGCTGGTGCCGCCACAAGGCTTGATCATCACCCTGCTCGGCTTTATCTGCCTCAGTGGCCTGTTGATGAGCCTGGCCCTGGGCGAACGCCAGCGCGCCATCACCGAAGACAACTTCAGCCTCAGCCGCGACCTGGCGGCCAGCAACGCCGAAATCGCCGCCAAGGCCGAATTCCTGGCGAAGATCAGCCACGAAATTCGCACCCCCATGAACGGCGTGCTGGGCATGACCGAACTGCTGCTGGGCACCCCGCTTTCAGTCAAGCAACGCGACTACGTGCAAACCATCCACAGCGCCGGCAACGAACTGCTCACCCTGATCAACGAGATTCTCGACATCTCCAAGCTGGAATCCGGGCAGATCGAATTGGACGATGTGCAGTTCGACCTCAACGCGCTGATCGAAGACTGCCTGAGTATTTTCCGCGCCAAGGCCGAGCAGCAGAACGTCGAGCTGATCAGCTTTATCCAGCCCCAGGTACCCCGGGTGATCAGCGGCGACCCGACGCGGCTGCGCCAGGCACTGTTGAGCCTGCTGGAAAATGCCCTGCAAAAAACCGATGAAGGCGAAGTACTGATCGTCGTCGCACTGGACGAGCGCAGCAGCAAACCGCGCCTGCGCATTGCCGTGCAAGACAGCGGCCTGCCGATGGAACCCGCCGAGCGCGACGCCCTGCTGCACAGCGAGTTGCACAGCAAGAACTTCCTCTCTGCCACCCGCCTGAGCGGCCATCTGGGCCTGGTCATTGCCCGCCAGCTGATCCTGTTGATGAACGGCGAATTCGGCATCAAGAGTGGCAGCCAGCAAGGCAGCACCCTGTGGCTGACCTTGCCGCTGGACCCGGAACGCCTGGAGCACCCGACCTCCGACCTCGACGGCCCGCTCAAGGGCGCGCGCGTGCTGGTGGTGGACGACAACGACACCTGCCGCAAAGTGCTGGTGCAGCAATGCACGGCCTGGGGCCTGAACGTGAGCGCCGTGCCTTCGGGCAAGGAAGCCCTGGCGCTGCTGCGCACCAAGGCGCACCTGCGGGACTATTTCGACGTGGTGCTGCTGGACCAGAACATGCCCGGCATGACCGGCATGCAACTGGCGGCGAAGATCAAGGAAGACCCGAGCCTGAACCACGACATCCTGCTGATCATGCTCACCGGCATCAGCAATGCGCCGAGCAAGATCATCGCGCGCAACTGCGGGATCAAGCGCATCCTCGCCAAACCCGTGGCCGGCTATACCCTCAAGACCACCCTTGCCGATGAGTTGACCCAGCGCAGCAAGGGCTCCGTGCAACCACGCCAGCCGGCGATCAGCGCGCCGGCCCCGGTGACCGTGCCGAGTGACTTCCGGATCCTGGTGGCGGAGGACAACAGCATCTCCACCAAGGTGATTCGCGGCATGCTCGGCAAGCTCAACCTGCAGCCCGACACCGCCAGCAACGGCGAAGAAGCCCTGCAGGCAATGAAGGCCCAGCGCTACGACCTGGTGTTGATGGACTGTGAAATGCCGATCCTCGACGGCTTCTCCGCGACCCAGCAACTGCGCGCGTGGGAAGTCAGCAACCAGCGGATTCGTACGCCAATCGTGGCACTCACCGCGCACATTCTTTCGGAACATAAAGAGCGTGCACGCCAGGCCGGGATGGACGGGCACATGGCCAAGCCGGTGGAGTTGTCGCAATTGCGCGAGCTGGTGGAGTACTGGGTGGCACAGCGCCAACAGCGCCCTGAGCACGCTCCCACCTGACCCATGCATGACGCAGATCAAAATGTGGGAGCGGCGGTGCGACGATTCGACTTGCTCGCGAAAGCGGTGTGTCAGTCAAACATGTATTGGCTGACACACCGCTTTCGCGAGCAAGTCGAATCGTCGCACCGCCGCTCCCACACTGGATTGTTGTCGCTTCACAGATAGCGCTCAGCCACAGGCCTGATAAACTCCCGCTCGCCCTCCTTCGCTGCGAGCTCCCACCATGCTCCACGTGCTATTCAGCGTTTACCTGAAGATGCTGGTGCTCTACAGCCCCTTCTTCGTGCTCTCCTGCTTTATCAGCCTGACTCGCGGTTACTCCAGCAAGGAGCGGCGGCGCCTGGCCTGGAAAGTGGCCCTCGCCACCCTGGTATCGAGCGTGTTGCTCTACCTGTTCGGCCGGGTGATTTTCAGTGTGTTCGGCATCACCGTCGACGCCTTCCGCATCGGCGCAGGCAGTGTGCTGTTCATCTCGGCCCTGGGCATGGCCCAGGGCAAGTCAGCGGTGCAGACCGACAACGTGCAGCAGGACGTGACCATCGTGCCGCTGACCATTCCCCTGACCGTCGGCCCCGGCACCATCGGTGCGCTGCTGGTGATGGGCGTCAGCCAGCCGCACTGGGACGACAAGATCACCGCGATCCTCAGTATCGCCCTGGCCAGCCTGACGGTGGGCGTGGTGCTGTACCTGTCCAACCGTATCGAACGCATCCTCGGCGACCAGGGCTTGCAGATTGTCAGCCGGTTGATGGGGCTGTTCGTGTGCGCCCTGGCCGCACAAATCATCTTCACCGGTGTACGCGGTTACCTGGTGCCGTAGATCAAATCCTGTAGTTGGCGATAGCCAGGCGGACCTTGTCCCCTGCGCTGTCCCGCAGCAGTTGAATCGTGTCTTCGTTGACCACCGAGCTGTTCAGCACCAGGCACGTGCGGCCACTGAAGGCCTCGACGGATGCACTGTCCCACTCCAGAAACGGTATGCCCAGTTGCTTGCTGACGCCGTGGGAGCTGTACGTCACCAGCACCATCGAAACTTCCCCGGCGATTTCCGAGCAGGACGCCAAGCCGAAATCGCCACCGTCACGCGTGGTGGTATTTCGCTTGAATAACTCAAATGAGGCCGGGAGCTGCTTCAAGGCTTCAACCGCCTCCGCCACCCGTTTGGGCAATACACTGATCAGCGGCCCCGACAGAAACGTCGAGGCCACGGTGGCCGCCATCAGGTTCAGCGCCGCCAGCTGTACCGACAGCCCCTTGCGAGAGGTGTACACCCGCTCGAAACTGCTCCTGACCGGCATCCAGCCGAGGCTGCTCATGACCTTGATGAATTCGTTGTACCAGGCCTCTGTGCCCCGGGCGACCCGCAGCACATCGCTGACGTAGCTGCTCGCCAGCAAATAGCTTTTGCGGGTGTACTCCTTGTTGAGGCTGGTCATGCCTTGCACAAACGACATGACGCTGTTGTTCACCACCGCCGCGTCCAGCTCATCATCCGCCTCGGGCTTCACCGGCGCGCTCAACCCCGACGCCAGGCCGGGCGCGCCCGGAAGCCGGTAAGCGGCAATCAGCTTCCTCCTTTTTGCGCTGTTGATCCGTTTGTTGTTTCGCTCCATAGCCATTTCTCCATAACCCCCAACATGGGGCTCAACGCCAACACTAGTCGACTTGCCGGGGATTTTGAGCTGCTGGAAATTGACCACGGGACGCGCCGCGACCCGCAGGAAAAATCACTGCAGGCGGCGCAGCTGAGTAAACGCTGGGGATGAGGCGGCGGCACACAAAAGCGCCGTGCTTTTCTTCAAGCCGTAGAGAAAGGTATGACTTGAGCCGATGCAAAAAAACCTCGGCAAGCAGACCTTTCCGGCATCAATGACTGACGTTTCAAGGCGGCCCCATGGCGGGGCCGCCGTTGTTTTCAGGAGGCGGGTTTCTCGCCGTACCAACGTGGCGTGTAGACCCACTCGCCACCACCTGCCCGCGCAAAGACGCAGGTGGTGGACGAACCGATCAGCACCATGGTGCGCATGTCCACCTGCTCCGGCGTCAGTTGCCCCAGGGTGGTGACTCGCAGGGTCTGGCCCGGGCGACCGATGTCACGGCCCAAGACCACCGGTGTTTCAGGCGTGCGGTGCTGCGCGACGATTTCCAGGGCGCGTCCCAACTGCCAGGGCCGCGCACGGGAAATCGGGTTATAGAACGCCAGCGCCAGGTCGGCCTGGGACGCCAGGTCCAGGCGCTTCTCGATGATCGACCAGGGTTTGAGGTTGTCCGACAGTGACATCACACAGAAGTCATGCCCCAGCGGGGCACCTGCCTGGGCCGCCGTGGCGAGGGATGCCGACACGCCCGGCAAAATCTCCAGGTCGACCTGATGCCAGGCCGGGTCGCTGGACTCGTGCAAGGCTTCGATCACCGCGGCGGCCATGGCGAATACACCCGGGTCACCCGAAGACACCACCACCACCGAACGCCCCTGCGCCGCCAGCTCAAAGGCATGACGCGCGCGCTGCATCTCTTCGCGATTGTCGGTGCAATGCTGGATCTGGTCCGCGCGGAACGGCCCGGCCATGCGCACATAGGTTTCGTAACCCAGCACGTCAGTGCAGCGGGCCAGCTCGGCTTTTACTGCCGGAACCATCAGTTCGGCAGCGCCGGGGCCCAGACCGATCACCGCGAGGCGGCCACGGGGACGACCGATCAGGGACAGGTCCAGAGGAGCCTCGGCCACCGTGATCGCGATGTCCGCCTGAAGCGCCAGATCGGCGAAGCGCAATGGCACGCCCAGCTCCAACGCCGCTTCGTGCAATGACGAATCGGCCATCTCCGTTTCAGCCGCCAGCAGGCAAGCCAGGGACTGCACGGCGAGCCCGGCATCCTGCAACGCCGCACGAATTCGCCCGGCCAGTTGCGGCCCCGGCTGGCAGGTAACCAACACCGTCTTCGGATAAATCAGCAACTCATTGGCCGCAGGTGTGCGCTCGGCACTGCCGACGTGAATCGCCAGGCGCGCCTGTTGATCCTGGGGCAAGTTGGCCTGATCCAGCCACGGCGCCGCGCCTTCGATGCGTACTGATTCGCCAGCCAGCAAATCCGAGACAAAGCGTTTGCCCAGCTCCAGATCCCCCAGCTGATAACCATGGGGCGGGTTAAGCAGGCAGGTACCAAAACGCAGCTCGCCACTGGTGGTGATCGCGGCGGCAACGTCCAGGGCAGCGGCGATTTCCCGCGCCATCACGTTTACACCACCGAGGCCACCGAGCAGCGGCACTACCGCGCTGCCGTCTTCGGCGACGGCCAGCACAGCAGGCTCGATGCCCTTCTCCAGCAGCAGCGGCGCCAGGGTGCGGATCACAATCCCGGCGGCACACAGGGCGATGATCGGCGTGCCCTGTTGATACAACTGGCGCACTGTGGCGCCGAATTCGTTATAGGCCTGATCTGCGCCCTCGACCCGCCCGGCCAGGCCGTGGATCAGTGCGTCGGGATACACCTGCTGGATAGCGCGGGCCGTGGCGAGGCTGCCCTGCCCCAGGATGACAATCGCGGGAGCCGTCATCAGCCTTGCCACCTTTCACCGGGAACGATGATCAGCGAGAAATACGGCGAGGACGTCGGATCGACCTGATCCAGGGCGACGATTTTCTGATTGGCCATGGTCGCGCGCTCGACGTACAACGCCCGGCTCGCCAATCCCAATTCTTCCAGTACCTGACGCACCTTGGTGAAGTTGCGCCCCAGCTTCATGATCACCGCCGCGTCGGCATCCGCCAGGCGACGCTTGAGTTCGTCATGGGGCAGCACGCCGGAAAGCACCGACAGGCTCTGGTTGCGGTACACCAACGGTGCGCCCAGTACAGAGGCGCCACCGAGCATCGAGCACACACCCGGGATCACCTGGGCTTCGTAGCGCTCGGCCAGGCGGTCGTGCAAATACATGTAGGAGCCGTAGAAGAACGGGTCGCCTTCACAGATCACCGCCACATCGCGCCCCGCGTCCAGGTGTGCCGCAACGTCGACACTGGCGGCGTCGTAGAAATCGCTGATCACTTGCTCGTAGGACAGCGGCGCCGGCAACACTTCAGTGGTCACCGGGTACACTAGCGGCATCAGGGTTTGCTGGGGCACCAAATGGTCTTCGATGATGCCGAAGGCGTTGCCCTTCTTGCCCTTGGCCACGAAGTACGCCACCACCGGCGATTCGCGCAGCAGGCGCAGGGCTTTGAGGGTAATCAGTTCCGGATCGCCGGGGCCTACGCCCAGGCCAATCAAACGTCCGCGTGCCGGCATTATTCGACCTCCGTGGCCAAGGCGTTGACCGCGGCGGCGGCCATCGCACTGCCGCCCAGGCGGCCCTGCATGATCACGAACGGTACGCCGCGGCTGTCTGCCGCCAGCATCGCCTTGGATTCGGCGGCGCCGACAAAGCCCACCGGGAACCCAAGGATCAGTGCAGGTTTTGGCGCGCCGGCGTCGAGCATTTCCAGCAGGTAAAACAGCGCTGTCGGCGCATTGCCGATCACCACCACACTGCCTTCCAGGTGCGGGCGCCACAGCTCCAGGGCGGCGGCGGAACGGGTGTTGCCCAGCTCGCGGGCCAACTCCGGCACGCTGTCGTCGCGCAGGGTGCAGATCACCTGATTGTTGGCCGGCAGGCGCGTACGGGTCACGCCTTCGGAGACCATCCGCGCATCACACAGGATCGGCGCGCCAGCGGCCAGGGCTTCGCGCCCGGCCTTGCCGGCACCTTCGGAAAATTGCAGGCCGTCGATGGCGTCGACCATGCCGCAGGCATGAATCACCCGCACCGCGAGTTTTTCCAGGTCGGCAGGGATGCGATCAAGCCGGGCTTCTGCGCGAATGATCGCGAAGGAGTTGCGATAGATCTCCTGACCGTCGCGGATGTAATCAATCATCGGTGTTGCTCCGTGGGTGAGCGCGCAACAAGGCGCCCGCCGCTTCAATAGAAAGAGTGCGCGCGTGCAGGCGGCCGAAACCGGGCAGGCCTGCGTCGCGAAAATAGAGGTCGTAGTGGCCGGGGCTTACCGCCAGCAGGGTGACCGGCGCGGTGTGTGCGGCCGCGCAGGAACGCGGGCAGCCGGACAGGTGCACGCTGTGGCCGGGCGCAAGCGCGGCCAGTTGCACGGCGTCGGCCTTGGTGTCGGACAGGCCTTTGGCGCAACCGCCGGCGCCGGTGCAGGCGATCATCCGTGCGAGGGGTTGGTCCACCGAACACAAAAAGCCAAGCTGTTCGAGGCGTTCGGTGACAGTCGCCGCATCCTGGATATTGGGCAGCAGCAGGCCTTGCCATGGCGTGACACGCAAGGTGGCGTCGCCATGGTCGACGGCCAACTGCGCTGCGCCCCTGAGCATCGCCGAATCCAGGCGGCCCAAGGGTGCGACGGCGGCGACGTAGACCTGGTTTTTTTGGCGCTGTGGATAACTTCCCAGGTGCAGCGGCGCGGGGTTGGAGTGCCTTGAATAGCCATCAACCGGCAGCAATGGCATATTCAGCTGCTGCAGGAAGTTATCCACAGCGGTTTCAGCCAGCAGGTGGCGCATACGGGTCTGATCAGGCCGGGCCAGTTCAAGGAACCGTTCCAGCACCGCCACCACCAGTGCATGCCCTTGCGCCAAAGGTACCGCCGCCAAGGGCGCATCCCGCGCCGGGCAGCCTGCCAGGCCGAATGCCAACAGCGTGTTGCCATTGGCATCGAAGGCTGACAGCCACAGGTCGTGATGATGCTCGAGCATCGCCAGGGCTTCACCGCCGTCCAGTTGCACGGCGAACTTGGCCGACAGCTCATGGAAACGCGGGTGGGTTTCCAGGGTGGTGAGGATCTGGTCGGCCAACGGTCGGGTATCGAACAGCATCTCGCGGTCAATGCCGGCACTGGGGCTGAGCATCAGGTTGCGCACATCATCACCGGCGGCACGCTTGGGGCCCAGGTCGGCGGCCAGCAAGGCGGCGATCAATGCATCCTGTTCGGCGCCGATCCCGCGAATTTGCAGGTTGGCGCGGTTGGTCGCCTCGATCACCCCGCCGGCATGGGTCTGGGCGGCGTCGGCCACGGCAAACGCCTGCTCGGCACGGATCGAACCGCCCGCCAGTTTGATCCGGCAAATCCCGCCATCCAACGCCTGGACAATACGCAGCAACCCCGGACAGGCCGAGGGACGCAAGGTATTGGACGGTGGTATTGATTTCACGGGGCTACCGGTTCACGGGTAAAGGCGCGGTATTATGCCTGCTTTGTCCGGCGGCATGAAAAGCCTGCCCGTCGGATGTCGTTCAAGGAATTCATATGTCGCCCTGGCTGACGGTAGTAGGCATCGGTAAAGACGGCTTCAAGGGCCTGGGCAGAAACGCCCGGCACGCCCTGTTGCGCGCCTCGCGCATTATTGGCGGGCAACGCCAGCTGGACTTGTTGCCGGTGTGCATCCGTGGCGAACGCCAGGTGTGGCCCAGCCCGTTTTCCCTGGAGCCGGTGCTGGCCAGGCGTGGTGAAGCGGTGTGCGTGCTGGCCAGCGGCGACCCGATGTTCTATGGCGTGGGTGCGAGCCTGGCGCGGCAGGTGCCGGCCGATGAGCTGCTGATTCTGCCGGCGCCCTCTTCCGTGTCCCTGGCGGCGGCGCGTCTGGGCTGGCCGTTGCAAGAGGTAGTGACGCTGTCGGTGGTTGCCCGGCCGATGGCGGCGCTGAATGCGCATCTGGCCAGCGGCGTGCGTTTGCTGGTGCTGAGCAATGACGGCCAGAGCCCGGCGGCGATTGCCACACAATTGGCCGAGCGCGGGTTTGGCGCAAGTCGCCTGAGTGTGTTTGAACACCTCGGCGGGCCGGATGAGCGGCGCATCGACGGCATCGCCCGGGATTGGCCTGGCGAACCGATTGCCGCGTTGAATCTGCTGGCCATCGACTGCGTGGCCGACGCCAACACAGCGCGCCTGTCACGCCTGGCAGGGCTGCCGGACTCGGCCTTCAGGCACGACGGCCAACTGACCAAGCGCGACGTGCGCGCCATGACCCTCGCCCGCCTCGCGCCGATGCCCGGTGAACTGCTGTGGGACGTGGGCGCGGGCAGCGGCTCCATCGGGATCGAATGGATGCGCGCCCACCCCAGTTGCCGCGCCCTGGCCATCGAGGCCGATGAAGGCCGGCAACTGTTGATCGAACATAACCGTGATGCCCTTGGCGTACCCGGCCTGCAACTGATTCGCGGCACCGCGCCCCACGCCCTGAACGGGCTGGAAGCGCCCGACGCCATCTTCATCGGCGGCGGCGTCACCCGCGACGGCGTGCTCGACACTTGCTGGCAACACCTGCGCCCGGGCGGCCGGCTGGTAGCCAACGCCGTGACCCTGCAAAGTGAAATGACCCTGATGGCCTGGCGCGAACAACACGGCGGCGAACTGACCCGCATTCATGTGGCCCAGGCCCAACCGCTGGGGGACTTTGATACCTGGCGCCAGGCGCTGCCGATCACCCTGCTGGAAGTGATCAAGCCGCTATGAAACGCATCCTGCTGTTGGGCGGCGTGACGGAAGCCCTGGCCATCGCCCGCACACTGGGGCCCGAACATATCTACAGCCTGGCGGGTGTTGGCCGCGTTCCCACCGACCTTACGTGCCAGGTGCGCGTCGGTGGCTATGGCGGCGCGGAAGGTTTGGCGCAGTTCATTCGCGATGAAGGTATCGAGCTGGTGCTGGACGCGACCCATCCGTATGCCGCGCAGATCAGCGCCAACGCCGCCCGTGCCGCAGGTGTGTGTGGCATTCCCTGCTGGGCCCTGCGCCGCCCGGCTTGGCAGCCACAGGCGGATGATGACTGGCGCGAAGTCGGTGACTGGGCGGAGTTGATTGAAGCCCTGAAACCCTTCAAGCGACCACTGTTCACGCTGGGCCGTGAACCGTTGCAGCACCTCGACGAAATCCCCGCCGAGCAGTTCTGGACGCTGCGCGCACTGGATGTGTACCCCGGCAATGAGCGCTGCGAAGTGATCGGCGCCCGTGGGCCGTTTTTGATCGAGGATGAACGGGCGCTGTTTGAGCGGCGGCAGATTGATGTGCTGATCAGCAAGAACAGCGGCAGTACGGCTACCGAGCCGAAGCTGGAAGTGGCGCGGGAGCGGAGGGTGCCGGTGTTGGTGTTGAGGCGGCCGGTGTTGGCGCAGGTGGATAGGGCATTCACGACAGTCAACTCGGTACTGGAAGCATTCCAGTCTGTATGACGCAACACGAAACAAAGGTGGGAGCTGGCTTGCCTGCGATGCAAACGACACGGTCATTCAGATACACCGCGGCGATGCTATCGCAGGCAAGCCAGCTCCCACACTAACCTGCGTCGCGCTGTTAGCTCCGCGCGGCAGCCGTCTGTCCGGCTGCATCGTGCACCCGATCAGCCAGTAACTCCGCCAGCTCGATCAACTGAGCGACGCCCAACAACTCCTCTCGCTTCGATTCTTCCAGGCTAAACGCCAAGTCGCAACTCAGCGCGTTGGCCGAGGCGAGTGTTTCAATGAGGTTGACCAACAGGTCTTCGGTGCTGATTCCGTCGGCTACGGTGAACAGCCGAAAAGGGGGATTGGGGGTAGGTTTAATCATTGTGAAGCTCCGGAGAAGTACAAAGGAGCTACCACTGATCGCCGCGATGCGATGGGGGTGGTAGCTGAACGCGGGTTCGCGGACCGGCTCTCCAGAACACCGGCATACCCGAAGGTATCCCGCGCACAGCCACCATAGCGCCGCACAGTAGACGATAAAAAAGCGCCAACTGAAAGGACACGATGACGCTTTTGCGTCTGAAGAAATCCGGGCCGCGACGCCCGACCACTGAGTTTGCAGTGGTGTTCGGAGACTAGAGATTGAGTTTCCTAGAGACAACCGCCAATCACTGTCGGAAATTTCTGTGGAGGGCCTCCACATTCGAATCGAACACAATCCAAACTGTGGGAGCTGGCTTGCCTGCGATAGCATCACCTCGTTCCAGCAGGAAGACCGAGTCGCCTGTATCGCAAGGTGCAATGACCTCGTAGGAAAGCGCCTCAATCATCGACATCCTTTTGACAACCTCGCTTTAAAAACTGATTCGCCTTACACCCCCCTCCGAACCAGCCGGCTGGTTCAGCCAAAAGCCCTCGCCCTAAGCTCCCCTCCCGCAGTTTTGCACCAGAGTCTGCGATGGGGATGCACTGCTTTTGCGGAGCATCGTGACTTGTCATTCTGTATCCCAAGGAATACGATCCAAGATGATTCACTTCAAGAAATCCAAGCATTTCCTGGAGTGGCTTGATTCGTTAAACAATAAACCGGCCCGTGCACGCGTACTGGCAAGGTTGAATAACGCACAATCAGGCAACTTCGGAGACTGTGAGACAGTAGGAAATGGCGTTTCGGAAATGCGCATCCACTACGGTCCTGGATACCGGGTTTATTTCACTCGTAGAGAGGAGGTGGTTTACCTGTTGTTGATAGGCGGCGATAAATCAACGCAGAAACGCGATATCCAGCGCGCTAAGCAAATTGCAGCAGACTTTGAAAAAAAGGAGTAAGCCATGACTGAATTTACAGACTTCGACATAGCGGAACACCTCAAGACTCCTGAAGATATGGCCGAGTATCTTGAAGCGTGCTTCGAGGAGGATGCCGGTGACGGACTGCTTATTCGTTCAGCCCTCAACAACATCGCCCGCGCCCAAGGCATGACTCAAGTAGCCCGCGACGCAGGCCTCGGACGCGAAAGTTTATATAAAGCCCTCTCCAGCACTGGCAATCCCGAGTTCGCGACTATCATGAAGGTCATGAAAGCGCTCGGCCTGAAGCTGCACGCCACAGCTGGTTGATAGCACTGCGACACCAAACCACACCGCCCCTTTTTACTTATCCTCCCCGATCAGGCTAAATACCCACCTGATCGCTTAACCCTACGGATTGTCCGCCATGGCCCGTCAACGCTTTGCAATTGCCTGGATCGCCTGCTTTGCAGTGCTGTTCAATGCGTTTGCCATGCCGCTGGCGGGTGCGATGCAGCAGGCGGATGACCCGGTCAAGCAACTGCTGTGGGGCAGTTTCTGCTCCTCCAATGCCAACAAGCTGACGGCCATTGCCCTGGGCAAGCTGGAGATTCCGGCGCCGCAGCAAGACGATCACTCCACCATGCAGCATTGCTGGTGCTGCTCGGGCTCGGCGCCATTAGTGGCGTTGCCGGGGCATTCACCAACACTGTATTTCGCAAGATTCGACGCGGTGCAAGACCTGCCGCCGCCGTCATTGCAATCCCCCACCCCGCGCCAGCAATGGCCGAGCCTTAACCCCCGCGCCTCTCCAACGGTCTGATTTCTTCGCAAGTGAACTGCGTTTAGAACCGTTCTGGAGAACTGCCATGCTCAAATCTTCCCTGCTTCTGGCTGCGTTGTTGCTGCCGGTGTGTGCTGCTGCCAATGCCGAAGACTTCAAGGTCGGCGAACTGGTGGTCAGCGAACCCTGGTCCCAGGAACTGCCGCCCAATGCGCCGACCGTCGCGGCGTATTTCGTGATTCATAACCAGGGCGAGCATGCGGATCGCTTGCTCAGCGTCGACACGCCCGTGGCCGCCAAGGCCGAACTGCATGAGCATGTGATGCAGGGCGATCTGATGAAGATGCAGCAGGTGACCAGCGTCGCGGTGCCGGCCAAAGGTGACCTGACGTTCGCGCCCATGGCCTACCACGTGATGCTGCTGGACCTGAAGGACCGCAGCGTTTTGCGCGACGGCCAGCATTTTCCGCTGACCCTGAACTTTGAAAAGGCCGGGCCAGTGAAGGTGGAAGTGTCAGTGCAGAAGCAGCCGCCCATGGCCGGCCACGAACACATGCACGCCCAATAGATAAACCTTGATGGGCGCCCCACGCGCCAGGTTGTCCCCGCACCGCCGTAAGCCTGTAGGCCTTATGCGCGGCAGCTGGATCAGCCTGTTCGCCATGCTGATGATCTTTATCGGTCCGCTGATTTCCCAAGCGATGCCGATGGATCATCACGCCGGCATGTCGATGGAAATGTCCATGGACGCGCCGAGCTGCCATGGCGACGCCAAGCCTGCGACCGATCACCACAAAGCACCCGACGAACACCACGTGCTCTGGGAAAAGTGCGGCTATTGCAGCCTGCTCTTCAGTTGCCCGGCGCTGCCTGGCAGCGTGTCGTTTGTCACCCTCGGCAGCCCGCCGCCCGCCAACGCCCTGACCCCCGCCCCACGCCTGGGCCATGCCCGGCAAACCGTGTTCCCCGGTGCCCGCAGCCGTGCCCCGCCCATCATCACGTAAGCACTTCACACCGTTACTTCACCCCGGCCGACTTTAGACAGACAGCCGCAGGCTGCTGGCCGTGTTGTTTACGAATGAATGATGGAATTTTTCATGTCCAGGTTTTCTGCTGACACCCGTTTGGGATGTACTCCCGTTTTCGCCGTTCTGTGTGGCGCGCTGCTGGTTCCTCAGGTCCACGCCGACGAGCCTGCCGACCAGAACGAACTGAGCCCGACGGTGATCACCGCCATTGCCCCCAGCTCACCACTGACCGTCGTCACCAACCCGAAAGACCCGCGCCAACCAGTGCCCGCCAGCGATGGCGGCGACTACCTCAAGACCATCCCCGGCTTCGCCCTGGTGCGCAACGGCGGCACCAACGGCGACCCGGTGCTGCGGGGCATGTTCGGCTCACGCCTGAACATCCTCACCAACGGCAGCATGATGCTCGGCGCCTGCCCCGGCCGGATGGACGCGCCCACCTCCTATATCTCACCGGAAACCTACGACAAGCTGACGGTGATCAAGGGCCCGCAAACCGTGCTCTGGGGCCCGGGTGCTTCAGCCGGCACGGTCCTGTTCGAGCGCGAGCCCGAGCAATTCGGCGAGCTGGGCACGCGGGTCAACGCCAGCATCCTGGCGGGCTCCAACGGGCGTTTCGACAAAGTCGTCGACGCAGCAGCCGGCGGGCCGCTGGGTTATGTGCGGGTGATCGGCAACCAGGCCCACGCCGATGACTACAAGGACGGCAACAACGACACCGTCGCCTCGCGCTACGACAAGTGGAACGGCGACGTGGCCGTGGGCTGGACCCCGGACGCCGACACCCTGCTGGAACTCACCGCCGGCCGTGGCGATGGCGAAGCCCGCTACGCCGGGCGTGGCATGGACGGTTCGCAGTTTTTGCGCGAGAGCCTCGGATTGCGCTTCGAGAAATCGAACATCGGCGAGGTGCTGGATAAGGTCGAAGCGCAGGTCTACTACAACTACGCCGACCACGTGATGGACAACTACACCCTGCGCGTCCCGTCGGGCACCGGGATGATGGCCGGTCCCATGGCGGCCAACGTCGACCGCCGCACCCTCGGCGCCCGCATCAAGGCCACCTGGCGCTGGGCCGATGTGCAGTTGATCAGCGGCATTGACGCACAAACCAACGAACACCGCGAACGCAGCGCCATGGGCGTCGACACCTACAAGGACCTGCCCCGCAGCAAGGACGCCAACTTCCACAACTACGGGGTGTTCGGCGAACTGACCTGGTATGCCGCCGACCGCGACCGCCTGATCACCGGCGCCCGCGTCGACCGCGCCTCGGCCAAGGATTTCCGGCAAACCATCAGCTCCGGGATGATGAGCAGCCCCAACCCCACCGCCGGTAAAACCCGCGCCGATACGCTGCCGTCGGGCTTTGTGCGCTACGAGCACGATCTGGCGGACAGCCCTGCCACCCTGTACGCAGGGCTTGGGCATTCGGAGCGTTTCCCTGATTACTGGGAGCTGTTTTCTCCCGACACCGGGTCGGTCGGTTCCGTGAATGCCTTCGACGGTGTGAAGCCTGAAAAAACCACCCAGCTGGATTTTGGCCTGCAATACAAATCCGCCGATCTCGATGCCTGGGCCTCGGGCTACGTCGGCCAGGTGCGTGATTTCATCCTGTTCGACTACCAGCCGGGAATGATGGGCACCACCTCCCGGGCGCGCAATGTGGACGCGCGAATCATGGGCGGTGAATTGGGCGCAGCCTACAAGCTGACCGCCAACTGGAAGGCCGATGCCACCTTCGCCTACGCCTGGGGCAAGAACACCAGCGACGGCAAACCGCTGCCGCAGATCCCGCCGCTGGATGCGCGCTTCGGGCTCACCTACAGCCAGGACGACTGGAGCGCCGGCGCCTTGTGGCGGGTGGTCGCTGCGCAAAACCGCATCGACCAGAACAAGGGCAACGTGGTGGGCAAGGACTTCGACAAAAGCTCGGGGTTTGGCGTGTTCTCGCTGAACGCGGCGTATCGCATCAACAAGAATTTCAAGGTCAGCACCGGCGTCGACAACCTGTTCGGCAAGGCGTACGCCGAGCACTTGAACCTGGCCGGCAACGCCGGGTTCGGCTACCCGGCCAATGACCCGCAAGCCATCAAGGAACCGGGGCGCACGCTCTGGACCAAGGTGGACATGAGCTTCTAAGCGCATCGCAGGCAAGCCCGCTCCCACAGTTGCAATGCATTCCCCTGTGGGAGCGGGCTTGCCCGCGATGACGTCCTCGATAACACAAAAATCCAAGCCTTTGCGGAGCACCCTGATGAACCCACCGAAGATTTCCTTCTACAACCTGGCCTGGCGCTGGCATTTCTACGCCGGGCTGTTTGTCGCGCCGTTCATGGTGCTGCTGGCCCTGACCGGCATCATCTACCTGTTCAAACCCCAACTCGACCCGCTGATGTACGGCAACCTGCTGACCGTGCAAAGCGCCGAACACGCGCTGAGTGCCGACGAGCAACTGCAACGTGCCCAGGCTGCCTATCCACAAGGCAAGATCAGCAAGTACCTGCCACCTGCCGACGCCACCAGCAGCGCGCAATTCGTGATGCACAACGACGGGCGCGAAGTGACTGTATTCGTCGACCCGTATCGCGGCACCGTGCTCGGCGAACAGGACGCCAAGTACAACCTGCAAGCCATCGCCCGCGCGCTGCATGGTGAGTTGATGATCGGCACCGTCGGCGATCGCCTGGTGGAACTGGCCGCCGGCTGGGGTGTGATGCTGGTGATTTCGGGCGTGTATCTGTGGTGGCCGCGAGGCAAGTCGGCGGCGGGCATTCTGTGGCCGCGGCTGGGCAGTCGCGGCCGCTTGTTCTGGCGCGATTTGCACGCGGTCGCCGGTTTCTGGGGCGCGGCGTTCCTGCTGGTGATGCTGCTCAGCGGCATGACCTGGACCGGCTTCTGGGGCAAGCAATACGCCGACCTGTGGAATAAATTCCCGGCGGCCATGTGGAACAACGTGCCGCAGTCCGACCAGCAGGCCCGCAGCCTCAACACCGCGAGCCAACAAACCGTGCCGTGGGCCATGGAAAACACGCCGATGCCGATGTCTGGCGAGCATGCCGAGCACATGAAGCACGCCGGCATGAGCCAGGGCCCGGCAGCCCCGAGTATCCGCCTGCAACAGGTGGTCGACCTCGCCAACTCACGCAAGGTCGAGCCCGGCTACAGCATCACCTTCCCCACCACTGCCGAAGGCGTGTTCACCCTCGCGGTGTTCGCCAACGACCCGCGCAATGACGCCACCCTGCATGTGGACCAATACACCGGCAAGGTCCTGGCCGATGTGCGCTGGGAGCACTACAACAGCGTGGCGCGGGTTACCGAATCGGGCGTGATGCTGCACGAAGGCAAGATGTTTGGCGTGGTCAATCAGATCATCGTGCTGCTGATTTGCCTGATGATCCTGCTCAGCGCCGTCAGCGGTGTGGTGATCTGGTGGAAGCGTCGGCCACAGGGCAGCCTGGGGGTTCCACCGTTGCGCCATGACCTGCCGAAATGGAAAACCGCGATGGTAATCATGCTCGGGCTGGCGATTGTCTTTCCGCTGGTGGGCGCCTCGCTGATCGTGGTCTGGGCACTGGATCGCCTGGTGCTTTCACGGTGGTTTGGCCAACGTGAATCTGCCTCAGGTTCAGCGTGAAACAGACGAGATGCCCTACCTAGAGGCGTTATGTAGTCTTACGCGGGCTTTCGCCCACGCCGCACAAAGTGTTATGTTGTAACACTTAATGCGTTCCCCCACTCGCCGCGCCCAGCGGCGAGTACCGCCTCGAAGAAGCGATTTATCGTCCGATGAACAAGTACCTTGCGTCCGGCCTGTGCCTGCTCGCCCTTCAAAACACTGCCCAGGCCCTGACGCTTCCCGCCAGTGCCGTCTCAGCCCCCGCCGTCGACGACGAGCGCGTCGACCTGAACACCCCGACCACGGCAGGTTCACGCCTGAACCTCACGGCCCTGCAAACCCCGGGCAGCGTTGAAAGCCAGACCGGCGAGCAGATTCGCGCACGGGGCGATGCCACGGTGCAGGACGCGATTTCCCGGGCCACCGGCATCAGCCGCACCGGCACGCCGGGCGACGGTGGTACCTCGTTGTCGGCACGCGGGTTCACCGGCCAGAGCTCGGTGCTGCAGTTGTACGACGGCGCGCGCATGTTCGATGGCGCGGGCACTTCCACCTTCCCGGTGGACACCTGGTCCGTTGAGCGGGTGGACGTACTGCGCGGCCCGGCCTCGGTGATGTACGGCCAGGGCGCCACCGGCGCGGTGATCAACACCATCGCGAAGAAACCCTTCGAGGGCGAGATCGAAAACCATATCCGCCTGGGCTACGGTTCTTATGACCGCCAGCAGCAAGCCCTCGACAGCGGCGGCTCGCTGACCGACACCCTGAGCTATCGCCTGAACATCAACCGCCTGCGCAGCAACGGTTTCATCGACCGCGGCGAGTCCGGCAGCGACTTCGTCAGCGGTGCCCTGCGCTGGCAGGCGGCGGATAACCTGAGCTTCACCCTGGCCTCCGACTACGGCGACCAGACCCCGCAAAACGACTACGGCACACCGCTGATCAACGGCCAGTTGCACAAGGGCCTGCGGGACAAGAACTACAACGTCAGCAACGATATCCAGCACTACAACGACCAGTGGACGCGCCTGACCAGCGAGTGGCAGATCAACGACAACGTCACCGCCACCAACGAACTGTCCTACCTGAAAAACCAGCGGCGCTGGCAGAACGCCGAGAGCTACAACTACGTCGACGGCGGCCTGGTGCGCCAGAGCTACCTGGGCATCAAGCACAACCAGGAACAGGTGGGCGACCGCCAGACCTTCACTTTCAAGCACACGCTGTTCGGCCTCGACAGCCAGACGGTGACGGGGGTGGAGTACAACCGCATTCGCTTCCGCCTGGCCAGCAACTCGCCGTTCGATGACCTGACGAGCGCCGGCCAACCGGTGGACATCCACCACCCGGTACCGCAGCCGTTTGAAAGCGCCAGCCCCTTCGTCCCGCAGTCCGTCAGCACCACCAAACAGCTGGCCGCGTTCGCCGAAAACCGCCTGCAACTGACTGATCAACTGTCACTGATCACCGGCGTGCGCCGCGATTACCTGCACATCGACAGTGACTCCCTGGTGGATGGCAGCGACGCCAACAAGACCTTTACCGGCAACAACTGGAAAGCTGGCCTGGTCTACGCGATCACCCCGGACACCTCGGTCTACGGCCAGTACGCCACCAGCACTGACGGCGTTGGCAGCCTGATCACCCTGAGCCCGAGCCAGCAGCAGTTCGGCCTGTCCACCGCCAAGCAAACCGAGATCGGCCTCAAGCAGGCGTTCTGGGATTCCCGTGGTGAATGGACCCTGGCGGCCTACCACATCGTCAAAAAGAAACTGTTGGTGAGCGTTCCAGGCACCACCCTCAAGGAACAAGTCGGCCAGCAATCCTCCAACGGCCTGGAAGCCAGCCTCGACCTGCAACTGCCCAATGCCTGGCAACTGCAAGCCAACGCTGCGATCGTGCGGGCGCAGTACGACGACTTCTCCGAAGTGGTCAACGGCCAGTCCGTGTCCCGCGACGGCAACCGCCCCACCGACGTGCCGCGTCGCACCGCCAACCTGTGGCTGAGCAAGGCAATCACTGACGACGTGCGTGCCGGTGCGGGCGTGCGTTATGTAGACTCGCGTTTCGCCAACACCGCCAACACCAGCGAAGTGCCGAGCTACACCGTGGTCGACGCCAGCGTTTCATGGAAAGCCATGCGCAACACGACATTGGGCCTGCAATTGAATAACCTGTTCGACCGCACTTACGCCGTCAGCCAATACAACGACGGCCAGCAATGGATCCTGGGCGAGCCGCGCTCGTTCTTCGTGACGGCGGACTACACCTTCTAACTGAACGCAACACTGTCCAAATGTGGGAGCGGGCTTGCTCGCGAATGCGGTGTGTCAGGCACTGTATCTGTTACTGATCCACCGCTTTCGCGAGCAAGCCCGCTCCCACATTTGTCCTGTGTTGGACCTGAGAGTAAAGATGACCTCACTCAACCTCACCGCCCTCGCCTGGACCCCACCAGGCCACGAGCACTGTCATCACCAGTTCCAACTGCGTGACGCCAGCCTGCACGTGAACGCCGGTGAGTTCGTCGGGCTGATCGGGCCCAACGGCAGCGGCAAGACCAGCCTGCTGCGCTGCGCCTATCGGTTCAGCAAACCGGCTGACGGTGAGGTGCTGCTGGAACACCAGAACGTCTGGAAGCAATCCTCGAAGTGGTGCGCGCAACGCATTGCCGTGGTGCTCCAGGAGTTTCCCGACGCCTTCGGCCTGCGGGTGGATGAAGTGGTCGCCATGGGCCGCACACCGCACAAGGGCCTGTTCGACAGCGATACGCTTGAAGACCAGAACCTGATCCGCCAGGCCCTCGAATCCGTCGGCCTGCTGGGCTTTGAAGACCACGCCTTCGCCACCCTCTCGGGCGGAGAAAAGCAGCGGGTGATCCTCGCCCGCGCCCTGGCCCAGCAACCGCAACTGCTGATCCTCGACGAACCGACCAACCACCTCGACCCGCGCTACCAGTTGCAATTGCTGCAACTGGTCAAGCGCCTGAACATCGGCACCCTCGCCAGCATTCACGACCTGAACCTGGCCGCCGCGTTCTGTGATCGGCTATACGTGATCAACCACGGGCGCATCGTCGCCAGCGGCACACCTCACCAAGTGCTGACCGCCGAATTACTGCGCGAAGTGTTCGGCGTTGAAGCATTGATCGACACTCACCCCTTGTCCGGCTACCCCCGAATTACCTGGATAACCCAACCATGATCCTGCGCTCCCTGTTGTCTCTCGCGTTGCTGCTCGGCACAGCTCAAGCGTTCGCCGAAGCGACCCATTACCCGCTGAAAATCCAGAGCTGCAACCGCGAAGTGACCTTCGCCGAGGCGCCGAAACACGCGGTCAGCCACGACATCAACATGACCCAGATGATGCTTGCCCTGGGCCTCAAGTCGCACATGGCCGGCTACAGCGGCGTAACCGGCTGGAAGTCCGTGACGCCGGAAATGGCGCAGATCCTCGACGGCCTGCCGGAACTGGCGAGCAAATACCCGTCGGTGGAAACCCTGCTCAATGCCAACGTCGACTTCTTCTTCGCCGGCTGGGACTACGGCATGCGCGTCGGTGGCGACCTCACCCCGCAAACCCTGCAACCGTTGGGCATCAACGTCTATGAGCTGACGGAGTCCTGTGCCTTCGTGATGAAGCGCCCGGCGGCCACCCTGGAAGACACCTATAACGACCTGCGCAACCTGGGCAAGATCTTCGACGTGCAGGACCGCGCCAGTGCACTGATCGCGCAGATGCAGGCACAGGTCGCCCAAGTGCAGGAAAACCTGCCGGCCGACAAGCCTCGCGTGTTCCTCTACGACAGCGGCGAAGACCGCGCCATGACCTCCGGCCGCCTGGGCATGCCCCAGGCGCTGATCGACGCCGCCGGTGGGCGCAACATTCTCGATGACGTGGACGCCAGCTGGACCCGGGTCAACTGGGAAACCGTGGTGGAACGCAACCCGCAGGTCATCGTGATCGTCGACTACAGCGAAGTCACCGCCGATCAAAAAGAGCAGTTCCTGCTGAACAACCCGGCGCTGCAATCGGTGGACGCGATCAAGAACCAACGCTTTATCGTCATCCCCTACGTGCAAGCCACGCCGGGCATCGACAACGTGCTGGCGGTTGAAACCCTGGCCAAGGGGTTTCACGACGAATGATCACCCGTCGCTATGCCCTGCTGCTGAGTGCCCTCGGCGCGTTGTTGCTGATCTCGTGCGTGGTCTCGCTGGGGTTCGGCTCGGCGCGGGTACCGGTGGACGTGGTGTGGCGGATCCTGCTGCATAAAGCCTTCGGCGTTGGCGAGGTGGACTGGAGCGCGGGGCAGGAACATATCGTGTGGCTGATCCGCGTGCCGCGCATGTTGCTCGGTGCCCTGGTGGGCGCCGGGCTGGCGTTGATCGGTGCGGTGTTGCAGGCCGTCACACGCAACCCGCTGGCGGATCCGCACCTGCTGGGCGTGACTTCCGGCGCCACCCTCGGTGCGGTGATCGTGGTGCTGCATGTGGGTGAAGTGATCGGCTTGCTGACCCTGCCCATCGCGGCGTTCATCGGTGCGTTGCTGAGCATGATCGTGGTGCTGGCGGTGGCCAGTCGCAACGGTCGGCTGGAGAGTGACCGCCTGCTGCTGTGCGGGGTGGCGGTGTCGTTCGTGATGATGGCGGTGGCGAATTTGCTGCTGTTCATGGGCGACCATCGCGCGGCCTCGGCGGTGATGTTCTGGATGCTCGGCGGCCTCGGGTTGGCGCGCTGGGAACTGCTGGCCATTCCCTTCGCCACGGTGTTGCTGGGGCTGGTGTTGCTGCTGGGGATGGCTCGCCCGTTGAACGCGCTGATGGCCGGCGAACAGACCGCCGTGACCCTGGGCCTGAACGCGCGCAATGTGCGGCTCAAGGTGTTCCTGATCGCCTCGCTGATGACCGGCGTGCTGGTGTCCATCAGCGGCTCCATCGGCTTTGTCGGGCTGATGGTGCCGCACATTGCCCGGCGCCTTGTAGGTGCCGAACACCGGCGTTTGCTGCCGGTGTGCGTGCTGTTGGGCAGTGTGTTCCTGGTGTGGGTGGATGTGGCGGCCCGCACAATGATTGCCCCCGAAGACCTGCCCATCGGCGTGGCCACGGCGGCCATTGGCGGGCTGTTTTTTATCGGGCTGATGCGGCGGCGTTAACCCCCCTGGTCGGCCTGCTTGAATGCATGCAACAAGCGCCGCGCCACCTGGCTGCGGGGTTGCCAGAAGCGATCGGTTTCCAGGATGGTCAGCTTGCCCGAGGTCGCCAACCGGCGGATCACCTCGCTGGGCTTGACCTTCACCACACCCGTGTCTTCGTCGATCCAGTCATCGCGCAGCAACTGGCTTTCGTCCGCGTGATAGCTGGGCTCATAGACAATCAACGCGCCGTGCACCGGGGTGAAGTAGTAACGCGCCCCCGCGATCTTGTCCTGGCGCAGCATCTCGATGAACCCGCGAATTTCCTTCTGGGCAATGAAGTTGTGGGCCAGGCCTTCTTCGTAGCGATCCGCCAGATGCTGGCGCTCGGTGTCGAGCTTGAACAACTGCTGGACGCCCATCACCTTGTAGCCCGCCGGGTAGCGGGTCGATGTGCTGGGGTAGCCGAGGTTCATGATGCCTTCGAACAATGCCTTGTAGGCCGGTGTGTCCGGCCGCAGTCCCACGGCCACCGAGGGGCCCGGGTCTGCCACCGGTTGCACGGCGATGAAGGTGTCGCTGTCGCCGTTGCCCAGCACCGCGCCCAGCCGCGCCTGGTGCTCCAGCGGCACAACCTGTTGCCATACCTGGCGCGCGGCATCGTCCGGGTGGGCGCACAACGGGCCCAGGGCCATGCGGGTATCGCGCACTGCCAGTGTCGTGGCCAGGCGCTTTATCCGGGGCAACAAGGCATCCCAGAACGGGCTGCTGTCGAGTACCCGCAGCTCGCCGGACTCCACCAGTTTCAACACATGGCTGTCGATGCTGCCACGACTGTTGAGGTGTTTCAGATACGCCGCCTGCCGGCGGCTGGAATCCCAGTCCGGGTCGATCCTCACCGCCTGATACCGAAACAGTGAGCCGTCGGCACACGACACATGCAACGCCAGGAACCGCTCACTCTGTGCCACCCGCAAAAAGCTCAGCGCCGCCAGCACCACGGCCGGAGCCATCAGTTGCGCGTAGCCTTCGGCCTGAGGCAACTCGGGCGCAGCGCGCTGCGGCAGCCTCAGATACAGGCCTTGCAGGCTGTACCCGCTCGGCAACTGCCCGCGCAGGAACGCCCGGTCGAGGGCAAAGCCCAGGTCGTCGCCCTTGACCGGCGCACAGGCGACAAAATGCCCATTGTCGGAGGACTTGAGAATCACGCCAAAGCTCAAATCGGCGCGCCCCTGGGCGTATTGATGACCATGGCGTGCCGCGTCGTCAGCATGCTTGAACACCGGGCCCAGCTGCCGATCCGCCACGGCATGGACCGCCGCCTGCGGTGCAACGTAGGCCAGGCCGGGCATCCAGCCCGGCAGCACACGCTGGGCAGTGCCCCACAACGGGCCGCCCTCCAGTACTTGCAAAGTCCCCACCCGCGCCAGCTGATTGACCAGCTCGGTGGGGGTCTTGCGGCCGCTGCGCATCTGCTGCTCGACGGCATTGCTGTAAGGGTCGTGCAGCGCCAGGCTGTTGGGGGCCAGGGAGGTTTCCAGGTGGCTGAGCAACTGCGTCGCTTCGTTGCGCCGGGCCGAATCCAGCAAGCTGCGCTCGGCGTCCTGGGTACTGAAACCGATGAGTGAGCCGTCGGGCGTCAGCAGGTATTCGTGGGTCCACAGGTGACCCGACTTCAGGGCGGTCTCCAGTACTTTGGTCGAGAACAGGTTTTGATACACCGCGTTTTCTTCAGAGGGTAACCAGAACTCCAGCACCCGGGCGACACGTGACCGGTAGCGCGCGACCATTTTCCAACCAGGGGCCAGCAGCGCCTGGCTGACGTCCAGGCCCGGCAGGATGACGTTCGGGTCGAAGTCTTCACTCAACACCGGCACCGCCAGGGTCGCGACAAACTTGCCGTTGCGCTGCAACACCAGCCCGCCTTGCAGCGTGTCGCGCTGTGTGCCCAACTGTTGCTGGACGTAACGCACCGCATCGGCCTGGTTGCTGAACAGCGGGCTCAATGGGCGACGCATAAAGTTGGCGAAGGCGGTCCATGGGGCCTGGCTGACATCCAGCTTACCCGCCAACGCCCAGCATTCGCTCGGCACCAAAACGCTCAACCAGCTCAACTTCGCCACTTCGTTGACAAACCCGACCGCCGAGAGCTGCCCGCTGGCCATCAAGGTCTGCACGTCTTCATAGACCCCCGACGGCTGACGCACCGGGTTGAACAGCGTCGATGCCACCGGCGTTTGTACCTGCAGCAGCGCCTGGTCCAGTGTCGAGATAAACACCGGCAAGCCCGTCAGTGCGCCTGTCTCCCGTTGGCGCTTGGCCTCGACGGTGGCACTGGCCAGATCCCCGGCCGAAATAAAATGCTGCGCCAGCCAGTGTTCGGCGGTGGTCAGCCCCTGTGGCATCCAGTTGCGCCGGTAAACCAAGGCGTGCAGTTGATAACCCGCGGGGTAGATGAACTCGCCTTCGTCATCCACGGCAAACACGGCGCTCAAGGCGAACAGCCCGGCCCTATCCCAGGCGGGTACAAGCTCGGAGCAGACAAAGGCGTCCTGATCGCGATGCTTGAGCATGAAACCGAAACCGGTTTGCGTCGGTGCTTCATGGTCCAGGCGCGTGTGCAGTGCCCGAGCCGCGTCAGCGGCACTGGCGCAGACCGGGCCATAGGCAATCTGCTCCGGACGTTCGCGCCGGGGTATCGGCAGGCGTGGCCGCCAGTGTTCGGCGATCAGCCCCGGCGCGCCCCACAACGGGTTGGCCTGCACCACCCGCACGCTGCCGGCCGCCGCCACCTGGCTGATCCACTCCCGCGCCGTCAGCGTGCCGCTGGCCAGGTTGAGGGCCGTTGGGCTGCGATGGGGCAAGGGGTCGAGCGCCTTGAACAGGTTCGCCTGGGCGGCAGAGTCGATCAGGTCATACGCCAGCAAACAATCTTCGGCGCCCGACAGGTAGGCCACGGACACCTGTTGGCGATTGCGGATCAGCGTGTGCACGTCCAGGGCGCTGAACATCTGCGCCTCCAGGCAGGCATCGTCCCGCGACCAGCCCGGGCGCTGCAGGCGCTCGGGTTCCAGCAACGAAACCCCGCGGCTGGAACCGTACACGGCCTTCAGCATGTGACCGGGCGGGAGCAGTGAGCGGCCCTTGACGTCCTGGGGGTAGACAACGCCCAGGGCAAAGCGCCCGGCGTCGCTGGCCGGCAATGGCTCAGTGGCCACGTAGAGACCGTCCGGGCGCTGCAGGATATAGCCGCAGTATTCGCCCTCACGCCAGCTGCCGATTTGCCCGTGGGCGTAGCGTGCCGCGTCTTCTACCTGGAGAAACCCGCGGCTCAGTTGCGGGCGGGGTGCCAGTGCGTAAGGTCG
The DNA here is from genome assembly GCF_013385665.1 of Pseudomonas sp. D4002. Lineage (NCBI taxonomy): Bacteria > Pseudomonadati > Pseudomonadota > Gammaproteobacteria > Pseudomonadales > Pseudomonadaceae > Pseudomonas > Pseudomonas sp. D4002. Next base: position 95,685 of record NZ_JACAPN010000021.1, read on the forward strand.
CCAGGTGTCGGCGACCAGCCCCGCCACATCCCACAACGTGCCCGGTTGCAACACCGACAGCGCCCCGGCGGCGGCGACCTTTTGGATCATCTCGTGGGGCGTCACGGTGGCGGCCCGCAGTTCATCCCCCAGCCCGTTGTCCGTCACCCGGCCATCGGGCAGCACCTGGTAGAGCTGGCTTTCCTCGGCCGAGCCGGATGCGTCATAGGCCAACTGAGCGCCGTCCGCCGTGCTGAGGTAGAAGGCCAGATTGCTCTCGGGGTGGATGCGCAGCGCGGCAATCCCCTGGGCAAAATCCGTGGTGTCGATAAAGCCCTCGTACAACCAGGGTTCGGCGCCGATGCCGGTGGCGTCCGGTGCGCTGCGGCAGTACCAGCCACGCAGGGCGAAGCCTGGCGGCAGGCTGGCATTGCCAAAAACATTCGCCAACACGAAAAGGGTTTCGCCGGCGGGTATCGGTGCGCAAGGCTCGCTGACCACATACTGCTCTGCACTCGAGTGCTTGAGGATGCAACCGACTCGCCGGCCATCCGCCGTTGCCTGCATACGGTCATGGGCATAACGGGCGGCGGTTGCCAGGTCAGTGAAAACCCAGCTCAGCGGCGTATCAATGGGGGCTGCGGCGGCGAAAGGCGTTTCGGGTTCCCAGGTGGCCGGGACCCGGCCCTGGACGTTGTACCAGGTCTCATCCGCCAGCAGCACCGTCAACTCACCGAGTTTTACCAGCTCTTTGATCAGCCCTTCACGCGTGCCGTCAAACCCTTGTACGCGGGCCACACCCTGGCCATCGCGTTCAACTTGTGCCAGGTACTCGCCGAATTCACGCTCGGCCCGAGAGCCGCTGACAGCGTATTTGATCAACGTACCGTTTGTTCCGCTGGTGTAAAGCACCTTGATCTGATCGGAAAAAACCAGCGTCATGTCGATCGCTTGAGTCGACGGTGTACTGACCAGGAACGCCAGCTGTCGCGAGGTTTTTTGAGGATAGTTGGCACGCACCTCAGCCAGGTCGTAGACAGGTCGATTGAACTCGCCAACCATTTGGTGCCCTTCAAGCTCGACCCGCGTCAGAGCGTTGTCGGTGGGCAATGCCCCGCCCCACAACGACAGCCACCTGTCAGGGTCTGACAGCCTGGAGGCCACAAACAGCCCATCGCTGCGCTTGAAGATGTAAGCCTGGAGAAAAGAGCCGTGGGGTGAACCCACCTTGTAATGCAGGTAGCGTGCGACATCATCGGCAGTGACGAAGGCAGGGCTCAGCGACGCATGGACTTTCGCGAAGGCCCTCCATTGCGGTCCTACCACTCCGGCCTTGTCCCATACCCGTCCGGGCTCAACCACCGTCAGCGTGCCCACGGCAGCCACTTGCCGGACAAACTCGGAAGGGCTCAAGGTAGCGTCCTTCAAGCGTCCGTCGAGATCCGCGCCGCGATTGGCGAACAGCTGGGACTGCGCCTGCGAGCCGGTGCAGTGGTACATCAGCAGCGCGCCGTCGTTGGCGCGCAAGTAAAAGTGCAAGCCCAGGTCGTCGGTCCCCGCCATCGCCACCACGGCAGCCAACGCGGAAGCCGTGAAGAAGTTTTCCGCCAGCCACGACTCTTTCGCCACGGTCGGTTTCGCTTGCGGTGATAGGGAGCAGTAAATACCGAAGGTCAAAAACTCACTGTCCGCCTTGTGCACTTTTGGCAGTGACAACTTGCCACTGGTCAGCGCAAACGCCGCCTTGAGTTCATCCGACGGAAATTCGGCCACGTACTGGTTCGACGCGCTTTTGTACAGGTAGCCAAAGAGACTCTCCTGCCGTGCAAACCCCAGCGGCGGCAAGACTGATCGCACCGCGTCCTGCCACCGGCGGCTGACTTGGCTGGCGAGAGGCGCCAGTGCGTCCTGCCCGATTTGCGACAGGGTTTGATTGAGGGTCCACGGCGCCAGCAGTTGGCCAGGCTTTCCACCCAGCTCGGCGTTGGCAACGATGACCCGCAGGTAGCCGGCCCTGGCCGTCTCATTGATAAAGGCGATGTAGTCGTCGAAATCGGCCGCAGGCTTGGCCGCCATCAACGTGTTCAAGAAGCTGGCCTCAGTCGCAGAGCCGCTGCTTTCATACTGGATGAGCGAGCCATAGAACCCGGACAGGTAGTAACGGGTGCACAGCATGCGCACCTGGATGATGATGCGCAGGATATTGATGGGGAAAAAGCTGCGATCCAGGCGGCGCTGCGCGCCTGTCCAGTGCTGTATCTGCGCGGAGCGTCGGGTGCCATCCTCGCCGCGCGAACTGTACAGGGCGTGAACGCTGTGGCCCTCGTACGCCAGGAAATTCCTGTTGGCATCGACCTTGAGCAGGTCGCTCTGGAAATCGAATGCAGTGGCGGTGCCGGCCACCGGCACGCTTGGCAGGTACATCCCGTCATCACGCTTGAAAACCAGCCCGCCAAATACCGTCTCGCGCCGGTTGCCGATCTGTTGATGCGCCCAATGGGCGGCATCGTGATCGGTAACGAACGCCGGCCCCAGATGGGGAACCGGCCTGCGCGTGCTCGCCGCTTGATCGTCTTGAATGTGAGTACTGTCCATGTTCATCGTCACTTGAGTGAAGTTAAGAAAACTGGCGCTGCCCCTGGGTTGCCGGGGGCACCAGGCAGGCTTCACTTTCAAGGGTTTGGCTGGACGCAGGCATTAGATAGTTAAGGCTCGGGGCGCCAGGCACCATCAGGGTGCGCCTGCACGCACAGCCTGCGTTGATTGGCGCCGCATTGGTGCATCGCCCACCCCCACAGCCCGGTCACGGCTCGCGCGCACCACGATTGCGCGCCCCGGCACAGCCTTTGCAATCACTCCCTCATCACATCATTAAGTCATGGAGATTGCACAATGAAGCGTCGCAGCTTGATCAAGGCTTTCACACTGTCGGCATCCATCGCCGCGATGGGCATGACCTGGACGGTACAGGCCGCCGAGACCATCAAGGTCGGCATCCTGCACTCGCTGTCCGGGACCATGGCGATCTCCGAGACCTCGCTCAAAGACATGGCGCTGATGACCATCGACGAGATCAACGCCAAGGGCGGCGTGAACGGCAAGATGCTCGAACCGGTAGTGGTGGACCCGGCTTCCAACTGGCCGCTGTTCGCTGAAAAGGGCCGCCAGTTGCTGACCCAGGACAAGGTCGCCGTGGTGTTCGGTTGCTGGACCTCGGTGTCGCGCAAATCGGTATTGCCGGTGTTCGAAGAACTCAACGGCCTGCTGTTCTACCCGGTGCAATACGAAGGCGAAGAGATGTCGCCGAACGTGTTCTATACCGGTGCGGCGCCGAACCAGCAGGCGATCCCGGCGGTGGAATACCTGATGAGCGAAGAAGGCGGCGGCGCCAAGCGCTTCTTCCTGCTGGGCACCGACTACGTGTACCCGCGCACCACCAACAAGATCCTGCGTTCGTTCCTGCACTCCAAAGGCGTAGCGGATAAAGACATCGAAGAGGTCTACACCCCGTTCGGCCACAGCGATTACCAGACCATCGTGGCCAACATCAAAAAATTCTCGGCCGGTGGCAAGACCGCAGTGATCTCCACCGTGAACGGCGACTCCAACGTGCCGTTCTACAAAGAGCTGGCCAACCAGGGCCTGAAGGCTACCGACGTACCGGTCGTCGCCTTCTCCGTGGGTGAAGAAGAACTACGCGGCATCGACACCAAGCCGCTGGTGGGCAACCTCGCCGCCTGGAACTACTTCCAGTCGGTGGAGAACCCGGTGAACAAGAAATTCGTCGCTGACTGGAAAGCCTACGCCAAGGCCCACAACCTGCCGGGCGCGGACAAAGCCGTGACCAACGACCCGATGGAAGCCACCTACGTGGGCATCCACATGTGGGCGCAGGCGGTGGAGAAAGCCAAGTCCACCGACGTCGACAAAGTGCGTGAAGCCATGGCCGGGCAGACCTTTGCCGCGCCGTCCGGCTTCACCCTGACCATGGACAAGACCAACCACCACCTGCACAAGCCGGTGATGATCGGCGAGATCCAGTCTGACGGGCAGTTCTCGGTGGTGTGGCAGACCCAGGAGCCGATTCGGGCGCAGCCATGGAGCCCGTACATTCCGGGGAATGACAAGAAGCCGGATTACGCCGTCAAGAGCAACTAAGACCGACTCGGTCTAAATGTGGGAGCGGGCTTGCTCGCGAAAGCGGTGTGTCAGTCGACGCATCCGAAACTGAGCCAGCGCTTTCGCGAGCAAGCCCGCTCCCACATTGTCCGTGCATGATCAGGACATTTTGTATGCCCACTGCCCTATACCGCTTCATCCTCGCCGCCCTGCTGTTGCTGCCCCTCGCCGCACACGCCAGCGACGCCGAAGACTTCATCAACGCCAACCCGATGCAACAAGCCAAGCTGCTCCAGGACTGGGCCGCCCAGCCCGACCCGGCGCGCATCGAGCTGGTGGACGCCCTGCAACAAGGCCAGATCAGCGTCAACGGCGAAACCAAGACCGTACGCCTGAACAACCGCCTGCGCGGCCTGATCGACAACGTGCAAGCCAGCCAGGAATTGCTCGCTGCCGACCCCAAGGTGCGCCTTGCCGCCGCCCAGACTCTGCAAAAAAGTGCACAACCTGCGCAGCTGAAATTCCTCGACCAGCAACTCGCCGGCGAAACCAATGATGACGTACACACAGCCCTCAGTCTCGCCCTGGCCAACCTGCAACTGGTAGACCCCGACCCGGCCGTGCGCCTGGCCGCCGTGCGCTTGCTCGGCGGCACCGGCGACCCGCTGGCCCGCACTCGCCTGGAAGCCTTGCTCGCTCCCGGCGTCGAAGCCGACGCCACGGTGCACACCGCCGCCGAGACCAGCCTGGCCCAGGTCAAACGCAAACTGATGGTGGGCGAGATTCTCGGCCAGGCCTTCAGCGGCATGTCCCTGGGCTCGATCCTGCTGCTGGCGGCGCTCGGCCTGGCGATCACCTTCGGCCTGCTCGGGGTGATCAACATGGCCCACGGCGAGATGCTGATGCTCGGCGCCTACTCCACCTATGTGGTGCAGTTGCTGATGCAGCGCTACGTGCCCCAGGCCATCGAGTTCTACCCGCTGATCGCGCTGCCGGTGGCGTTTTTTGTCACCGCCGCCATCGGCATGGCCCTGGAGCGCACGGTGATTCGTCACCTCTACGGCCGCCCGCTGGAAACCCTGCTCGCCACCTGGGGCATCAGCCTGATGCTGATCCAACTGGTGCGCCTGGTGTTCGGTGCGCAGAACGTTGAAGTGGCCAACCCCGAGTGGCTGTCCGGCGGGATCCAGGTGCTGCCCAACCTGGTGCTGCCGTACAACCGCATCGTGATCATCGCCTTCGCGCTGTTCGTGGTGGTGCTGACTTGGCTGCTGCTGAACAAGACGCGCCTGGGCCTCAACGTGCGGGCCGTCACCCAGAACCGCAACATGGCCGCCTGCTGCGGCGTGCCCACCGGACGCGTGGACATGCTCGCCTTTGGCCTCGGCTCCGGCATAGCGGGCCTCGGTGGCGTGGCCCTGAGCCAGATCGGCAACGTCGGCCCGGACCTCGGCCAGAGCTACATCATCGACTCGTTCCTGGTGGTGGTACTCGGCGGTGTCGGCCAGTTGGCCGGTAGTGTCATGGCCGCCTTCGGCCTGGGGATAGCCAACAAGATTCTTGAGCCGCAGATCGGTGCCGTACTCGGCAAGATCCTGATCCTCGCGCTGATCATTCTGTTCATCCAGAAACGCCCGCAAGGACTCTTCGCACTGAAAGGACGGGTGATCGACTGATGAACCAGCCATTAATGCTTACGGCCGCGCAAAAGGCCGGCCCCAAGGTGACCGTCGCGGTCGGTGCAGTGGTGCTGATCCTGCTGCTGGCGCTGCCGTTGTTCTCGCTGTTGTCACCGGAAAATCCGCTGCACGTTTCCGCCTATACCCTGACGTTGGTGGGCAAGATTCTGTGCTACGCCATCGTCGCCCTGGCGCTGGACCTGGTGTGGGGTTATGCCGGGATGTTGTCCCTCGGGCACGGCCTGTTCTTTGCGCTGGGCGGTTATGCCATGGGCATGTACCTGATGCGCCAGGCGTCCGGCGATGAGCTGCCGGCGTTCATGACCTTTTTGTCGTGGACCGAGTTGCCGTGGTACTGGACCGGCACCAGCCACTTCCTCTGGGCAATGTGCCTGGTGGTGTTGGCGCCGGGATTGCTGGCGCTGGTGTTCGGATTCTTCGCCTTCCGCTCACGGATCAAGGGCGTGTACTTCTCGATCATGACCCAGGCCCTGACCTTCGCCGGGATGCTGTTGTTCTTCCGCAACGAGACCGGGTTTGGCGGCAATAACGGCTTTACCAATTTCCGCAGCATCCTCGGGTTTGGCATCACCGAGCCGGGTACGCGAGCGGCGCTGTTTGTGGCCACCGTGGTGTTGTTGGTGGCGAGCCTGTTCATCGGCTGGCGCCTGGCCCAGAGCAAGTTCGGCCGGGTGCTGACAGCGCTGCGGGATGCGGAAAATCGCCTGATGTTCTGCGGCTACGACCCGCGTGGCTTCAAGCTGTTCGTGTGGGTGTTGAGCGCGGTGCTGTGTGGTTTGGCGGGCGCGTTGTATGTGCCGCAAGTGGGCATCATCAACCCCAGCGAAATGTCGCCGACCAACTCCATCGAGGCCGCTGTGTGGGTGGCCCTCGGCGGGCGTGGAACCTTGATCGGCCCGCTGCTGGGCGCCGGTGTGGTCAACGGCATGAAGAGCTGGTTCACCGTGGCGTTTCCTGAGTATTGGCTGTTCTTCCTCGGTGCGCTGTTCATCATCGTCACCCTGTATTTGCCCAAGGGTGTGATTGGCCTGCTGAAGAAACGGGGCGACCAATGAGGCACTTCATGCTCGAACCTATCCTTGAACCCAATAAAGACCAGGGCAGCGCCCGCGATGCCATCGGCCTCGGCCAGGCTGCCGGCAAAGGCCTGAACACCCGCCACGGCACGATCCTGACCCTGGAAGACATCAGCGTCAGCTTCGACGGCTTCAAGGCATTGAACGACTTGAACCTGTACATCGGCGTCGGCGAATTGCGCTGCATCATCGGCCCCAACGGCGCGGGCAAGACCACGCTGATGGACGTGATCACCGGCAAGACCCGGCCCAGCCACGGCAAGGCCTGGTTCGGCGAAACCCTCGACCTGACGAGCATGAGCGAAGTGCAGATCGCCCAGGCCGGCATCGGTCGCAAGTTCCAGAAGCCCACGGTATTCGAAGCCCTCAGCGTGTTTGAAAACCTGGAGCTGGCGCAGAAGACCGACAAATCGGTGTGGGCCAGCCTGCGGGCGCGCTTGAGTGGTGAGCAGAAAGACCGCATCAGCGAAGTGCTCGACACCATCCGCCTCACCGCTTCAGTCAATCGCCCGGCCGGCTTGCTGTCCCACGGCCAGAAACAGTTCCTGGAAATCGGCATGTTGCTGATGCAGGACCCGCAACTGTTGCTGCTGGATGAACCGGTGGCGGGCATGACCGATGCCGAAACCGAGTTCACCGCCGAGCTGTTCAAGCGCCTGGCGGGCAAGCATTCGCTGATGGTGGTGGAACACGACATGGGCTTTGTCGGCTCGATTGCCGACCACGTGACGGTGTTGCACCAGGGCAGCGTGCTGGCCGAAGGGTCGCTGGAGCAGGTGCAGGAAAATGAGCGGGTGATCGAGGTTTACCTCGGCCGCTGAACCTGATCGTTCCCACGCTCCGCGTGGGAATGCATCCGGTGACGCTCTGCGTCACACGGCGGACGCGGAGCGTCCATTGCGGCATTCCCACGCAGAGCGTGGGAACGATCATTAAGGGGAACTGAACATGCTGCAAGTCGACAAGCTGCACCAGTACTACGGCGGTAGCCACATCCTGCGCGGGCTTTCCTTTGAGGTAAAAGTCGGCGAAGTCACCTGCCTGCTGGGCCGCAACGGCGTGGGCAAGACCACCTTGCTCAAGTGCCTGATGGGTTTGCTGCCGGCCAAGGAAGGTGCGGTGAACTGGGAAGGCCGCGCCATTACCGGCTTCAAGCCGCACCAGCGGGTGCACGCCGGTATCGCTTACGTGCCCCAGGGCCGGGAGATTTTTGGCCGCCTGACAGTGGAAGAAAACCTGCTGATGGGCCTGTCACGCTTCCCCGGCTCCGAAGCCAAGGAAGTGCCCGCCTTCATCTACGAGCTGTTCCCGGTGCTGCTGCAAATGAAGCAACGCCGGGGTGGTGACTTGTCCGGCGGCCAGCAACAGCAGCTGGCTATCGGTCGGGCCCTGGCCAGCCGCCCGCGCCTGTTGATCCTCGATGAACCCACCGAAGGCATCCAGCCGTCGGTGATCAAGGAGATCGGCGCGGTGATCAAGAAGCTCGCGGCACGCGGCGACATGGCGATTCTGCTGGTGGAGCAGTTCTATGATTTTGCCGCGGAACTGGCCGACCAGTACCTGGTGATGTCCCGGGGCGAAATCGTCCAGCAGGGGCGTGGAGAAAATATGGAAAGCGAGGGTGTGCGCGGGCTCGTTACGATCTAATCTGTAGCGTCCTAACGATAAGCACTGACCATGACCCTACCTGCCCCCACCGCGCTGTTCACCCCAAGCTGGCACGCCGAGCTGGAACTCGGCTACGCGCGTTTCGGCGACACCACGCGCCCGGTGATGCGCCGCCACCTCGGCCCACTGCGGGTGCAAAAGCATCTGTACGCCGAAGGCCCCGAGGTGTGCCAGCACATCATCGTGCACCCGCCGGGCGGGATTGCCGGCGGTGATCGTCTCGATATCAGCGCCCATGTCGCCGAAGGTGCGTGGGCGCAACTGACCAGCCCCGGCGCGGCCAAGTGGTACCGCGCCGGCGGGCCGGCGTATCAGAAACTGGAGCTGACGGTTGAGGCGGGCGCGACGCTGGAATGGCTGCCGCAGGAGACCATCGTGTTCAGCGCCGCCCAGGCCGAACTCACCACCCGCATCGACCTGCAAGGCGATGCCCGGCTGTTTTACTGGGACGTGGTCGCCCTCGGGCGCCCCGCCAGCGGCGAGCGTTTCGACCTCGGGCACTTCCAGTCGCACCTGGATATCCGCCGCGACGGCCAGTTGATTTGGCATGAGCGCCAGCGCATTGTGGGCGCCGACGGTTTGCTCGACTCACCCATCGGGCTGGACGGGCAACCGGTGTTTGCGACCTTGCTGGTGACCGGCGAAATCGACCCTGAACTGCTCGAGCAATGTCGCTCCCTGCCCCACCCGGTACGCGGCGACCTGACCCAATTGCCCGGCCTGCTGGTGGCCCGCTGCCTGGCCAGTGAAGCGCTGCTGGCGCGAGCCTGGCTGATCGCACTGTGGCGCCTGCTGCGCCCGGCCGTGCTGGGCCGCGAGGCTGTATCACCGAGAATCTGGAGCACATGAAGATTAAAAATGTGGGAGCGGGCTTGCTCGCGAATGCAGTGGGTCAGGCAAAGATGCATTCACTGACACACCGCATTCGCGAGCAAGCCCGCTCCCACATTGGATCTCCGGTGTTTTTACGAATGTATTTCATAGTGGACCTTGAACGATGGACCTGACCCCACGGGAAAAAGACAAACTGCTGATCTTCACCGCCGGCCTGGTAGCCGAGCGACGGTTGGCGCGCGGTGTGAAGCTCAACTACCCGGAAACCATCGCCTACATCTCCGCCGCGTTGATGGAAGGCGCCCGCGATGGCCGCACCGTGGCCGAGCTGATGCACTTCGGCACCACCCTGCTCACCCGCGAACAGGTGATGGAAGGCATCCCGGAAATGATCCCGGACATCCAGGTGGAAGCCACCTTCCCCGACGGCACCAAGCTGGTCACCGTCCACCAACCCATCGCCTGAGGCCCGACCATGTCCTTTTTGATTCGTGATGCGGTGCACGCCGATTTGCCAGGGATTCGCGATATCTACAACGACGCGGTGCTCAACACCACGGCGATCTGGAACGAACAACCGGTAGACCTGGGCAACCGTCAGGCCTGGTTCAGCGCTCGTCAGTCGCAGTTTTATCCGGTCCTGGTGGCCGTCGAAGACGAGCAGGTCATCGGCTATGCCTCGTTCGGCGACTGGCGGCCCTTTGAGGGCTTTCGCCACACCGTCGAACACTCGGTGTACGTGCGCAACGACCAGCGCGGCAAAGGCCTCGGCCCACAGCTGATGCAGGTGCTGATCGAGCGGGCGAAAACCTGCGACAAACACGTGATGGTCGCCGCCATCGAAAGCGGCAACCAGGCCTCGATCCGCCTGCATGAGCGCCTGGGTTTCATCACCACCGGGCAGATGCCCCAGGTCGGCACCAAGTTCGGCCGCTGGCTGGACCTGACCTTCATGCAACTGACGCTCAACCCAGGCGCTGTGCCGCCCAAGGAGTGACACCGATGAACGCCCAACTGCGTCGAGTCAATGCCGAAAGTTTTGCCCATTACCGCCCGGGTTTGATTGAGCTGTTGCTGGACGCCGTGAAGCACGGCGCATCGGTGGGCTTCATGGCCGACTTCGATGAAGCCCAGGCCGGCACTTATCTCAACGGCGTGCAGGCCAGTCTTAACGATGGCAGCCTGCTGCTGTGGGTGGTGGTGCGTGATGAACACGTCATCGCCAGCGTGCAATTGGCGCTGTGCATGAAAGCCAACGGCCTGAACCGCGCCGAAGTGCAGAAGCTGCTGGTGCACAGCGAGGCCCGGCGCCGTGGCCTTGGCCAGCAACTGATGAGCGCCTTGGAACTGAGCGCCCGCCAGTACAAACGCGGGCTGCTGTACCTGGACACCGAAGCCGGCTCCGGCGCCGAAGCCTTCTACCAGTCGCTGCGTTATACCAAGATCGGTGAATTGCCCAACTACTGCCAAAGCCCGGACGGGCGCTACACCCCGACCGCCATCTACTTCAAGACCCTGGGGCAACCTGCATGATTCCTGGCGAATTTCAGATCCAGCCTGGCGACATCGAACTCAACGTGGGCCGGCGCACCGCCACCCTGAGCGTAGCCAACAGCGGCGACCGGCCGATCCAGGTTGGTTCCCACTATCACTTTTTCGAAACCAACGACGCACTGACGTTCGACCGTGCCGCCAGCCGTGGCATGCGCCTGAACATCCCGGCCGGCACCGCCGTGCGCTTTGAGCCGGGGCAGAGTCGTGAAGTGGAACTGGTTGAGCTGAGTGGCAAACGCCGGGTGTTCGGGTTTGCCGGGCGCATCATGGGCGACCTGGATTAATGATCGTTCCCACGCTCTGCGTGGGCATGCATCCTGTGACGCTCCGCGTCACGACCTTCAAGAGCGGACGCAGAGCGTCCAGGGCGACATTCCCACGCAGAGCGTGGGAACGATCAGGAACTAAACACATGAAGATTTCCAGACAAGCCTACGCCGACATGTACGGCCCCACCGTTGGTGACAAGGTCCGCTTGGCCGACACCGAGCTGTTCGTCGAAGTCGAACAGGACTTCACCGTCTACGGCGAAGAAGTGAAGTTCGGCGGCGGCAAGGTGATCCGTGATGGCCAGGGCCAGAGCCAACTGCTCGCCCATGAGGTGGTCGACACCCTGATCACCAACGCGCTGATCATCGACCACTGGGGCATCGTCAAGGCTGACGTCGGCCTGAAAAACGGCCGCATCGCCGCCATCGGCAAGGCCGGCAACCCGGACATCCAGCCCGGCGTGACCATCTGTGTCGGCGCCAGCACCGAAGTGATTGCCGGTGAGGGCATGATCCTCACCGCCGGCGGCATCGATACCCACATCCACTTCATTTGCCCGCAGCAAATCGAAGAAGCACTGACCAGCGGCGTCACCACCATGATCGGCGGCGGCACCGGGCCGGCCACCGGCACCAACGCCACCACCTGCACCTCCGGCCCATGGCATCTGGCGCGCATGCTCCAGGCCTCCGACTCGTTCCCGATGAACATCGGCTTCACCGGCAAGGGCAACGCCAGCCTGCCGGAGCCGTTGATCGAACAAGTGAAGGCCGGTGCCATTGGCTTGAAGCTGCACGAGGACTGGGGCACCACGCCGGCGAGCATCGACAACTGCCTGAGCGTCGCCGACGAGTACGACGTGCAGGTGGCGATCCACAGCGACACCCTCAACGAATCCGGCTTTGTCGAAACCACCCTCGCCGCCTTCAAGGGCCGCACCATCCACACCTACCACACCGAAGGTGCCGGTGGCGGTCACGCGCCAGACATCATCAAGGCCTGTGGCTTCCCCAACGTGCTGCCCAGCTCCACCAACCCAACCCGGCCGTTCACCCGCAACACCATCGACGAACACCTGGACATGTTGATGGTCTGCCATCACCTGGACCCGAGCATTGCCGAAGACGTGGCCTTTGCCGAAAGCCGCATCCGCCGCGAAACGATTGCCGCCGAAGACATCCTTCACGACCTCGGCGCGTTCTCGATGATCAGCTCCGACAGCCAGGCCATGGGGCGGGTTGGCGAGGTGATCACACGTACCTGGCAGACCGCCGACAAGATGAAAAAACAGCGCGGGCGATTGCCTGGCGACGGCGAAGGCAATGACAACTTCCGCGCCAAACGCTACATCGCCAAGTACACCATCAACCCGGCGATTACCCACGGCATCAGCCACGAAGTGGGCTCGATTGAAGTGGGCAAGTGGGCCGACCTGGTGCTGTGGCGCCCGGCGTTTTTCGGGATCAAGCCGACGCTGATTCTCAAGGGCGGCGCGATTGCCTCAAGCCTGATGGGCGACGCCAACGCCTCGATCCCGACGCCGCAACCGGTGCACTACCGCCCGATGTTCGCCAGCTTCGGCAGCTCGCTGCACGCCACCAGCCTGACCTTTATCAGCCAGGCGGCGTTGGCGGCAGGCCTGCCGGAGCAGTTGGGGTTGAAGAAGCAGATCGCCGTGGTCAAGGGTTGCCGCGCGGTGCAGAAAACCGACTTGATCCACAACGATTACCTGCCGGATATCGAGGTTGACCCGCAGACCTACCAGGTCAAGGCCGATGGAGTATTGCTGTGGTGTGAGCCTGCGGATGTGTTGCCGATGGCGCAGCGGTACTTCTTGTTCTAAGCCCCAAATACGGCACTGATCGCCTGGTCGGTCAGTGTCGTGTTCAATGAGTTGAGTTCGCTGGTGATGCTGGCAAGCGAAGTGTCGTATTCAGCCCGACTCATGACGGTTCCCGGCAGGCTGTTACCGCGCGGCCGACCGAGGATATCGGCGGTCCTGGCGATGGTGTCGCTCAGGTCCTTCTTGGCCTCGGCAGACAAGCCGCCATCCCTGGCCCATTGCGCTTGCGCGTCCTCGTAGTCGAGCAACGCGTCAGATTTCCGGAAGATTCTCAAGTATTCCACCTTGTGGGCCCGCTCCAGAAATTCCTTCCACATCGGCTGCTCAATCAGGTTCTTGCGCAACTGCTCACCCTGGTCCAGCGCTGTCACCTGCTCGTACGCCGCCTCTACCATGGCCGGCGTCACATACTCTTCGCGGTACAGCATGGTTCTGGCCTGCCACGGCAAGTCCAGGCGAGAGGATAGCTGGGAGGTGTAAGCCAGGTAGATCTCGACCTCATCAATAGGCGGGATCTCATTGCCTGCGTTGTCGTAATGAGAGACCAACATGCCCTCCTGGTCATACTCCGTATACCTGGCGCCTTGACTGATCAATTCTGCCACGCGCGCATGAGCGATCCGCCCCAACTCCTCCAATCGCCACTTGCCCCTGGCCAACTTGAGCACGCTGCTTCTCACCGCATTCGCGTCTTCATTGGCATAGGCCGAGCGCAACAACACTTCAACCCCCATGGCATTGAACAACTGCGCCCCCGCATCCACGCAAGCCGTGGGGAACTGTGCCATGCGGAACAGCTCCTCTCGCAACTCGGCGTCTTCGCCCATGGCCTCCAGCATGCGCCATACTTTCGCAGTCAGCTCCGGCAGGTAGCGCTTGCCCTCGACTACGGCATCCCCTGATTTGGACAGGTAGCGAATTTCGTTGAAAAAAGCTTCAGAACCGAAGGCATCCTCCAGCCTTTGCCACAATTGCTGCTTGGATTCCCATTCCTCGTCGGTCAATCCCGTTTTCCAGAGTTTGCTATCGGCCCGGCCTTTGGGTGGAAGCTGACGATCCGGATCATTACCGGCTGCCTCGATATATAACCTGAAATCGCTCACGGCTTTAGTACTCAGTAGCTCTCGGGAGAGCGTCGTGCGCGCGATGATCCGGGCGTTATCAGAACCCGGCGCAAATACCGGTACGCGGATAAGCGCGTTCTCACGCAAATCCAGAATGAAATGCCGTGGGCGCGGCAGGCGAAACACGCTGGCAGGCCACTCCTCCAAATCTGTTTCAGCCAGCCACAGCTGGCGCAAATCAGGCATGCGACTCACGTCCGGCGCCAGACCCAATGGATTGCTTTCAAGCGACAGCTCCTTGAGCTGTTTCAGTTTGCCCAAGACCATGACGCTCTCCTGACTCAGGACTATTTCATTGCCTCCCAGATACAACTCGGTCAGGTGCGGCATGGCGGCAATGGCCGGCGGCAGCCGCGTCAACCGGCAGGCTTGCACGGACAAGCTGCGCAGGCTGCGAAAGTTGGAAACAAACCCGTCGACGTCGTCACTCGTCAAGGCCATGCTGCGCAGGGTCAGCTTACTGACGTGATCAAAGTCGGCCGGCAATGGCGGCAGGGTGCGCAACTGCTGGCGCAATTCGACCCCATCCCACTTGATGGCCTGGCCGAGGTATCGACCATTGCCGTCGATATCCCGCACCCCGGTTCTGCGCCAGGCCGCCTCAATGGCCTTGACGATCCGGCCCCTGGCCCGATAAATCCGATCTGCCGCCTGGCCACTGGTCGACGCGCCTGCGCGAGCGCTAATCTGCCAGGTTCGCAACGTCTGAGTCAGGTTGCTGAATTCGCTTTCGAGTTCCTGTACCCAGGTGAGATCGAGTGGATCGCCGAGAGGTCGCAACTCGGCAATTTCGTTGGCGGTGATGTCCGGGTACAAGTTGCGAATGCGTGCCTGCAGGCTCCGCTCAAACGCCCAACCGCCGCGCCCGCTCAAGGGGTACCCACGCCTGCCGCCCGACAACTGCGATAGCGGTTTGAAGAACGGTTGGGCGGGTTGCATCTGCAGCACCTTGCGCAAGGCACCGCGCGACAGGGCATGTTCCTGGATTTTGCCTCTTAACTCCGGCCCCTGCCCAATGCCTGGCAATCCCAGAGACTGGCGGTGGGTGTCTGGCAGGGCATGTTGCAAGGCGCCGTACAGATTGTCGACGACATGCAGGCTTTGCCCTCGTGCGTCAAACGCCTCGTAGCGTCCATCGCCCCTGTGCACCAATACCTTGCGGTGCGCGGACTCGGGTGGGCCGTAGCCGGCACGCAGGCTTCCGGCCAGGGAGCCTTCGCGAACCTCAATGCGCAAGTCGTTTCGCCAGCCAGGAAGGCGCTCCAGCGTGTTGAGCGCCAGCGCTTCGGTGTCAACATTGGCCAACTCGTCCAGATAAAGCCCTTCGTAGGCCCGGGCCAGGCGCAGATGCCCAAGTTGCCGGCGCGCTTGCTGCGCCAGCTCCAGGGGAATCTTGCGATTGTTGACCAGGCTCGCCCTCTGCGAGGGGCTGGCACCTTCCAGCAGTTCCTCGACCATGACCGGTGGCAGGCTTTTGAAGTCGCGCGCGAACAGTTGCAGTTCGGCGCTGCCAGGCGATGACCGCCCGAGGTAAAGGCTGTCGAACACCCGCCGCAGGGACTGTTTTGCATAGATTCCCAGGCGAGCCTGCAACGCCTGGCTACGCAGCGCGGCCCCGTAGGGCATATGCTGGCCGAGCAGGTTTTTAAGCTGCTCCTCGGGCAAACTCTCGACGATCAACGCCGGCAGCTTGCCGCCGAACAGGTCGATGCGGCTGATGCTGATCAGTTCCGTCCCGGGCGCATGAGGTTGGCCATACAACGCAGCTGTCCTGCTGGTGCCCTGGCCGTCAAATACTTCGATGGTCCTGCCGGGCGGCCAGCCGGTCATTTCCACCATCAACGACGCGGCGTAGCTGCCCAGGTCCATCGACATCGACCCCGCAAGGATCTGCCCACTCAAGCTTTCGGCGCGCCCGTAAGCCCGCATGCGCACCGCCGTGTCGAGTGTGATTGCCGGCGTCGGCTCGCTTTCCACGTACAGCCGGCGCAGCACGCTTTCATCGGTGTCACTGATCTTGCGCACCTGCTCCAACTGCGTATCGCTCAGGCCTTCCATTACATGGCTCAGTCGCCGCATCAGCGGAGCACCTTGCCACGTCAGGGGCTCATCGGCCTCATGGGTCCAGGCGCCAGAACCGTTGTTGACGATCTGAGGCTCATACGCCTCGGGCCTGCTGGGGTGCTGGACCCGGTACACGCCCGGTTCGTCTTGCGCGGTCACGGCGTAGCGATTGCCGTCCACCGACACCACCTGGCGCCCATTGACGGTATGTAGTCCCGCCTGGTCGGGAACCGAGCCTGCCGGCAGTCGGATGTCCTGCGCATAGGGCCCAAGGTCCGGCTTCCACAAGCGGGCCTTGCCCGACGGCAGCCTGACCGCCTTGAGTCCTTCGATAAACGGCGACACGCTGATATGCAACGCAGCGCCGCCCACCGCCAGTTGCGCGAGATTTTCCAGCACGTCAGCGATATGCGCCCAGCCGGCCTCGCGGTCACCCTGGCCGAGTTCAACCACGCCCTCCAGCACTTCGTACAGCAGTTGCCCGGCCGTGACCACCGCCATCAGTGCACCCAAGGGCGGAATGAACATCGACACCAGGTTCAAGGTGAACAGGCCGATGTTCATCAGATGCGCCATCCGCCGGTCGTGGCCAGCCGCGTCGGTGTGAGCGGTGGGTATCGCCATGCTCAACCCATCGTCGAGTGCGCGCTTGCGCATGTCGGCGTACAGCTCGTCCCAAGGGTCGACGTCGATCCACAGCCCCTTGATCGGGTGGGCGTTGAGGTTCAGGTTTGGCTGGTCCTGCGGCGTGCGGCTGATATGTCGCGGGGACTTTATGACGGCGTTGATCGCCTGGAGTTCGGTAAGGGATTTTCTTGCGTAGTACTGTCGCCACGCTGGATCAGGGCCCAGGGCCACGCGCCTTTGCGGTTCATCGACGCGTTTCTCGGTGAACCGCCCGTAGTAGTAAGCCAGGTATTTTTTCCCGATGAACCGTGAGAAAAACTGTTGGTGGGCCGTGACCTGAACACCCCTGCTGTCCCAATAGTCCTCGGGTCTGTAAGCGGTCAGCTCACGGGTCGTTTCCTCTGCATAGTCGGCAAAGGTTTTGTAGCGCTTGATGGGGTGCTCGGGGTGGTCGGGGATGTAGACGATAAGCCAGGTGCCATACCCATGCTCCACGCTCGGGTCGATCATGAGGCAGCCGTGCATTTGCAGTTCCATGATACTGGGCCAGCGGTGCCAGACCTGCTTGCCTTCGTGCTTGATGCGTCGCTCGCCATTGGCGATGCGCAGCAGTAGCGCGTAGTCGTCGCTGCGAATATCACCTTTGAGCAACGCCACGTAGGCGGCGGCTCTGAAGGCGTCCTTTTGCCGGGTGATAAAGCGTTCACGCAGCAGGTTCCTGGACACGGTTTGCACGGGCAGCAGGTAGGTGGTGAGGTGTTCCTGGTACAGCCTGCCCAGGTCCAGGTCGCGGCATAACCGGGCGAAGATCTCGATCGTCAGGGTCGTGGTATGGCGCTCGAAACGGCCATCGGCGCCGGGAGCGGTGATAAAGCCTGAAGCACTGTCGAAGAACCCGGCGCGGGTCTCGCGCGCTTCAAAATTGTTCAAGGCCGCTTGCAACAGGGACAAAGTCTTGGTCCGGTAGCCTGTCGCTAGTCCTTCGACCGGTACATAGAGGCGCAGATGCACCTGGTTGACGTCCAGCTCAAACCCGGCGGCCTTCAACGCGGCTTCAAGCAATGGCCGGGCGAAGGCGTTGACCTCTTGCACCTTGCCGGTCGCTTGCTCCAGTGCAGTGTGAGACTTGATGCTCGCCTCCAACAGGTTTTGCAGCGCAGCCTTCTGTGCCGGGGTGGTGGCCGCATACCAGGCGGGGATCTCTGGCTTGGCCTGCGTGATGGCTGCACGCAGGGCAGGAGATGCGCTGACCAGGCTTTCGGGGATGGCGGCTTTGATCTGTGCATAGTGACGCCCTTCGCCGCCCGGCAGGAGCGAGGTGGAGGCTTGAGGTGCTGGCATAAACGAGTACCGATAGGGAAATTAAGGCAATGACCTTAATCAGTCGCCCCCGGCACTCGGCGGTAGCTATTTGAACGGATTGCCCCCCATGGACGAACACTCAAAAAGCGCTGACAGGCTTGATGCACACGGGGGGATTTCCATGGGGTAATTAAGTCGTCGATCCATAGGTAATCCGGGGCCGATGCGTTAACTATTGCGTGCTATCCAGCGGCTTTTCGACTTATTAATCCACAGCGGTTTTCAGTAGCCTTTTTCCTTTGCTTACCCAAAGGAATGCCCCCATGCAGGATGCCCCCTCCGTTACTCCCCTCTCATCTTCCGACGACAACAGTGCGTTCATTCGCCAGGCCATTCCGGACTGGCTGGTACAGGCGCCGGCCCACCGCATAGAAGCGTTGAAACAGGCCAGGCTCGAACAGGCGCAGTGGATGGACAGCTTGTCGCCGCTGCAGCGAAGAACCTTGAAGGGGTTCAATGAAACCAGTTTCAAATCCCAACACGCGGTGGATAAACACCTGGCCAACGTCCAGGCACTCAAGCCCTTCGCCATAGGCCTGCTCAACGGCGCGCTGAAAGAACAATTCAACCTCACCGTGGATGTCGAAGGCACCTCTCTTCGTTTGTATGAGCCGCTGAGGCTCGGCACCCTGGGGATCAAGGCCGGCGAATACAAAGTACTGGAGGTGTCGCTGGTGCAGGCTGCCCTGCATAACTTTGAAGCCAGTGAAGGTGAAGACGGCGCATTCGATCCTGCCTCCGGGTTCACCCAATACCCGGACCGGGAAGGCGCCTCTCCCAGGATCAGCCCGGCGCTGACCGTACCCGCCTTTATCAGGCTGTGCCGTACGCTGGACGTGGGTGCCCGCTACCAGGCGCACCTCAAGGAAACATTACTGCCCACCGACGAGACGGCCGCCACCCGGTTGCGCGACGCCGTGATCACCAGCCAGAAGGATGCCCTCAGGGCTGCGGCGTACCTGGCGCTGCTCAAGCAGGACATTCTCCCGGATGACTTCACCATGGTGCTCAAGGTGGTCGACGGCGAACGCAACCCGACGCTGGGCGGCAAGCCGGTGTGGTTCAGTTGCCTGAGCGTGATGGACCGCGCGCTCATGGGGAGCGTGGTGTTTACACCGGTGGAAAAATATCGCTATGCCACCGACTTCATCGTCTACCTGCCCCACGATCCGGAGCACCCGCTCAAGCGCTACAACAGCCTTGATGCGCTGAAAACCGAACTGAACCGCCAGTGGGTGGCGCGCGACAAAGCGCCAAGCGAATCCGGCAATAACAACCGCCCGACGCCCACGAGCTACCAGCATTTTTTCAGCCAGTTTCTCAATGAGCATGACAAGCCGGCGTTCTTCAACCGGTTTACCGAACCCGCTGCGGACTCCACCGCCGCCGTCGACGCAGTAGCGCGTTCGCCGGTGACCCAGACAATGCTGCAACTGGCCTTCCCGGTATTGACTACGACGGTCATGCCCCAGTCGCTTCCGCCCCCGAAAGCCGGCTGCAGGGTGGTGAAGACGGGCGCTCCCGACCTGTACCTGATGGTGGTCTCAAGACAGGGCCTGTGGGCTGACAACGTCGACCTGTGGGCCAACCTGTTTGAGCATGGCCGCGACAAGGCCCTCGGCGATGCGCGCGACCAGGCAGTGCCCACCGCCGATGTCGACGCCCGGGTGCGCGGGCAAAAAATCGCCCGTTGGCTGGAGGCCGGCGCTACCGTGCTCGGCCTGGGACTGGCGTTCGTCCCGGTGCTCGGCGAAATCATGCTGGCCGCCATGGCGGGCCAATTGCTCTACGAAACCTTCGAAGGTGTGATCGACTGGGGCGAAGGCGACCGGGACACGGCCAAGACGCACTGGTTCGACGTCGCCCAAAACCTGGCCGCCATGGCGCTGCTGGCCGGCGCGGGGAAAGGCCTGCAAAAGCTCGCTGCACCGCCTACACCCGCGTTGGTACAAGGGCTCAAGCCGGTTCGTTTGCCAGGTGGCGAGCTACGGCTATGGAAGCCGGACCTTACGCCTTATCGCAGCCCCGTCGTATTGCCCAAGGACGCCACGTTTGATGACCTGGGCTTGCACAGCCACGACCAGCAGCCGCTGCTGCCCCTCGACGATCAACTGTATGCCGTCAAACCCGAGCCCGACGGCGACACCTATCGCATACAACACCCCACACGCTCCGACGCTTATGCCCCGCAGGTGGCGCATAACGGCGCGGGCGCCTGGCTGCATGAAGGTGAAGAGCCACTGACCTGGGACGGCCCGGCGCTGATGCGCCGCCTGGGTTATCGCACCCGGGGCTTGAGCGACGCACAACTGGAACAGGCACGCCTGGCCAGTGGCACTCGCGCCGATCAACTGCGCCAACTGCATGTGGACCTGCAACCGCCGCCCGCCCTGTTGAGTGACAGCCTGGCGCGCTTTGGCATCCATCAGCGGATCGAGACGTTTATCGAGAAGATGGGCAGTGACGACCCGCTGGATTATGCGCTGGCCGACCCGGCGATCACCGAGCGCGTGGTGGCGCACCGAGGCTTGACCTATCCGGCGGTCCTCGACCCGACTCCCCGGGTGCTGGACGAACAGACGATGCTGTGGCGCCGCGAAGTTGCCCAGGCCGCCCGGGACAGTCGGACCTCGCTGTTCGACGCGGATTATCGCGCCCATAACCTGACCCGCTCGCCCCCGGTACAGCAGCTCATGGACAGGTTTTCCGGCCTGCCGGCGGAGGTTGCCAGGCAGTTGCTGGAAACCGCCACGGACGCGGATTTAACCACGCTGAGTGGCCATCAGCAGTTGTCACCAAGGCTCACCGCCCTGGCGCGCGAAAGCCAGCAGCAAGTGCGCATGGCACGGGCCTATGAAGGCTTGTTCCTCGACACCCTGCAGAGCCCGGACAGCCTGCGCCTGGCCCTGCATACCCTGCCCAGCTTGCCGGGTTGGGACCCGAGCCTGCGGGTGGAAATCCGCTTGGGCAGCGAACAGGGGCCACTGATCGACGCCGTCGGTCCAGAGGCCGACGCACCGCCGCTGATGCTGGCGATGGGTGAAGACGGGGCGTTCGGCGCCACCGACCTGTATGGCGCCGTTCTGGCACGCCTTGAACAGGGCCAGCGTCGAGCACTTGGCGAAGCCGCACGGGACGCCGGCACCCTGAAGCAGCGGGTGCGACAAACGCCATTGGCCCGGGACGAGCTGCGCTCGGTGCTGCTGGAATACCCGATGCTGCGCAAACCCTTGGCAGGAGACCTGCGCCTGCGGGGCGGCTCCCCGCTGCACAAACTCACTCAATTGCGCAGCACCCATACGCGGGTGCGCAAGCTGTATCCGGGGTTCAGCGACGAGCAGGCCACAGCCTTCATCGAGACCCTCGGGAGCGATGCGCGCACTGAGTTGACGCGCCGGGAAGACCAGTACGCCGCCCTCAAACGCGCACTCAAGGACTGGGTGAATCGCAGTGCCCGAGAAGATACGAGCCGGCGTCCATTTGAGGTAAACCCGGGAGGCCGGGAGCAGTCAGTGGCCGATGCATTGAGAGATTGCTGGCGCCGACAGACCGTGGACCGTGCCGGGGCCTACACCGGGCGCCGACTGGAAATCAGCGCCCAGGTGAACCTGCCCAAACTCAACGCCGATTTTGCCCATGTCGAGGAGTTGGTTCTCGACTACGTGAGCTTCAGCGACGGCCCCGGGCAGTTCCTTGGCAACTTCCCCAATCTGAAACGTTTGACCCTCAAACAAGTCGGCGGTATCGGACGCCATACGCTGACCGAACTGCCCGAAGCAATCACGGCCATAAAGGCGCTGACGCACCTGGACCTGTCGAAAAATGCCATCCGCCTGAGCGAAATCAGCGCCGGCCAACTGGCCGGCCTGAGCCGCCTGGAAGAACTGTGCCTGAACGATAACCCCTTGGGCACCCTGCCGGATTTCAGCCCGCTGCTACGACTGCGCAAGCTGGAGCTGCGTGACACCCGGATCAATCAGTGGCCCACAGGCCTGCTGGAACTGCCGGAGCTGAGAGAAGTCGACCTGTCCGGCAATCACCTGAGCGCGGTGCCCGACAGCCTGCTCAACCCAGCCCCCGAAAACGTGGAAGCCAGCATCCGTCTCAACCGCATGACCCGCCTACGTGACAACCCATTCACCCCGCAAGCCAATCAGCAGATGCGGGCGTACATCGCTCGCCTGGCACAAACTCGCCCGGGCTGGCGCAACGGCGGCCAGCCTGGCGCCTTCGAAGTACCCTTGAGCCACACCGACGAAATGCGGCGGATAAGGGACCTGTTTCCCGGCTACAGCGAGGAGGAAAACGAGCAATTCGTATTGCACGCAGGCGACGGGGCGCCGGCTGAACTGACGCGCCTGGAAGGCGAGTGGCAAACCTTGAGCACCCAACTGAACGCCTGGGCCACACAACGGTTCCTGGTGGCTGCCGACAGCGAAAACCTGCGTGCAGGGGATGCCAACCATCGCCAGCAATTCGCTCGAGACCTCAAGGCGTGCTGGCGGCGCATGACTCCCAAAGTGCTGGCCCAAGATGGTTCTCCCGCCGGCTACACCCTTGAAGCACTCGGCTTGAGAGTCGGCGACTTGCCTGCGCTGGAAGCAGATTTCAGCCACGTTGGGTCAATCAAGCTTCAGGACATGCAATCCGTATACGGCCTGGATGAGTTTCTCGGCCACTTCAGTCACACCCGTTGGCTCGACCTGTCGTACGGAGAGTTGCGTTCAATCCCGCCCAGCGTTGCCCGGATGATTCGGCTTACCCGCCTGGACCTCAGGAGCAACCAACTTTCCCTGAGCGAGGCCGACGTGGATCTGCTGGAGGGGCTCACCTCACTCAAGATCATCAATCTGAGCCGCAACCCCCTGGCGCGTACCCCCAACTTCGCAACCCTGCCGAACCTGCGTAGGGTGAATTTGAAAAACACCGGGATCACCGAGTGGCCGCAGGGCTTGGGGCCACATCAGGCGTTGGACATCGTTAACCTGGCGCAGAACCGCATCACGCAGTTGCCCGAGTCCCTGGTCAACCCGCTGCCCGAGGAGGCCGAGGCATTCATCTACGTCAACAACGTCACCTTTATCGACGGCAACCCGCTGAGCACCGAAGCCCGCAGGCAGTTGGTCGAGTATTGGAGCAATGCAACCTTGCTCCACCGCGAGGCAGCAGCGGGCCGGCAGCCCGGCGCGATGCGTTATCGGGCGCCACAGCCCGCTACAGTCGAGGTTCACGCGCCTCAAGAACAGATCGTGGACGACACACCGGAGCCGGCATACCAGCATTGGATGGATGGTCTGTCACCCGAGGAAATCGACGTACGACGCAGCCTGTGGGAGTCGATTGCCGAGAAACCCGGTTCGCAGATCTTCCTCGATATCCTCGACAACCTCAAAGAATCGGCGGAGTACCGCAGCCGCTATACCGACCTGCAATCGCGCCTGTGGCAATTGCTCGATGCGGCCCGGGACGATGGCTTGCGTGAAGAGCTGTTCAACCTGGCGGGTGACCCGCGCTGCGGCGATCGGTCGGCCCTGGTGTTCAGTGACATGGAGACCAAGGTGCTGACGTGGCAAGCCACGCGCTATGCCGCCGATGGCGAGGCGGGACCGGCACTCTACACGTTGGCCAAAGGTCTTTTTCGCCTGGACGAGGTGGAAAAATTAGCCAGCGCAGACATTCGGGTTCGAGAAGGCATGATTCGCACGTCGACCATGACCCCTGAACAAAAAGTCGCCGCCCTGGAAAAACTGGAAGATATTGAAATTCGCCTGGCCTATCGCATGGGCCTGGCCCGCCGCCTCGGCCTGCCCGGTCAGCCCAACGATGCCCGCTACCTCGCAACGGGACAGGTAGCGCCGCAGATCCTGAATAATGCCGCCATCACATTAGAAAAACTGGACAACTCCAAGAAGCTCGTACAGTCGCTGTTAGGCCGCGAATTCTGGCAGGCCTTTATTCGCAACCATTATGACGATGAGTTCAGAGTCCTGAGGGGGCCCCATGACGTGCGCTTGAATGCGTTATCCGAGGAACACGATGCCGGCGCCCTCAGTGATGAGGCATACGCAACCCAGGCTGAAAATGTGCAACTGCAACTGGCCGTGGACGAGGCGCAACTGATTCGCTCGCTGACCCTGCGCGACTGGGTGCCGTGCAAGGCGCGCTGCAGCATCACCTGATGGATTCAGGGCGTTTGCACCAACCGCCCCAGCCGTTGCTTGAGCATCTGGTTCTCGGCCCGCAGTTGCTGGACCTCTTCCAGCAGGTCGAGCGCCAGGGCGACGCCTTCCCATTCCAGCTCCAGGTCCTTTTGCAGCGCCGAGGCGCGCTTGGCCAGGGCCAGTTCGTAATCGGTGAAGCGCCAGGACTCGGGACTGGTCCCCACCGGTTCAACGATGCCGTGCTCGACGATTTCGATCACGTAGGCCACCGACAGGTCGGTGGCCTCACAGAATTCTGCCATGTTCACTTGAACCAAACGGGGACTGCTCATTGTTAGCTACTCCATGATTCTCTTGGATCGAAGGCGGCTTTTTGTGCCAGTTCCTGCCACAACGCCTTGACCTCGTCGTCGGTGTTTTTCGGCATCACCGCCTTAAGTTGCACAAACAGATAACCGCGCTGCCCGGCCTTGTTCAACAAGCCATGGCCCTTGGCGCGCATGCGCTGGCCGTTCTGGCTGCCGGCCGGCACCTTGAGATTGATCTTGCCGGTGAGGGTCGGCACCGCCACTTCCGTGCCCAACGCCAGCTCCCACGGGGCCAGTGGCAGGGTGATGATCAGGTTCTCACCTTCCACATCGAATTTAGGGTGTGGCGCGAACTTGATGATCAAGTACAGATCACCATTGGCACCACCGCCAATCCCCGGCGCGCCCTGGCCCTTGAGGCGGATGCGCTCGCCGTCGGCCACACCGGCCGGGATCTTCACGTTCAGGCTCTTGGTGGTGTTGCTGACGTGCTGGCCGGCCGCGTTGTATTGCGGCACCTGGAAGTTGACCTGCTTGGACTCGTTGGACAGGGTCTCTTCGAGGAAGACCGGCAGTTCCATTTCCACATCTTGCCCCCGGCGCCCGGCACTGCGGCCCTGGGCACCACCAAAACCATTGCCGCGCGAACCGAAGATCGAGCTGAAGAAGTCCGAGAAGTCGCCGGTGTCCTGGCCACCGCCGCCATAGCCACCACGGCTCTGCCAGCCTGGCGGGCCCTGGAACGGCTGGCCATGCTGGCCGTACTTGCGCAGATCGTCGTATTCGGCGCGCTTGTCGGCACTTTTCAGCGCTTCATAGGCTTCGGACGCGTCCTTGAACTTGGCTTCAGCGTCCTTTTCCTTGCTCACGTCCGGGTGATATTTGCGCGCCAGCTTGCGATAGGCGGCCTTGATCGCCTTGTCGTCAGCGGTGGGTTCTACACCGAGAATCTTGTAATAGTCTTTGAAGTCCATCGGGGGCATCACCATCCATTATCGATATCGCACTGCCAGCGTCACAGCATGCGCCTGTTTGCGGCGTCTGGATTGACCGATCTCAATCTTGTGACCGAAGGGTGCGTCAGAAGTTTATCGGCGCTGCGGGCAGAATCCTGCAGCCACCAACCGTATGGGGAGGATTTGGGGGCAAAGGCCGGGCTTTCAAGGTAACAAGTGCGTTGTATTTAGCGGATAGTCGGCCTACGCATCTGCACGCGGGTGGCATACACTGCGCGGCCGTTTTTCAACCGGAACCCGATTGACATGAAAAACCCATCCCCAGCCCGTGCCTGCGGTATCGACTTCGGCACGTCCAACTCCACCGTCGGCTGGATTCGTCCCGGCATGGAAACGCTTATCGCGCTGGAGGACGACAAGATCACGCTGCCGTCGGTGGTGTTCTTCAACTTCGAAGAGCGCCGCCCGGTGTACGGTCGCCTGGCCCTGCACGAGTACCTGGAAAACTACGAAGGCCGGCTGATGCGCTCGCTCAAGAGCCTGCTGGGTTCCAAGCTGATCAAGCACGACACCAGTGTATTGGGCACGGCCATGCCGTTCACCGACCTGCTGGCGCTGTTTATCGGCCAACTCAAGAGCCGCGCCGAGACCACCGCCGGGCGTGAGTTCGACGAAGTGGTGCTGGGCCGTCCGGTATTTTTCGTCGACGACGACCCGATGGCCGACCAGGAAGCCGAGAACACCCTGGTGGACGTGGCCCGCAAGATCGGCTTCAAGGACATCTCGTTCCAGTACGAACCGATTGCCGCGGCCTTCGACTACGAGTCCACCATCGAGAAAGAAGAGCTGGTGCTGATTGTCGACATCGGCGGGGGTACCTCCGACTTCTCCCTGGTGCGCCTGTCGCCCGAGCGCCGCCAGATCGACAACCGCCACGACGACATCCTCGCCACCGGCGGTGTGCACATCGGCGGTACCGACTTCGACAAGCAGCTCTCGCTGGCCGGCATGATGCCGCTGTTCGGCTACGGCAGCCGCATGAAGAGCGGCGCTTATATGCCCACCAGCCACCACATGAACCTGGCGACCTGGCACACCATCAACTCGGTGTACTCGCAGAAATCCAAGCTGGCGCTGGGCAGCATGCGCTACGACATCGAGGACACGGGTGGCATCGACCGCCTGTTCAACCTGATCGAGCAGCGCGCCGGGCACTGGTTGGCGATGGAAGTGGAAGAAACCAAGATCCAGCTGACCCGGCAGGACAGCCGCCATGTGTTGCTGGACCGGGTCGAGCCGGGGTTGAGCGTGGAATTGAGCCGGGCGTTGTTCGAGTCGGCCATCGATGGCTTGCTGGAGCGGGTGCGCAATGCGGTGACGCAACTGCTCAACGACGCCTCGGTGGACGTGGCCCAGGTGGACACGGTGTTCTTTACCGGGGGTTCCAGCGGGATTCCGGCGCTGCGCCACAGCATCTCGGCGATGCTGCCGAATGCGCAGCATGTGGAAGGGAACATCTTTGGCAGTATTGGCAGTGGTCTGGCGATTGAGGCCAGCAAGCGCTACGGCTACTGAGTTTTAGCTGAAACCGTGGCGCGCCCTTCGCGAGCAAGCCCGCTCCCACATTCGGCTGCATTCCAAAGTTGGAACTCGGTCAAATGTGGGAGCGGGCTTGCTCGCGAAGGGGCCAGTCCAGGCAACATCAATGCCTAAACCATCCCCGCCAGCTTCAACTCACTCTTCAAGTACGCATAATAAATCGGCCCCGCCACCACCCCCGGCAGGCCGAACGCGGCTTCGAACACCAGCATCGCCAGCAACAATTCCCACGACTTGGCACTGATCTGCCCGCCGACGATCCGCGCGTTGAGGAAGTACTCGACCTTGTGGATCACGATCAGGTAGCCCAACGCCGCCACCGCCACCCAGATCGACAGCGACAAGGCCACGATGGTGATCAGGGTGTTGGACATCAGGTTGCCGATCACCGGTAGCAGGCCCAGCAGGAACGTCAGCACGATCAACGTCTTGGTCAACGGCAGGTGGATCCCGCACAACGGCAGCACCACCGCGAGGAAGATCGCGGTGAACGCGGTGTTCAGCGCGGCGATCTTGATCTGCGCGAAAACGATGTTGCGAAAGGCCTGGACCAGCAGGTGCAGGCGATCAAACAGCGCGGCCGCCAGGGGTTTGCGCTTGGTCAGGTCCGGCACCCGTTGCAGGGCGATGATCGCCCCCAGCACCATGCCGATCAACAAGGTCACGAACATGTGCGCGGCGTCTTTGCCCACCAGTTGCAGTTCGCTGAGGTGTTTGCTCAGCCATTCGCCGATGGCCACGCGGAACTCGGCGGCGCTGGCCGGCAGGTAGGCGTCGAGGAACGGCGGCAACTGGCCGCGGGCACGGTCGACCACGCCCATGAACTTATCGAGGGAAGCCCCGGGGTTTTCCGCTTCGTGCAGCAGGAAGCTGATGGCCCCGGCAAAGATCAGGGTCAGGATGCTGACGATCAAGGTCCCCAGCAAGGCTACCGCCAACCAGCGCGCACGCCGGCCTTCGATCAACCGCTGCAACTGCGGGGTGAGCATGTTGACCAGCTCATACACCAGCAGCCCGGCCAGCAGGCTCGGCAGCAACTTCAATGGCAAAACCAGCAGCAGCCCGCCAAAAATCAGCACGCAACTGACCAACAACAACACGTGACGCTGAGAAAACGTTGGCATACAGCCTCAAAACGAACGGCGTTAAAGGATGGGCAGTCTGCCAGCGTTGGGTGAATCAAGCGAGAAGTCTAAACGCGGTCCAATGTGGGAGCTGGCTTGCCTGCGATGGCGGTGGGTCAGCCAACAAAGGCATCGACTGTCAGGTCGCAATCTTAGGCAAGCCAGCGCCCACAGAGTTCTGCATCATTATTTCTTCAGGCAGGTGCTCATAAAGGTTTTACGCGCATCGCCGGTCAGCGCCTGGGTTTTCGCGGTGGCGTTGCAATCTTTCATCTTCTGTTGCTGGGGGGTCAGGGTCTTGGCGTCGTTGGCCGCCGGGGCCGCCTTGAGGCAGTTGCTCATGAACGCCTTGCGATCATCACCGGTCTTGCCACTGGTCTTGGCTTCGGCGTTGCAAGTAGTCATTTTTTGTTGCTGAGCCGTCTGTGCGGCAGTCGCGGCAAAGCCTTGGGAACACAGCAGCAGGCCCATCATCAACAGCGGAATACGCAGCATCTTCATGGAGTTTTCTCCCTGTTACCGTGCCGAGGGGCACGGCCTCCCCAGCAGTGTAGTCAAACCCTGTTACACCTTCCTGCCGCGTATATGGGTCCGGCGATACTGCTCCGGCGTGCAGCCGGCCTGGCGCTGGAACATCGCGATAAACGCCGAGGCCGTGCTGTAGCCCAGGTCAAACGCAACTTCCTGGACGCTGCGCGCGCTGTCCAGCGCTTCGATCGACGCCAGGAACCGCAGGCGTTGGCGCCATTCGCCGAAGCTCATCCCCAGCTCACGCACAAATTGCCGCGCCAGGGTGCGCTCACTGACATGCACCTGCTGCGCCCACTGGGCCAGCGCGCGGTTATCGCCAGGGTCGGCCTGCATGCCCTCCAGCACACTGAGCAACCCGGGATGGCTGGCATACGGCAGGAAACAATCGTGCACCGGCGCCTGCCTGAGCTGGTCTACCAGCACCTGGGCCAGGCGCACGTCGGCTTCGTTCTCGGGAATGTTGACATCACGCTCGGCGAAATCACTGAGGATCGCCTTGAGGATATCGCTGATGGTCAGGGTGCACGGCTGCGCCGGCAATTGCTCGCACAAGGCGGGCGCCAGATATACGGAGCGGTAGACGATCGCCTGGGCGTTGTAGGAACTGTGCTGGGTGTTGGGTGGGATCCATACCGCATATTGCGGCGGCGACATAAAGCGACTGCCGGCCACTTCAAAGCGCATCACGCCACGGGCCGAGTAGTCCAGGGAACCCCAGGCATGCTGGTGCGCACTGGCATGGGTGTCAGCCTCGAATTCCGAATAACGGAAATACACCGGGGCCGGCAACTGGTCAAAATCGGGAAGGTTGATGTACTTCTTGAGCATGTTGTCTGGATACAAAGGTCGGATGGCTGGATCGAAGTATAGGCTTCGATCCAGACAAAGGATAATCACCGCTCATAGACGCAATTGGTTCTTTTCGATGCAATACGCTTATCCGTTACTGGCCATTTTTATCTGGGCCGGCAATACCGTGGTCAACAAACTCGCGGTGGGGACGATTTTCCCTGCCGAGATCGGTTTTTACCGCTGGCTGCTGGCCGGCCTGCTGTTTACCCCGTTCATGCTCAAACCCGTCATCGCCAACTGGCCGCTGATTCGTCCCAACCTGGGCAAGATCTTCATCCTCGGCGTGTTGGGCATGGCGGTGTACCAGAGCCTGGCGTATTACGCCGCGAACCTGACCTCAGCCACCAACATGGGCATTATCCTCTCGCTGATGCCACTGATGGCTCTTACCGCCGCAATCATCAGCCTTGGCCAGCGCCTGACCTTCGGCGCCCTGACCGGTGCCGTGCTGTCGTTTGCCGGCGTGGTAGTGGTGGTTTCCGCCGGTAGTCTCAGCGCCCTGCTGCAACACGGGCTGAATATGGGTGACGCGATGATGCTGGTGGCCACCCTCGCCTACGCGGTCTACAGCACCCTGCTGAAAAAATGGCAGCTGCGCTTGCCGCCACTGGTGTTGCTGTATCTGCAGGTGCTGGTGGCGGTGGTGGTGTTGTTTCCGCTGTTCCTGCTCTCCGACAAGGCCGGCCTTGGCTGGTCGAATATCCCGCTGGTGCTGTACGCCTGCCTGCTGGCCTCGATGCTCGCGCCGCTGGCCTGGATGCATTCGGTGAAGACCCTCGGCCCAAGCCGCACCACGCTGTTTTTCAACCTGCTGCCGCTGATCACCGCGTTGATTGCCGCAGTGGTGTTGAAGGAGCAACTGGCGATGTATCACCTGGTGGGCGGCTTGCTGACCCTGGGCGGGGTGATTTTGTCGGAGCGCTGGACGACGCCGGTTCGCAGCAATGTCAGCGCGCAGGAAGCTACTTGAGCCCCACCACACCGGCGACGATCAAGCCCACCGACATCAGCTTGATCAGCGTCAGGCTCTCCCCCAGCAACGCGAAACCGAGAAACACCGTGCCCAGTGAGCCGATGGCAGTCCAGATCGGGTAGGCCACGCTCACCGGCAACTCACGCATGGCCAGGGTCAGGAAGTAGATCCCGCCCACGGCCGCGATGACGGTGACCAGCGATGGCCACAGCCGGGTGAATCCCTCGGCGTACTTCATGCCCATGGCGAAGGTCACCTCAAAGCCGGCGGCGATCAGCAGGAAAAGCCACGACACTTCAGAAGCTCCCGGCCAGGTCGCGCAGTTGCCCTTCGACTGCATCGCAGGAACGGCGGAAAACGCTCGGGTCGGACTCCTCGCCTTCTGCGGCGATCACCGTGACATCTTCAATGCCGATGAACCCCAACGCGGTCCGCAGGTGCGGATCGGCGTGGTTCATCGCCTCGTTTTCCCCGCCCGGGCCAAAGCCGCTGCCGCCGCGACTGGTGATGATCAAGGCCTTTTTGCCCAACAATAACGGCTGGTACTGGGCGATGCCCTGGCTGTCCTGGGTGATATCCACGGTATGGCCCATGCGCACGATCTGGTCGATCCAGGCCTTGAGGCTGCTGGGAATCCCGAAGTTGTACATCGGCACGGAAATCACCAGCAAATCGTGCTCGACTAGCTCGGCCACCAGTTCGTTGCTCAGTTGCAAATCAGCGTGCATGGACAAGGGCATAGACTGCGGCTCGGGGTGAAAACTGGCGGCAATAAAGGCTTCGCTGACGTGGGGAATCGACGCCCGGCCCACTTCGCGGCGGGTCAGCTGCGCGTAGGGATTGGCGGTGTGCCAGGCGGCCAGGAACACCTCGGCAAGGCGCCGGGAGTGGGAACGTTCCCCGCGGGGGCTGGAATGGATCGCAAGCATTTTTTTCATCTGTAGGCCTTCACACGCTAGACTCAGGCAACCTGAATGGCTGCCTCTGTTGCGCATAAATCTAGAGCCGAGCGGCCACCCTCACAAATGAGCAATAGTTGTTTTGGATGAACTGAATTCATCCATGGAGCCTCACATGTTTGCTTCGCTGCCCCTGACCGCCCTGCGCGCCTTTGAATCGGCCTCGCGCCTGTTGAGCTTCAAGGCCGCCGCCCAGGAGTTGTCGGTCACGCCGACGGCGGTGTCCCATCAGATTCGCTCGCTGGAAACCTGGCTCGGCGTACCGCTGTTCGAGCGCCTGCCGCGCCAGGTGCGCCTGACGGAACGCGGCGAGCGCCTGTTCCACAGCTTGCACGGCGCCTTGCTGGACGTCGCGCAAAGCGTCGACACCCTGCGCCCGCAACGCAGCGCCGGCAATCTCACGCTCTCCACTACGCCGGCGTTTGCCGCTCTGTGGCTGGTGCCGCGACTCGGGCGCTTCTATGCCGCCCATCCGGATATCAGCCTGCGCCTGGACACCAACTGCGCCGTGGTCGATTTACAGCAGGATGCCAGCGTCGACCTGGTGATCCGCTACAGCATCGACGACTACACGAACCTGTACGGTTTGTGCCTGTTCGACGAATGTTTCGCCGTGTATGGCTCCCCCGAACAAGTCGCCTTGGCGCGCGAGCGCACCCCGACCCTGATCAGCGTGCGCTGGCACAACTCCAGGCTGTACGCCCTGGGCTGGCAGGCCTGGTGCGAAAAGGCCGGGGAAGACTGGTTGCAATCCGCTTCGCCGCTGCGCGAATACGACGAAGAACACTACGCCCTGCAAGCGGCCATCGCCGGCCAGGGCCTGGTGCTGGCGAGCAATATCCTGGTCTCGGAAAGCGTCGCCAGCGGGTTGCTGGTGCCTTACCGGGCACAGGTCCGCGTCAACGGCGCCGGCTACAGCGCCCTGTGCGTACCGGGACGGGAACGGCACCCGCCGGTCCGGGCGTTTTTTGAGTGGTTGCAGGAGGAAGCGCGGCTGTCGGGGCACGCTCTGTAAAATCCGATAAAACTTTTTGCGTTGCCTGGGACTCACAACTTGGAGCGATCACGCCGGCAGAGCGTGGCGCAAAACCGGATTAGTACCAGGAGAATGAGATGACTGACTCACATTTGTCTGACGTAGCCACTTTACGTGACCGCGCCCGCAAGAACGTCGAAAACGGTGCCGTGACCGAAGGTTATGACGCCGACCGCCAGGAAATCCTGCGTCTGCTCAACGAATCGCTGGCCACCGAGCTGGTGTGCGTGCTGCGCTACAAGCGCCACTACTTCATGGCCAATGGCGTCAAGGCGCATGTCGCCGCCGAGGAGTTCCTCGAGCACGCCACCCAGGAAGCCGAACACGCCGACAAGTTGGCCGAGCGTATCGTGCAGTTGGGTGGCGAGCCGGAGTTCAACCCCGACCTGCTGTCGAAGAATTCCCACGCGCAGTACGTGGCCGGCAATACGCTGAAGGAGATGGTCTACGAAGACCTGGTGGCCGAGCGCATCGCGGTAGACAGCTATCGCGAAATCATCCAGTACATCGGTGACAAAGACCCGACCACTCGCCGGATCTTCGAAGACATCCTGGCCCAGGAAGAAGAACACGCCGACGACATGGCGGATATTCTGAAGGACCTGTAACTAACACAGCTAACACCGCAAAACCCATGTGGGAGCGGGCTTGCTCGCGAAGGCGGTGGGTCAGTCGGAACATTCTTGACTGATCCACCGCCTTCGCGAGCAAGCCCGCTCCCACATTTGGTTCACGGTTTTGTCAGCTAGCCTTTCACTGTTTTAGGTGCCTTGCCTTCCTTCATCTGTTGCAGCAGCGGCGCACACTGGTTCGGCTCATCGCCGCTCGGTGCCACCAGCGCCAGCAAGCCCGCCGCCGGGCCGGCAATCACACCCAAGGCAACCATGCCCGCACCACGCAGCATAAGCGGCACCGCCTTCACGCCAGCATTCGGTTTGATAAACGGCCCGTTGACGTACAACGGCGAGCGCAGGGAAAACAGGCGGAAGCCTTTGGACTCCGGAGTAATGGTCAGGTCAAGCTGCTCGCTGGCCATGTTCGCGGTGCCATCGATGTAGATGATCGCGTTCTCGGTATCGAACACAAACAGGCGAGTCGTCGCCAGGCCCGACTTGATGCCGAAGTCTGCGGCCGCACAGTTGATCTTCACTTCCTTGTCGCCAAACAGGCGGCCGACCACGTAGTTGCCAACGTTGAGCCCGGCGATTTCCATCAGTCCGCGGCTGATGGC
The DNA here is from genome assembly GCF_013385665.1 of Pseudomonas sp. D4002. Taxonomy (NCBI): domain Bacteria; kingdom Pseudomonadati; phylum Pseudomonadota; class Gammaproteobacteria; order Pseudomonadales; family Pseudomonadaceae; genus Pseudomonas; species Pseudomonas sp. D4002. The sequence goes on from NZ_JACAPN010000021.1 coordinate 129,635, forward strand.
GCCGTCGTTGATCAACATCTTCAGATCGCCATTCGACGTGCCAAGCAATGCCGCGACGGAGTTGCCGCGCCCGGAAATGTCCGCGTCGCCGTTGAGCTCACCGAAGCTGGTTTTCATCGGCTCGAAGGTCGGGAACAGCTGCTTGAGCTTGAAGTTGCGCGCGGTGAGTCTGGCCTGGCCTTCCATCGGCGTGGTGCGCCCGTTGAGACGAATCTGCGCGTCGAGCTTGCCGCCGGCCACGCCGAAACGCAGGGGCTCCAGGCTCAACTGCCCGTCGTTCAGCACCAGGTGAGTGTAGAGATCGGTGAACGGCAATTCGGCACTGTGGACGATGCGTTTGCCGGTGAATTCGACGTCGGCATCCATGTCGCGCCAGCGCTCGGTGCGGAACTCTTCCACTGGCAGCACCTTGGTCGCCGGCTGCTTGCTTTCGCCGCCACGGGCTTTTTGCTTGGCGTTGGAGTCGGCGCCGATCAGCGGCGCCAGGTCGGTCATCAACAGCTGGTTGGAGACCAGCGCCCCGGTGAGCTTGGGCCGCGGCTGGCTGGCGACGTAGCCGAGGTTGCCGTGGATGTCGCTGTTGCCGATCTTGCCGTTGAAGTTTTCATACTGGAACGACGCGCCACTGGCCTCATGCAACTTGGCGATCAGGTGGCCGTCGGTGGAATAGGCCGGCGAATCCGGCAGGGTCACGCCGGTCAGCGGGTACAGGTTGCCCAGGCTGCTGCCGGAGAGTTTGAGGCGCAGGTCGAGGGCGCCGAGGTTCATCGGGTCGGTCAGGGTGCCGGCCAGCGCGATGCTGGTGTCGCCGATCCTGGCCTGGGCTTGCAGCGGGAACGGCTTGGCCGCGTCCTGCAAGGCCAGCAGGCCACCGATCTTGCCGGTGCCATCGAGTTTCTGGCCGTGGTATTGGCCCTTGACCTTGAGGCCGAACGCGTAATCCTGCGGCGCCGAGCCTTTTTCCAGGGCTTTCCTGGCGTCGGCATCGCCGACGATCTCGCCGAAGGGGATCGGCTTGCCGAGCAGGTCGATCACGACGTCGAGCTGGGTCTTGAGAGTCTGGTCGTCGAGGGTCACATGGCCTTTGTCGAAGCCGATGGCGCCGATGTCCACCACCCAGTTGGACGGTTCGGCATTCGGGTCCTTGGGGTCGAACTTGAAGGTCCAGTTGGCGCGGCCATCGGCCAGGCGCTGCAACTGCGCACTCGGTTCGGTGAGGTCGATACGCGGGATCACCACGCGCTGGGCCAGCAACGCCAGGGGCGAGATACGCAACTCCACGCGCTTGAGGGTGACCATCTGCGGGGCTTTCGACCAGTCGGGATTGCCCAGGGTCAGGTCTTCGGCAATCACATGGGGCCACGGAATCCAGGCGCGCCAGCCACCTTCATCGGGCTCGCGCTGCCACACCACTGCCAGGTTGCCATTGATGGCAAACGGTCGATGCAACTCTTCGGAGACCTTGGCGTTGAGGGGCGGCTTGATCCGGTTCCAGTCAAAGAACACCAGGACCAACACCACAATGGCGATTAACAAAACGAAGCTGGCGCAGCTCCAGGCGAGAATTTTACGAGTGCGCGTCATTGCACAGGACTCCAGGTTACGACTGAGCGGGCGCTTTGCGGCGCGCGTTTTGACTACAGCTTATATGGCTACGACTGACAAACGGCGCGGGGGTTTAACCCCATTGATGAATTCCTCATAAAAACCGCCTTTCCTGACCAACCAGACAGTTTCAATCATCAACGACGCACCGTTGTTACCCACGTTCGTGTCGAAAATACCCACCTCGGTGCAAAAGCGCGGGCTTGAGACCTGCGAGATAGAGCCTTCGCAGGGAACAATCAATTCTGTTGATTATTACCATTGTGTTTATGAACTTTTATATCGACTTATCAAGAGTAGCATTAGCCCTGTACCCAATTTATCGCCCTCCCAAGGAGCAACCCATCATGAAACGCCAAATACTCGCAAGCTTTGCACTTTCCCTCCTGGCCACCAGCGCATTTGCCCTGCCAGCTGCTGAACAGGCAACCCCACAAGTGAAGGCCGACGCTTCCCACTTCAGCCAAACCCTGGCTCGCAGCGGCGCTTCGGACAAGAACAATACCGACTACAACGGCAGCATCACTGAAAACGGTTCGGAACAAGCCAACAAACGTGCTTACACCGAAGGCGTTGCTGAAGGTGGCCGTGACCGTCTGGAACAGAAAGGTCTGGTTGAAGGTGGCGCTGATCGCCTGATGGAACGCAACGCTGTTGCCGAAGGTGGCCGTGATCGCCTGGAACAGAAAGGCCTGGTTGAAGATGGTTCGAGCCGCGCCAACAAACGCGCTTATGCTGACGGCGTAGTGGAAGGCGGTGCTGACCGTCTGGCAGAACTGCATCAAGCACAGAGCTAAGCCCGTGCTGGCCCTGGAAAAAAGCCCGATCAGCCGATCGGGCTTTGACTTTGTGTGAACCGCAACGCCCTTCTCCCTTTTGAAGTTCGACGCTGGCAAAGCTGATTTGCTAGAGTGCGTCGCTGTCCTTGTCCACAAAGCCCGCCTGCCAATGCTGCCCCGCGCCGAACAGAAGCAACAGACCCGACTCGCCCTGATGGACGCAGCCCGCCATCTGATGGAGTGTGGCCGTGGGTTCGGCAGCCTCAGCCTGCGTGAAGTGGCCAAGACCGCCGGCATCGTGCCCACCGGTTTCTACCGTCACTTTGCCGATATGGATCAGTTGGGCCTGGTATTGGTCAGTGAAGTCGGCCAGACCTTTCGCGCGACGATTCGCCTGGTGCGCCACAACGAATTCGTGATGGGCGGCATCATTGATGCCTCCGTGCGGATTTTCCTTGATGTGGTCGCCGCCAACCGTTCGCAATTCCTGTTCCTGGCCCGCGAGCAATACGGTGGCAGCCTCGCCGTTCGCCAAGCCATTGGTGCCCTGCGTGAAGACATCGCCAGCGACCTCGCCGCCGACCTGACCCTGATGCCCAAGCTCCAGCACCTGGATGCCGACGGCCTGCACGTGATGGCCGACCTGATCGTCAAGAGCGTGTTCGCCACCCTGCCCGACATTATCGACCCGCCCGCCGAAGCGCTGCCTGCGCACCTCACGCCACAAGCCAAGATCACCCAGCAGCTGCGTTTCATCTTTATCGGCCTCAAGCATTGGCAAGGCCTGGGCAGCACCGAATAACTCAGCGCACGGTGTGAAAACGCTTGGCGGTGGTGTAGTTCCGGTTCCAATAGCTGTTGGCCAGTGAGTCGATGCGCACGCTTTTGCCCGTGCGCGGCGAGTGGATGAACTTGCCCTCTCCTATATAGAGACCGACGTGGCTGACCTGGCCGCGCCCATTGCCCCTGAAAAACACCGCATCACCCGGTTGCAACGCATTGCGCTTGACCGTGGCCGCGGTTGAGCGGTGCATCGCCGAGGTGGTGCGAGGCAGATGAATGTTGGCTTCGGTCTTGAACAGGTACACCAGGAAGCTGCTGCAATCGAAGCCCTGCTTCACCGAAGCGCCGCCCAATTTATAGGGCGTGCCCAACAGCTCGTGGGCGCGGTCGATCACGTTGTCGATAGTAGGTGGCGGCGCGAATGCCGGGGCACGCTGAAGATTGGCCGAAGCAGATGAAATGGCGAGCGACAAACTGACAATGAGTAAACAGAAAAATGACTTGTACATGGTGGAAACCGCTGAAGATTAAATACGGAGCGGAATCCTAATGAAACAGCGCGTAACGCAACGCACGGCAAATCCTGCAAGTGCGTAGGAAAAGTCCCAAGCAATCAAAACTCATAAAAGATGAAAGAAATTTCATGCACCAAACAATGGAATTCAACGCCGAGCGCCCGGATCCGGTGCTATAAATCCAACCACGCACCAAAATGAAACATTTTGGAATAATTTCCTGCGCCATCAGGTGGCACAAGTCGCCTGCCTACAGGGAATTCCTACTCCCCGCGTGGTTGGCAAGACCCTTGCTCTAGCTTGCTTATCGCTCATAGCTGGAAGCTTTCTGATGCTGGTGATCCACCGCCGAATCGCCCCCCAACCCGTCTGGGCCGCAGAGTTGCTGCTGAATTTCGAAGCCCGCAGCAAAAGCCGCCTGCGCTGTTTCAGTGCCGACGGAGAAGACGTCGGCCTGTTTCTGGAGCGCGGCCAACCGCCGCTGCACGATGGCGAATTCCTACAGGCTGAAGACGGACGTGTCGTACGCGTGTGTGCCCGGCCTGAACAACTGCTGCACGTCACCTGCGGCAATGCCTTTGAACTGACCCGCGCCGCCTATCACCTGGGCAACCGCCACGTGGCCCTGCAAGTGGGTGACGGTTGGCTGCGCCTGCTCGATGACTACGTGCTCAAGGCCATGCTCGATCAGTTGGGCGCGACGACCGAGACCATCGAGGCCCCCTTCCAGCCGGAACACGGCGCCTATGGCGGCGGCCACCACCACTCCCGCCATGGCGACGAAGACTTCAACTACCCGCCCAAGCTGCACCAGTTCGGCGTACGCCTATGAACCCAGCCTGGGCGCTGTTGCGTCTGGCCAGTCCGCAGCTGCCGATTGGTGGCTACAGCTATTCCCAGGGCCTGGAAATGGCCGTGGAGCAAGCCCGCGTGACCGACCCGGCAAGTGCCGGGCGCTGGATCAGCGATCAACTGTTGCTCAACCTGGCGCGCTTCGAAGCGCCGCTGCTGCTCGCCCACTGCCAGGCCGCCGCCGAACAGGACTGGCCACGCCTCGCGCAGTTGTGCGAGGAACACCGCGCCAGCCGTGAAACCCGCGAGCTTTATCAGGAAAGCCGGCAGATGGGCTATTCCCTGCACCAGCTATTGAACGGTTTACCGGAGCTGGATGACGCCGCCCGAGAGTTCCTGGCACAGCGCTCCGAACCGCACCTGGCCCTGGGCTGGGCCCTGGCCGCCCGCGCCTGGCAGATCAGCCCGGATGACGCCCTGGCCGCCTGGCTGTGGAGTTGGCTGGAAAACCAATTGGCGGTGCTGATGAAGACGCTGCCTCTGGGCCAACAAGCCGCCCAGCGCCTGACCAGCGAACTGCTGCCGCTGCTGCAACAAGCCCAGCAGGACGCCAGCCAGCTTGACCCCAATCACTACGGCAGCGCCGCGTTTGGCCTGTCCCTGGCGTGCATGGCCCATGAGCGCCAGTACAGCCGCCTGTTCCGTTCCTAGGGCACTTTATCTTGGAGAATCACATGAACACCCAACCCCTGCGCGTCGGCATCGGCGGCCCGGTCGGCTCCGGCAAGACCGCCCTGACCCTGGCCCTGTGCCTGGCCCTGCGTGATCGCTACAACCTGGCAGTGGTCACCAACGATATCTACACCCGCGAAGACGCCGACTTCCTGGTGCGCAACCAGGCCCTGGCGCCCGAGCGCATCATCGGTGTGGAAACCGGCGGCTGCCCCCACACCGCGATTCGCGAAGACGCCTCGATCAACCTCGAAGCGGTCGACCAACTCAACCGTCGCTTTCCCGGCCTGGACCTGATCCTGGTGGAATCCGGCGGTGACAACCTGTCGGCCACCTTCAGCCCGGAACTGTCGGACCTGACCATCTACGTGATCGATGTGTCGGCCGGCGACAAGCTGCCGCGCAAAGGCGGGCCGGGAATCTGCAAATCCGACCTGCTGGTGATCAACAAGATCGACCTGGCGCCGCTGGTAGGCGCATCCCTGGAGCTGATGAACAGCGATACCCAGCGCATGCGCGGCGGTAAACCTTTCGTCTTCAGCAATCAGAAAACCGGCGTCGGCCTGGAAGAAATCGTCGCCTTCATCGAACGCCAGGGCTTGCTGACCGCAGCCTGATCAACCCCCACAAGGAGCCTGTCCATGCGCCTCAATACATTTCTCGCTGCCGCAGCCTTGCTGCTCACTCCCGCCCTCGCCTTCGCCCACCCCGGCCATGGCGACAACGGCCTGGTGGCCGGTATCAGCCACCCGCTGGGCGGCATCGACCACTTGTTGGCAATGGTCGCCGTGGGCCTGTGGGCCGCTCAACAAAAAGGCTCGGCGCGCTGGGCGCTGCCGTGCACGTTTGTCGGCACCATGCTGATCGGCGGGATGCTGGGCTTTGAAGGGCTGGAACTGCCAGCGCTGGAAAGCGGGATTGCCGCGTCGGTGCTGGCGCTGGGCCTGGCGGTAGCGCTGGCGGTGCGGCCGCCGTTGTTCGTGGCGGTGGCGGCGACGGCGCTGTTTGCACTGTTCCATGGCGTGGCCCATGGTTTGGAGCTGCCGGACATGTCCAGCCCTTGGGCGTATGCCATAGGGTTTGTGGGTGCGACGGCGGTTTTGCATGCTGCCGGTTATGCCGTGGTGCGTTTCCTGCCGGCGGCGGCTGCGCCGTTGGTGCGGGTGGCGGGTGCGGTTTCGGCGGCGACTGGGGTTTGGTTGCTCGCTGCCTGATTTTCGGTGCTCCTGAGGGCCTCTTCGCGAGCAAGCCCGCTCCCACAGTCGACTGCATTCCAACAATGGAACTCGATCGAATGTGGGAGCGGGCTTGCTCGCGAAGGCGGCAGTAAAGACAACACCGATCCCAAGCCTGATACCATGTCGCGCAAACACCCCTGCCGTGACGACGCCAGCCGATGCCCATCGCTCCAAGCTCCGCCCTCAAGCCTCAATTGACCGCCGTGTTGACGCACTTCCACGACCTGATCGTGCCGCTCTGGCAAGGCCCGGGCTGGAATGCCGACCTGGCGCTGCCCTATGAGGCCCTGGACGCCGATCATCGGCCTTTGCCCCCGCAACGCTATCGCGCCATGGCCTGCGCACGGCAGTTGTACCTGTTTGCCAGCCTGATCGGTGAACCCGGCGCAGCCTTTGCCGAGGAGCGCGCCGCCGCGTTGTTCCGTTCCCTGCAACGGCACTTCCACGACGCCGAGCACGGCGGCTGGTTCTACAGCATCGACGCCCACGGCAAGCCGCTGGATAAGCGCAAGGACCTCTACACACACGCCTTCATCATCTTCGCCTGCGCCCACTATTGGGCCAAGGTACGTGAATCGCTGGTGGAATCGGTACTCGACGCCGCCCTGGAAGTGGTCGCCGAACGCTTCGCCACCGGCGACGGCCTGTACGAAGCGGTGCTGGAGCGTAACTGGTCATCCCTCAAGTCTGGCCCTCTGCAAAACCCGTTGATGCACCTTGCCGAAGGTTTCCTCGCCACGTTGGCCGTGCGGGAGGACGCCGTCACCCAAGACGCGTTGCTGGACCTGGCCAACGCCATGCAGAAGCGCTTCATCGACCGCCAACACGGGGTGATGATGGAAAAACCGCTGGGCGCTGTGGATAACTGGTTTGAACCGGGGCATCAGTTCGAATGGTTCTTCCTGCTGGAATCTTCGGACCTGTTGCGCGGCACACCGCTGCACACATCGCTGAACAAAGCGTTCACCTATGCCGAGCAAAAGGGTGTGGATAACCTGACCGGTGCGGTCAGCGGCATGCTCGCCCTGGACGGCAGCGTGCGCGACGGCACCCAGCGCATCTGGGCCCAGGCCGAATACCTGCGGGCGCTGACCTTGCGGCCCGACAGTGAAGCCGTGCTGCAACGCCAATTGCTGGCGCTGCAACAACGCTTCCTGCACGACAAAGGCTGGAATGAGTGCCTGGATGCCAAGGGGCACGTGAGCCGACGGGACATGCCGTCGACCACGCCTTACCACTTGGCGACGTGCTACCTGGGCCTTACGCAATCCATTTGCGGTCCCCGGTAAAACTGATCGTCAGCCAGCGGGCCGCGTCGGGCTTGCCCAACCCTGTGGATATTTCTTCGCGCAGCCCGTCCAGGGTGGCGACGTTATCCACCGGGTAATCCGCCGGCAGCACCACATGAATCTCGATAAACCGCGCCCGCCCGTGCTTCTGCACGTAGGACACGTAATCATCGAAACCATGCCTGGCCACGACCGCCTCCATCACTTCGCGCACTTTGCCGTCCAGTTGGTCCGGCACAATTCCCAACACGTCGCGTAGCGCCGGGCGCAGGATCTTGAAGGCCGGCGCCAGCATGCTCAACGCCAGCAGGATCAGGATCAACGGGTCGACATACACCGCCCACTGCCCATAGCCCTGGGACTTGAGCAACAGCGCCGCCAGGAAGCTCACCAGCAGCCCCACCGACAGCATCGCGTCCACCAGCCAACTGATGTTGTCGAACTGGATCAGCGACGACTTGAGCGTGCGATTGCGGTAACGCACGTAGAAGAAATAGGCGAACTCGACGACGGTAAACACCGCCGCATAGATGATCACCAGGCCCAACTCGATATCGCGCCCGCCATTGATAATGCCGAACACGCCGTTGAGAAACGCGTAGATGGCGATCAACAGCAAAAAGCTGCCCTCGATCAGCAGCACCATGGGTTCCAGGTGCCAGTAGCCGAACTGGAAACGTTCGTTGCTTTTCTTGGCGATCAGCTTGGCCGTGATCAGCATCAGCACCTTGATGGCGGTGGCGATCAGCGAGAAAAAGCCGTCGAATAAAATCGATTGGGCGCCCGACACCACCCCTGTGACAATCCCGGCGATCGCCACGGCGAACATCAGGATGGTCGATTGTTTGAGCAGCGACTGCTCACCTCGGTTACTCACATATCCTCCTGTCAAAACCTTTGAACCGCACAGCGCGGCGGGGTTTTCAGGGGTGGAGTGTACCTTATGTCCTGTTTTGGCCGATTTGCCGCATTTTCCAGGCTGACAAAAACCCTGTGGCGAGGGAGCTTGCTCCCTCGCCACAACAGCTCGACGAACTTAGGCCTTGGCGCCACGCTCAATCGCAAACCCGGCCCAGGTCTGGCTCACTGGCATCAGCTCCAGGCGGTTGATGTTCACGTGTGCCGGGGTGTTAAGCACCCAGAAGATCGTATCCGCAATGTCCTGCGGCTGGATCGGCTCGGCACCGGCATAAGTCGCGTCATAACGCGCCTGGTCACCGGCAAAGCGCACCAGCGAGAACTCACTCTCACACAGGCCCGGCTCGATGTTGGTCACGCGCACGCCGGTGCCCTGCAGGTCGCAACGCAGGTTCAGCGAGAACTGTTTGACGAAGGCCTTGGTGCCGCCATACACGTGGCTGCCCGGGTACGGGTAGCTGCCGGCAATGGAACCGAGGTTGATGATGCCGGCGCCACGGCCATGGGCGATCAGGCGCGGCAACAGCAGGCTGGTGGTGGTCAGCAGGCCCTTGATGTTGGTGTCGACCATGGTTTCCCAATCGTCGAGGCTGCACTTCGGCGCAGGGTCGGTGCCCACCGCCAGGCCGGCGTTATTGATCAGCCCGCGCAGCGTGGCAAAGGACGGCGGCAGGTTCGCGATCGCCTCTTCCATGGCCTTGCGGTCACGCACGTCCACCACCAGGCCGAGCACTTCGGTCTGCTTGGAAAGCTCGGCGCACAGGGCGTTCAAGCGCTCTGCGCGGCGGCCGGTGAGCACCAGTTTCCAGCCGGCTTCGGCAAAACGGCGGGCACAGGCTTCGCCAAAACCGGAGGTCGCGCCAGTAATAAACAGCGTATTGGACATGGTGTTCTCCTTGCGGGGCTACGAGGTAAAAAATCAGCCAGCAGAATGCCCGGCTGCCGGGCTGGCGGCAACTGATACACGCTGTGGACACAGGTGAATGCCGCTCATGCTGTACGAAATTCAACCAATCGCCCGAAAGCCATACAGGCCGTGGTGTGCAGCCATGTGCGCGCACCTTATCCACAGCCCCGTCCACAGTCTTTGGGGGCAAGTACAAAAGCTGAAAGCCGCGCGACACAAGGCTTTCAGCGCGATTCAAAAAGTTTTTTGCTTGACCTTGCGCAGCCCGTATGTAGCCCGGTTCAAAACGGTGCAACCAGGACGATGGCTCCAGGCCAGTCATTCCGGCCTCTGCGGCACTCTTTCCAGAGTTTAGTCACAGACTTATCCACAGGCCGGAGTGACATATTCCGGTCATATACCTGTGTCTTTAAACAGGTTGACAAAACCCTCGGGTGGTCACGAAAAACTCACTGATCAATAAACAACCACCACGCTGCAAGCCGCGAAAACAAAGGCCTCCAGCCAGCTACTCCCACGTTACCCACAGCCGGTTCCACAGTGCTTGGGGACAAGTCAAAACTGTGACAAAACAGGGATTTGCGGCGGCTATATGTCGCGCTTTGGCAGGTGCCCGGATTTGTTGTCCACAATTTCAGGAAAGCCTGCAGGCGACGCAAAAAAATGTGGGAGCGGGCTTTGTGTGGGAGCGGGCTTGCTCGCGAAAGCGGCGTATCAGTCAATGCACATGTGACTGACCCACCGTCTTCGCGAGCAAGCCCGCTCCCACACAAGCCCGCTCCCACATTGGACCTGCGAACGACTTAATGCCCGCCGAGGTAGGCGTTACGCACCTCCTCATTCACCAGCAGCTCCTTGCCGGTGCCGGTAAGGCGAATCTCGCCGTTGACCATCACGTACGCCCGGTCCGACAGCCGCAACGCATGGTTGGCGTTCTGCTCCACCAGGAAGATGGTCATGCCGGTAGACGCCAGCTCCCGCAGCGTGGAAAAGATCTGCTTCACCACGATCGGCGCCAGCCCCAGGCTCGGCTCGTCCAGCAGCAACAGCTTGGGCCGGCTCATCAGTGCGCGGGCGATGGCAAGCATCTGCTGTTCACCACCGGACATGGTCATCGCCCGCTGGTTGCGCCGCTCCTTGAGCCGCGGGAACAGCTCGAACATGCGCTGCATGTCTTCGGTGGCGAACTTGTCGCCAATCGGGATGGTGCCCATCAGCAGGTTTTCCTCGACGGTCATGTCGGGGAACACCCGCCGCCCTTCCGGCGACTGCGCAATGCCGTTGGAGGCGATGTAGTGGGACGACTTGTGGGTAATGTCGACGCCGCGGTAGATGATCTGCCCGGACTCGGCCCGTGGCTGGCCAAAGATCGACATCAGCAGCGTGGATTTACCCGCGCCGTTGGAGCCGATCAGGCTCACGGTTTCGCCTTCGTTGATGTGCAGCGAAACTTTCTTCAGGGCCTGGATCGGGCCGTAGAACACGTCCAGGTCTTTCAGTTCGAGGATTGGCTCACTCATACCAGCTCCTCTTCGTCAGCGCCCAGATAAGCCGCGATCACCTTCGGATCATTGCGGATCGCTTCCGGCCCGCCCTCGGCAATCACGTTGCCGTGGTCCAGCACCACGATGTGGTCGGAAATACTCATCACCATGCCCATGTCGTGTTCGATCAGCACCACCGTCAGGTCGTGCTCGTCCCGCAGCAGGCGAATCATCGCGCTGAGGGCTTCGGTTTCCTGGGGATTGAGGCCGGCGGCCGGTTCGTCGAGGCAAATAATCTGCGGCCGGGTGCACATGGCACGAGCGATTTCCAGGCGGCGCTGCTGGCCGTAGGACAGCTCGCCGGCCAGGCGGTTGGCGCAGTCCACCAGGTCCACCACTTCCAGCCAGTAGAACGCATGGTCGAGGGCGTCGCTTTCAGCCTTGCGGTAGCCCTTGGTATTGAGGATGCCCGCGAGCATGTTGCGGTTGACCCACATGTGCTGGGCCACCAGCAGGTTCTCCACCACCGACATTTCCTTGAACAGGCGAATGTTCTGGAAGGTGCGCGCCAAACCCGCCCGGTTCACCAGGTGAGTGCCGCCGAACATCTTGTAGAACACCCGGCTGACGAAGCTTTTCGGCGAGACAAAGTCGGTGGCCTTGAAGCGCTCGCCCAGCAGTTGGATCACGTTGGTCTGCTTGCCGCGCACATTGAGTTCGATCTTGCCGCCGGAGGCTTTGTAGAAACCGGTCAGGCAGTTGAACACGGTGGTCTTGCCGGCACCGTTGGGACCGATCAGGGCGAAGATCGAGTTGCGCTTGACCTTGAGACTTACGTCGCTCAAGGCCTTGATGCCACCAAAGTGCATCATCAGGTGTTCCACGGAAAGAACGACTTCCTTGCTCATGGCGCCACTCCTTTACGTGGGACAACACCGGTACGGCTGATACGAATCAGCCCTCGTGGTCGCCAGATCATCATCACCACCATCAACACGCCGAAGAGCAGCACGCGGTACTCGGAGAAGCTGCGCAGCAGCTCCGGCGCCACCGTCAGCACGAACGCGGCAATCACCACGCCGACGGTCGAGCCCATGCCGCCCAATACCACGATGGCGAGGATCAGCGCCGACTCGAAGAAGGTGAACGACGACGGGTTGACGAAGCCCTGGTAGCTGGCGAAAAACACCCCGGCCAGACCGGCAGTGGACGCGCCGATGGTGAACGCCGAGAGCTTCACCAGCACGTGGTTGAGGCCCATGGAACGGCAGGCGATTTCGTCTTCGCGCAAGGCTTCCCACGCGCGGCCCACCGGCATGCGGGTCAGGCGGTGCTTGATGTACAGCACCAGCAGCACCACCAGGAACAGCACGATGTAGATGAACAGGAATTTGATGTTGGGGTTGTAGTCGATGCCGAAGAACTCGTGGAACGGCACCCCGCCATCCTTCGCCTTGCGCACGAACTCCAGGCCGAAAAACGTCGGCGAGGGCACCGGCATGCCGTTCGGGCCACCGGTAAACGACAGCCAGTTATTCAGCACCAGGCGGATGATTTCACCGAAGCCCAGGGTCACGATCGCCAGGTAATCGCCGTGCATTCGCAGCACCGGAAACCCGAGTATGCACCCCGCCAGCGCCGCACAAATCGCCGCCAGCGGCAGCACCGACCAGAAGCCCAGGCCGAGGTACTGGTAACCCAGCGCCAGGCCATAGGCGCCGATGGCGTAGAACGCCACGTAACCCAGGTCGAGCAGCCCGGCCAGGCCGACCACGATGTTCAGGCCAAGGCCCAGCAACACGTAGATCAACCCGAGGATCACCACGGTCAGCAGGTATTTGTTGGCGAAGAACGGGAATACGATGGCAATCACGATCAACGCCGGGATGATCCAGCGCAGGCGCGACTTGTAGTCCGGCTTGAGCACATGCACACCGGAGCCGGTGCTTTCAAACCCTTGCAGAATCCGCAGGCCCCTTGGGGTTTGCAGGAACAGGCTCATGGCGAACCGGCCGACCATCACGATGGCCACCAGGATGCCGACACGCGCCGGTTGCAGGTTGAAGCTGTAGCCGTCGAGGACCACGCCGACGATCGGACCGAACACGATCAGCGAAATCAGCCCGGCGAGTACCGCATCGACGACACTTTTCTTGATATCGATAGAGTAGGCAGCAGACATAGTTATACCTTCGCCACGAGTGGGCGACCGAGCAGGCCCTGGGGACGGAAAATCAGGATCACCACCAGCAGGGAGAAACTGAACACGTCTTTGTAGTCAGAGTTGATCAACCCCGAGAACAGCGACTCGGAAATACCCAGGATGATCCCGCCCAGCATGGCCCCAGGCAGGGAGCCGATGCCGCCGAGTACCGCTGCGGTAAATGCCTTGATGCCGATGATGAAGCCGGCATAGAAGTCGAACGTGCCGTAGTTCAGGGTGATCAGCACACCGGCCAGCGCGGCCATGGCGGCACCAATCACGAATACGTAGGAGATGACCCGGTCGGTGTTGATACCGAGGATCGACGCCATCTTGCGGTCTTGCTGGGTAGCGCGGCACATGCGGCCGAGCTTGGTGTACTTGATGATGTAGGTCAGCAGGCCCATGCCGACGAACGCGGCCACCAGGATGAACACCTTGGTGTAGGTCAATTGCACGAAGCCGGTGCCGATATCGACTCTCCAGGCGCCGGCCAGCAGCGTCGGGATGCCTTGTTGCTTGGCGCCCTGGGCGATCTGCGCGTAGTTCTGCAGGATCAGCGAAATACCGATGGCGCTGATCAGCGGTGCCAGTCGGGTGGAGTTGCGCAGCGGTTTGTAGGCGACACGCTCGATGACCCAGCCGTAGACGCCGGTGACGACGACGGTGAAGATCAGGGTGCCAAGGATGAGCAGCGGGAAGGATTCGATGCCGAAGTAAGCCAGCAGTGCCAGACTGATCGCCGCGAGGTAAGCGGAAATCATATAAACCTCGCCATGGGCGAAGTTGATCATGCCAATGATGCCATAGACCATTGTGTAGCCGATGGCGATCAAGCCATAGACCGACCCGAGGGTCAGCCCATTGACCAGTTGCTGCAGGAAAATACCATCCATAACGCAATCTCACGCAGTGAGAGCCTGCACACCTGTGGGTGTGCGGATCTTCTAGGAGGAAAAGACAGACACAAAAGGGGCTGGCAACCAAGTCCCCGTGTGGGAGCTGGCGTGTGTGGGCGCCGGGCTTGCCCGCGATAGCGACACCTCGGAATGTCAGTCAACCCGAGGTGACGCTATCGCAGGCAAGCCAGCCCCCACAAAAGCCCGGTTCCCACAGGGTCAAGTGGCGTCTAACCCATCGCGCTAACTATTACTTCTGCTTTTCCAGCTGGTGATACTTGCCGTCCTTGTCCCACTGGTAAACCACATAGTCGGAGATTTTCAGGTCGCCCTTGGCGTCCCAGTTCTTCTCGCCCATGACGGTTTTGACCGGGTGGGATTTCAGCCATTTGGCTGCGTCTTCGCCCTTGTCGGACTTGGCGCCATTGAAACCGGCGGCCAGGGCCTGGATCGAGGCGTAGGCGTACAGGGTGTAGCCTTCAGGCTCGGTGCCATTTTTGCGGAACTCTTCCACCACGGTCTTGCTGTCTGGCAGCAGGCGTGGGTCGGCGCCGAAGGTCATGTACACGCCATCCACATACTGTGCACCACCGGCGGTGGCTACCAGTTCGTCGGTCACCACGCCGTCGTCGGACATGAACTTGACGTCTTTCAGGCCGGCTTCACGAATCTGCCGAACCAGTGGGCCGGCTTCCGGGTGCAGGCCGCCGAAGTACACGACGTCAGCACCGGTGGAGCGGATCTTGGTGACCAGGGCGCTGAAATCTTTCTCGCCACGGGTCAGGCCTTCTTCCAGCACCGGCTTCACGCCGCGCTTGGTCAACTGCGCCGCAGTGGCGTCGGCCAGGCCTTTGCCGTAGGTGTCCTTGTCGTTGATAACGGCAACTTTCTTGCCCTTGAGCACGTCGACGATGTAGTCGCCGGCCACGATACCTTGCTGATCGTCACGACCACACATGCGGAACACGGCCGACAGGCCACGCTCGGTAACCTGCGGGTTGGTTGAGCCCGGGGTGATCATGATCACGCCCGCATCGGCATACACCTCGGAGGCTGGGATAGTGTTCGACGAGCAGAAGTGCCCGACCACGCCAATCACTTTGTCCTGGTCAACCAGGCGGTTGGCCACGGCCACGGCCTGCTTGGGTTCGCAGGCGTCATCGCCGGCCACCAGCTTGATCTGCTCGCCGTTGATGCCGCCGGCCTTGTTGATGACATCGGCTGCCGCCTGGGCACCTTTCATGTACTGCTCACCAAATGCCGCGTTGGCGCCGGTCATCGGCCCCGCTACGCCAATCTTCACATCAGCTTGAGCAAACGCAGAAACACCCAGCGCCGCAGCAACGGCGAGGGCTAGAAAACCTTTCTTGTAAAACGTCTGGGACATGAGTGGTGCTCCGAGGTTTTTGTTGAATTGGCACTGCAGCTTCACTTCAAAAACTTTCGGAGAAAGCCCAGAGCAAGCGTCGTGCCATTACGTTTTTATTATTCAAAAAGACACGGTGTCATTGTTATTGCAGGTTTTTGGGCGCCTTTTGATTGGACGTGCAACCGTCTATCTCAACCAGGTGCAACCATTGGACCTATAAAGTGCAACCCGACCAATCAAGCACTGCAACCCGGCCACTAAACGGCCACCCTTAAACATGTAACAGCGTGCGTAACGGAAGTGCACATTTACAGTGCGTTACTGCTACGACTCGCACCAATACAGATTAGTAGCCGGCTAAGAAAATGCAGGCTTCTGAGGGGTATTTCGTTGATCAGATCACGATCCGCAGGCATTGGCCCGCGTGATACAGCGAGAATCCCGCCTCGTACAAACAGCTGCGCAGGCCCACACCGGCCAACGGCTGCATCGGCGCAAAGGGGATCGGCAGTGCCTGTGGATCCTGGTGACACAGATAATCCGCGAAGGCTTTGCCCACGACACTGCCGGTCGTCACCCCGCGCCCGTTATAACCGGTGACCGCCACCAGCCCGGGCGCCGGCTCGAACAGGCGCATCAAGTGGTCCGGGGTGAACGCGATGCAGCCGGTCCAGGTGCACTCCCACTGCACCGGTTTGAGGTACGGGAAGTAGTGCTGTTGCACCCGATCGGCCCAGGCCTTGAGGAACCACGCGGGTTTCTGGTTGCCGTTGCCCAGGCTGCCGAGCAGCAGGCGGCCTTCGGCGTCGCGGCGGATGCTGCTGAGTACCTGGCGAGTGTCCCAGGAGCCTTGGCCGCCCGGAAGGATTTGTTGGGCGGCGTCGTCGGTCAGAGGGGCCGACGCCACCTGATAGTAATAACCAGGGAAGAAGTTGCGGCGCAGTTCGGTCCACTCGCCTTCGGTGTAGGCGTTCGAAGCGATCACCACCTGTTCGGCCTGCACCGAGCCTTGGGCAGTCTGCACTGACCAGTGCTGGCCCTGGCGTTCCAGTTGGGTGACTGGGGAGTGATCGAACAACTGTCCGCCGAGCCCGACGGCGGCATTGGCCAAACCACTGGTGTAGGCCATCGGGTTCAAGGTGCCGGCCCGCCGGTCGAGCAAGGCGGCGGCGATCTTTTTGGTACCGGTGGCTTGTTCGCATGCAGCGCCGGTCAACAGCTCCACCGGTGCGCCACGACGCTTCCATTGTTCTTCACGGCTGCGCAAATCCGCCTCGCCACGGGCGTTGTGCGCCATGTGCAAGGTGCCCTCGCGACGCAGTTGGCAGTCGATGTTGTATTTGTCGATCAGGCTGAACACCAGGGACGGTGCCGCGCCGAGCATGCGGTTGAGCTGGCTGCCCACCGCGGTACCAAAACCGGCTTCGATCTCGTCCGGGGGAATCCACATCCCTGCATTGACCAGCCCTACGTTGCGCCCCGAACCACCGTGGCCGGTGCGATGGGCCTCGAGTACGGCGACACTTTTTCCTTGTTCCAGCAAGTGTATGGCTGCCGACAAACCGGTGATGCCGGCGCCGATCACGCACACATCCACTTTTACCTCGCCCTTGAGCGCGGCACGATCCGGCCGGCCAGGAGTGAGTTGTTCCCACAAGCATGCTTCGCGTAATGCCATTGCCAGACTCCGATGAGACCTAACAAACCACTTTTCCGAATTGTAAATACGGTCAAATGTGGGAGCGGGCTTGCTCGCGAAAGCGGTGGATCAGATAAGCATTCGTTGACTGACACACCGCTTTCGCGAGCAAGCCCGCTCCCACATTGACCTCACTCCGACTTGAGGTATCAGTCGAAGGTAATGCCCTGGGCCAGCGGCAGTTCCAGCGAGTAGTTCACGGTATTGGTCTGGCGACGCATGTACCCGCGCCATGCATCCGAGCCCGACTCACGCCCGCCACCGGTCTCTTTCTCACCGCCAAACGCGCCACCAATCTCCGCGCCGCTCGGGCCGATGTTGACGTTGGCGATCCCGCAGTCACTGCCTACCGCCGACATGAACTGCTCGGCCTCGCGCACGTCAGTGGTAAAGATGCACGAAGACAGGCCTTGTGGCACCGCATTGTTCAGGCGCAGCGCTTCAGCGAAATCGGTATAGCCGACCACATACAGAATCGGCGCGAACGTCTCGGTGCACACCACATCACTCTGCTCCGGCATTTCCACGATGGCCGGCGACACGTAGTAAGCGTTGGGGAACGTGTCTTCCAACTGGCGCTTGCCGCCAAACACCCGGCCGCCTTCGCTCAAGGCCTGCTCCAGGGCGTCCTGCATGTTTTCGAAGCTGTGCTTGTCGATCAGCGGGCCGATCAGGTTGCCTTCCAGCGGATGGCCGATGCGCACTTTGGAATACGCAGCCTTGAGGCGGGTGACGATTTCCTCCTTCACCGACTCATGGGCGATCAAGCGGCGCAGGCTGGTGCAGCGCTGGCCGGCGGTACCGACGGCGCTGAACAGAATCGCGCGCACGGCCATGTCCAGGTCGGCGCTTGGGCCGAGGATCATCGCGTTGTTGCCGCCCAGTTCGAGAATGCTGCGGGCAAATCGTGCAGCGACTTTCGGCGCTACTTCGCGGCCCATGCGGGTGCTGCCGGTGGCGCTGATCAGCGCAACACGCGGGTCATCCACGAGTGCGGCGCCGGCATCGCGGCCACCGATGATCACCTGGCTGAGGTACGGCGGCGCATCGCTGAAGTTCTTCAGTACGCGCTCGAACAGTGCCTGGCAGGCCAGGGCGGTAAGCGGGGTTTTTTCCGACGGTTTCCAGATCACTGCGTTGCCGCACACCAGCGCCAGCGCGGTGTTCCACGCCCATACGGCGACCGGGAAGTTGAAGGCGCTGATCACGCCAACCACGCCCAGCGGGTGCCAGGTTTCACGCATGTGGTGGCCCGGACGCTCGGAGGCGATGGTCAAGCCGTACAACTGGCGCGACAGGCCGACGGCGAAGTCGCAGATGTCGATCATTTCCTGCACTTCACCCAAACCTTCCTGGGTGATCTTGCCGGCTTCCCACGACACCAGCTCGCCGAGGTCGGCCTTGTACTCGCGCAACACGTCGCCGAACTGGCGCACCAGCTCACCACGACGCGGGGCCGGCACCTTGCGCCAGGCCTCGAATGCATGCTCGGCGCGACTGACCTGCTGCTCCACCTCGGCGGCGCCTTCCCAGTGCACACTGGCAATCCGGCTGCCATCAATGGGCGAATGCACGGGTTGTTTACCCGACTGGTACAGCGCCGGGTTTACCCCGAGACGATCAAGCAATGCGGCAACCATGGGTCACTCCTTCAATCTACAAACAGAAATTTGCGCCGCCAGCGGTCGCGGCGATCCAGACCTTATTTGTAGCTGGCCCAAGACTTGCCAACAAACGACGATTAGGCGAGATATCATTCCGTTTATTCATGCTAAGAACAAAAAGAGGCGTGCCGTGCTGAATAAAAGACATTTGCCCTCGATCACCGCCCTGCAGTGCTTCGAAGCGGTCACCCGCCACCTGAGTTTTACCCGCGCCGCCGAAGAGCTGAACCTCACCCAGAGCGCTGTCAGCAAACAGGTCGCGCAGCTGGAAGAACTGTTGCAGCACCTGCTGTTTCGCCGGGTGCGCCGCCGCTTGCAGATGACCCCGGCGGGCGATCTGTACCTGGTGGAAGTGCGCAAGATCCTCACCCAGGTGGAGATGTCCACCCATTACCTGCGCTCCTACGGCGGCGAGACTGAAGTGCTGCGGGTGTCCACGCCCTACACCTTCGGCGCCCGCTGGCTGGTGCCGCGCCTCAAGGGCTGGCGACTGCGCCATCCGCAGATTCACCTGGACCTGTGCAACGAACAGGAGCCCGACGAGCTGCTGCAAGGCAAGGCCGACCTGGCCTTCTACTTTGGCCAGGGCTCACGGCCCGGCACCGAGAGCCTCAAGCTGTTCAGCGAAGAACTGGTGCCCGTGTGCTCACCCGACAGCCTGCCCGCCCAAGCATTTACCGATCCCACGCAACTGAGCGAACTGGTGTTGCTGCAAAACGCCTCGCGCCCGCAAGGCTGGCATGACTGGTTCGCCGCCCAGGGTCATCACACCGAGCACAGCTACCATGGGCCGCGCTTCGAGACCTTTT
The DNA here is from genome assembly GCF_013385665.1 of Pseudomonas sp. D4002. Lineage (NCBI taxonomy): Bacteria > Pseudomonadati > Pseudomonadota > Gammaproteobacteria > Pseudomonadales > Pseudomonadaceae > Pseudomonas > Pseudomonas sp. D4002. The sequence goes on from NZ_JACAPN010000021.1 coordinate 149,320, forward strand.
ATATGTGCATTCGCGCCGCACAGGTTGGCTGCGGTGTGGCGCTGCTGCCCAGATTTCTGGTGGAAGAAGAGCTCGCCGAAGGCAAGCTGGTGATCCCCTGGCAGCATGCGATGCCGAGCCAGGATGCGTACTACCTGGCCTACCCCGAGCACTCGGCGGAAGTGCCCAAGGTGCGGGATTTTGTGAAGTGGATGATGGAGCAGGTTGAGTCTGATTGAGGCGCGTTGCCTGCAATACCGCCTTCGCGAGCAAGCCCGCTCCCACATTTGGAACGCATTTCAAATGTGGGAGCGGGCTTGCTCGCGAAGGCGTCAGGGGCCACACAACAATGCCCAGCTGAAAAAACACTGGCAAAACAGCACAGGTCTATGCGCCACTAGCGCCATTCCTTAATTGTGCGTAAAGGTCGGCGCCCATCGTCGACCCGTCTGGAGATTCCCGCTATGAGCGAGAGTGTGTTTGCCGATCGCATCGTGCAGAACCTGCTCGACACCGACTTCTACAAGCTGACCATGATGCAGGCGGTGCTGCACAACTACCCGAACGTGGAAGTTGAATGGGAGTTTCGTTGCCGCAACAGTGAAGACCTGCGCCCGTACCTGGCGGAGATCCGCTACCAGATCGAGCGCCTCGCCGAGCTGAGCCTGAGCCCCGACCAACTGGGCTTCCTGGAACGCATCAGCTTCATGAAGCCGGATTTCCTGCGTTTCCTCGGGCTGTTTCGCTTCAACCTGCGCTACGTGCACACCGGTATCGAAAACGGTGAGCTGTTTATCCGCCTGCGCGGGCCATGGCTGCACGTGATCCTGTTTGAAGTGCCGATGCTGGCCATCGTCAGCGAAGTGCGTAACCGCTATCGCTACCAGAGCGTGATCCTCGAACAGGCCCGCGAGCAGCTGTATCGCAAGTTCGACTGGCTGACGGCCAACGCCAGCGTCGAAGAACTGTCCGAACTGCAGGTCGCGGATTTCGGCACGCGTCGACGCTTCTCCTACCGCGTGCAGGAAGAAGTGGTGAACGTGCTCAAGCACGACTTCCCCGGGCGTTTTGTCGGCACCAGCAACGTGCACCTGGCCCGCGAGCTGAACATGAAGCCGCTGGGCACCATGGCCCACGAATGGATCATGGCCCACCAGCAACTCGGCCCGCGCCTGATCGACAGCCAGATCGCCGCGCTCGACTGCTGGGTGCGCGAGTACCGTGGCCTGCTGGGCATCGCCCTGACCGATTGCATCACCACCGATGCGTTTCTCAGCGATTTCGACCTGTACTTCGCCAAGCTCTTCGACGGCCTGCGCCACGACTCCGGTGACCCGGTGCAATGGGCCGAAAAGGCGATCGCCCACTACCACAAGCTGGGGATCGAGCCGATGAGCAAGACCCTGGTGTTCTCCGACAGCCTGTCGCTGCCCAAGGCGCTGGAGATTTTCCGCGCGCTGCGTGGTCGGATCAATGTGAGCTTCGGCATCGGCACCAACCTGACCTGTGATATTCCAGGTGTGGAACCGATGAGCATCGTGCTTAAAATGACTGCCTGTAATGGCCAGCCCGTCGCGAAGATTTCCGATGAAGCGGGCAAGACCCACTGCACCGATCCGAACTTTGTCGCCTATTTGCGCCACGTTTTCAAAGTACCTGCCCTACCCAGCAAGGAGTGAATCATGCAAGCCGTACAGCGCGAGATTGCTGAACAGCTCAAGGTCCAACCACCGTTCAAGGACCAGGCCGCCCTTGAGGCGGAGGTCGCCCGGCGCGTTACCTTTATCCAGGATTGCCTGCTCAATTCAGGCCTCAAGACGTTGGTGCTGGGCATCAGCGGCGGCGTCGACTCCCTGACCGCCGGCCTGCTGGCCCAGCGTGCAATGCAAGAGTTGCGGGCTGCCAAGGGTGACGATGCGTACCGCTTTATCGCGGTGCGCCTGCCCTACGAAACCCAGTTCGACGAACACGACGCCCAGGCGTCCGTGGACTTTATCGAACCCGACGAACGCCACACGGTGAACATCGGCCCGGCGGTGAAATCCCTGGCCAATGAAGTGGCAGCGTTTGAAGGCAAGGCCGCAGTCTCCCGGGACTTCGTGCTGGGCAACACCAAGGCGCGCATGCGCATGGTGGCGCAGTACACCATCGCTGGCGCGGCCGGTGGTTTGGTGATCGGTACCGACCATGCGGCGGAAGCGGTGATGGGCTTTTTCACCAAGTTCGGTGATGGCGCCTGCGACCTGGCACCGCTGAGCGGGCTGGTGAAGAACCAGGTGCGCGCGATTGCCCGGCACTTTGGTGCTCCGGAATCGCTGGTAGAGAAGATCCCGACGGCCGACCTGGAAGACCTGTCGCCGGGCAAGCCGGACGAAGCGTCCCATGGCGTGACCTATGCCGAGATCGACGCGTTCCTGCACGGCGAGCCGGTGCGCGAGGAGGCCTTCAAGATCATCTGCGACACCTATCGCAAGACCGAGCACAAGCGGGTGATGCCGTTTGCACCCTGAGCACTGTAGGAGCGAGCTTGCTCGCGAAGATCGTCAACGAAAACGCGCCCATCCTGGATGAGCGCGGTGCCTTTGAGGTTTTCGCGAGCAAGCTCGCTCCTACAAGAGTGTTTACTTCAGGGTCACAGTGCCTTTCATCATCGAGATGTGGCCTGGGAACGAGCAGAAGAACGCGTAGTCAGTGCCTGCCGCCAGCTTCGACACATCGAAGGTCACGGAGTCTTTCTCGCCGGCACCGATGATCTTGGTGTGGGCGATGATGCGGGTGTCACCGTCTTTCAGGTAGTTCTTGTCGATGCCGGCAGCCATGCCGTCGCTGGCGATGCCAGGCATGTCGGCGGCGGAACTCAGCACCCAGTTATGGCCCATGACGTTTTTCGGCAAGCTGCCGGAGTGGGTCAACTCAACGGTGAACGTCTTGCAGCTCTTGTCGATTTCGATGGCCTTGGTGTTGAAGGACATCTGGTCAGTGGAGTCGACAGTGACCTTGCACTCTGCAGCAAGCAACTGGCCGCTAGCCAGAGTCAGCAGGGAAACAGCAACGAGTTTGGCAAACATGTGAATCTCCAGGGCAGGGTTTAAAAAACGCATATTGCGACAAGGGTGCCTGAGTCAGGCAGGACTTCATATGATCTGTATCAACAGATTGTATACAACTTTAGGCTATCAGACTCATCGACACAATCTACCGGCCAAAGTGCGAGTGCCGGCCTATGATCGGTCCATCACCCATCCGGAGTCCCAGCCATGCACCTCAATAGTCTGTTCCGCAGCCTGCTTGCCGCCTATGCCTGTGGTGCCAGCGGCACCTGCGAAACACCTCAACGCGAGGTTTAATCCTTTGAGAGACGCAAGCCAGCCTTTACTCTTTAGCCACAACTGAGTGGAGTCAGGTATGTCCTTGAAGTCTGTCTGTGTGTTTTGCGGTGCCAGCAGCGGCACCAACCCGGCCTACCGTGAAGCAGCCGTGGCCCTCGGGCGCGCGCTGGCCGAGCGCAAGCTGACCCTGGTGTACGGCGGCGGCGCCGTGGGCCTGATGGGTATCGTCGCCGATGCGGCGCTGGAAGCCGGCGGCGAGGTGATCGGAATTATTCCCGAAAGCCTGAAAAACCTCGAAATCGGCCACAAAGGCCTGACCCGCCTGGAGGTGGTCGACGGCATGCACGCCCGCAAGGCACGCATGGCCGAGCTGAGCGACGCCTTTATTGCGCTGCCGGGCGGCCTGGGCACCCTGGAAGAACTGTTCGAAGTCTGGACCTGGGGCCAGCTCGGCTACCACGGCAAACCGCTGGGTTTGCTCGAAGTGAACGGTTTTTACCGCAAGTTGACCGATTTTCTTGATCATATCGTCGGCGAAGGCTTCGTCCGGGCACCGCATCGTGCCATGCTGCAAATGAGCGAATCGCCGGCTGAGCTGCTTGACGTACTGGATGCCTGGCAACCGCTGGTCCTGCCCAAATGGGTGGACCAAAAACCCGATTAACCCTTGGGACGCGATTAAAGGCAGAATACGCGCCGCTCAACCTCACCTTCGACCCCAGAGGATCGCCCATGGCAAAACCTAATTACTCCTTCGCCAAACGTCAGAGAGACTTGGCCAAAGAGCAGAAGAAAGAGGAAAAGCTGCAGCGCAAGAAAATTGCAGCCGACGAAGAAGCCGGTGCACTGAACCCGGATGCTGAAGGTACAGTGGCTACAGACGAAACCGAAGCACCGAAAGACGCTGAATAGGTGATCGTTCCCACGCTCCGCGTGGGAATGCATCCTGGGGCGCTCCGCGTCCCGATTTGAGATATGTGCAGGGTGACGCAGAGCGTCACAACAGGCATTCCCACGCGGAGCGTGGGAACGATCTTGTGCATTACTCCAGCGGCATCACCGTCACCCGCACTTCCGGGTCATGGCTCCCTCCCCCCAGAATCACCCCCCGCAACGGCGAAACATCGGAAAAGTCCCGGCCCCAGGCCAGGGTGATGTGTTCCAGTGCCGGCTGCACATTGTTGGTCGGGTCAAAATCCACCCAACCCGACACCGGGCAAAACACCGACACCCACGCGTGGGACGCATCCGCGCCGATCAACCGTGGTTGGCCGGGCGGTGGCTGGGTCAGCAGGTAACCACTGATATACCGCGCCGCCAGGCCCCGGGAACGCAGGCACGCGAGCATCAGGTGGGCGAAGTCCTGGCACACGCCGCGCCGGCGCTCCAGCACTTCCACCAACGGCGTGGCGACCTGGGTGGCTTCGGCATCGAAAGTAAATTCGCTGAAGATCTTCTGCATCAGCGCCTGCACACCCAACAGCAACGGACGACCGGCCGGGAAACAGTCTTCGGAGAACTCGACGAAGCTTTTCTTCAAATGCACATAGGGCGATTCGAACCGATAGCGGCACGCCTCGATCACTTCGGCCGACAGCGGCTGGCTGCTGTAGGTCAGGCCGTTGCGGGTCTGGTCCCAGGCCGGCGACAGGCTGAAATCCAGCAGCGGCCGCGCCAACACCTCCACTGTCAGCCCGGCGTTCACCAGCAGTTCATCATGGGGCCGCTCGAACGCCAGCCGGGTGATCGGGTTACCAAACACGTCCAGCTCATCCCGGCGCGCGGTCGGCTCGGGGCTGATCTCCAGTTGCTGCGAGCTGCAGCGCTGCCAGGCGCAAGGCCGCGGCCACAGGTGCGCCAGCTGCTGGGCCAGGGACACCGGGCTGTCGTAGTGGTAATGGGTATCGTGGAAAATCTGGTAGCGGGCACTCATCACACAGACACCGTTTGCTGGCTGACATCGTCCACATGGGCAAAATGGCGCAAGGCCAGGCGATCCGAGACTTGCCCACTTTCATCGGCCACCGCTTGCAGCAGGTCGGCCAGGCCGTCCAGCGCAGCGCGCACACTGGACTCGCCGAACAGCGGGTTCTCCAGGCAGCCCAGGTCAAAGCGCGCCAGGCGCTCCACCAACGGCGCCAACCCGGTTTCCCGGGGCACGCTGAAATCGTCATTCAAGCGACGCAAGGTGCGGCTCACCAGTTTCAGCTGGAACAGCACTGCGTGAGGGTTTTGCTCATCCAGCAGCAACAGGTCCAGCACCGGAATCAGCTGCGGTACCGCGAGGTAGCGCGAACGATAGGTGATGCTGCTGTTGCCCAGTTCCAGCAACCACTCCAGCCCGGCCTGATCGAACACCGCCACGCCGCGCAGGAACGCCGCCAGGCTGCTGCTGAGAAACTGCAGGCGCTCGATGCGCCGGCCCATCATCAGGAAGCGCCAGCCTTCGTCGCGGGTCATGTCGTCAAGGGCAAAGCCCGACAGCGCGGCCAGGGACATCACCAGGCGGTTGAGGAAATCCAGCAGTTCGCCGAAGTCCGGCTCTTCGCTTTCCAGTTCCAGGGCTTCGCGCTGCAACTCCACCAGCGCCTGCCAGTTTTCCCGGGACAGCTTGCCGCGCACCTGGGACGCCGCCCACTGCAAGCGCTGCAAGTTGGCCCGCAGGCTCGACGGCCAGTCATCACCGAGCAACGCCGCCTGAAGCCGCTCAGGCAACTCGCCCTCCTCCGGCAACAGTCGCAGGTTCTCACCCAGTTCAACCGCCGCCTGCAGCGCCAGCGGGTCGTCTCCGTCGACATAGCGGGCGAGGACGATCCGCAACCAGCGCGCACTGTCATCACAGCGCTCGCAATAACGGCCAAACCAGAACAGGTTTTCCACCACCCGCGACGGCAGGTACGGATCACGTCGCACCAGGTCATGGGCGCCGATGGCCCGTTGGGCGCGCCACTGTTCGGTGCCGTGGGCACGCTCGCCGAGCACCCAGGTGTCCTTGCTCGCACCGCCGCGCTGCATCGACACCACTTCGGCATCGGCATCGGCGGCCACACGGGTCAGGCCACCGGGCAGTACCCGATAACCGTCGGCGCTGGCTACGGCGTACACACGCATGCCGATGGCGCGGTGCTGAAGGTGATCGTCAACGGTGTGCCAGACCGGCGCCTGGGACAACTGCGCAAGTTCCTGGGCGACATAGGCGTAAGGCCGCGCGCGCATGCGCTCAGCCAGGGCCTCGCGTTGTTCGTCGTTCAAGTCGCGGCCAAATACCGGGGTAAAGCTTTGCGACGGAAACGCCGGCTTGATCAGCAGCTCCGGCAGTTTCTCCAGGGCTTCGGCCAGCACCGGCGGCTCACCGCACCACCAGGTCGCGATGGACGGCAGGATCAGCTCTTCGCCAAACAGGAATTGATTGATCTTCGGCAGAAATCCCAACAGGCCAGGGGATTCCAGCACGCCACTGCCCAGGGCGTTGGCCACCAGCACATTGCCCTGGCGCACGGCATCCAGCAGGCCGGGCACGCCGAGGGCCGAGTCGGTGCGCAGTTCCAGCGGGTCGCAGAAGTCGTCGTCCAGGCGGCGCATGATCGCGTGCACCCGGCGCAGGCCGCTGAGGGTCTTGAGGTACACCGTGGCGTCGCGCACGGTCAGGTCGCCGCCTTCCACCAGCGGGTAGCCAAGCTGGCGGGCGAGGTACAGATGCTCGAAATAGCTTTCGTTGAAACGGCCCGGGGTCAGCAGCACGATCAGCGGTGGCTGGTCGTCGCTCGGCGCCTGGCGGGCCAGGGTTTCCTGCAGGGTGCGGAAGAACCCGGTGAGGTGCTGCACCTGCAAGTCGCGGTACAGGTCCGGGAAGGCGCGGGACACGATGGTGCGGTTTTCCAAAGCATAACCGGCGCCGGACGGGGCCTGGGTCCGGTCGGCGGTGACCCACCAGCGGCCATCCGGCGTACGCGCCAGGTCCACGGCGTACAGGTGCAGGAACGCGCCGTCGGGCGGCTGGATGCCCTGGCACGGCCACAGGAAATTGTTATGGCCGAACACCAGTTCTGCCGGCAGCAAGCCTTCGGCGATCAAGCGTTGCGGGCCGTAGAGGTCGGCCAGTACTGCATTCAGCAGGCGCGCACGCTGGGCGATGCCGGCGGCAAGTTGCTTCCATTCATCGGCCGCCAGCACGTGGGGCAACAGGTCCAGTTCCCAGGGGCGATCGGCGCCCTTGGGGTCGGCGTAGACGTTGTAGGTCACGCCGTTTTCCTGGATCTGCCGAGTCAGCAAGGCCTGGCGCTGGGCCAGTTGCGCCGGGGTGCTGCGTTGCAAGTGATCGAGCAGCCGCTGCCAATGGGCGCGAACCGCGCCGCTGTCGTCCAGCAGTTCGTGATAAGTGCCCGCGGTCAGCGGGTAACGGTCGAGCAAGTCGGGCATGGAACGCTCGGCAGAGGCAAGGGAAGTCAGATTAATTTACAAACACTGCAAATCCAGTGTGCAAGCAGGTTTGTGTGGGAGCTGGCTTGCCTGCTCCCACACAAACCCTGCTCCCACATTTTGAATCGCATTTAGTCATTCTTATTGGGGAAGCGCCGCAAATCCAGGGTCATCGGCAATTCATCATTGATCACCACACTCGGCACCGGCAATTTCCCGGGGCTGTGTCCCAAGCGGAAAAACCGCGCCATCCGCCGGCTTTCAGCTTCATTGGCATTCACCGGCAGGCTGTCGTAATTGCGCCCGCCCGGATGGGCGACATGGTACTGGCAACCGCCCAGCGAGCGCTGCATCCACGTATCCAAAAGATCGAACACCAGTGGCGCATGCACCGGGATCGTTGGCTGCAGGCAGTTGGCCGGTTGCCAGGCGCGATAACGCACGCCAGCCACAAACTCGCCGACGCGCCCGGTGGGTTGCAGCGGCACCGGGATGCCATTGCAGGTCAGCAGGTAACGCTGGGGCGGCAGGCCACTCAACTTGACCTGCAGGCGTTCCAGGGACGAATCCACGTAACGCACCGTACCGCCCACCGCACCCTCCTCGCCCAGCACATGCCAGGGCTCAAGGGCCTGGCGCAATTCCAGTTCGATGCCGCTGACGGCGTAGTCACCGACCTTGGGAAAACGGAACTCCAGGTGCGCAGCAAACCATTCGAACCGCAGCGGATAACCGGCAGCGTTCAGCTCGACGATCACGTCGGCAAAATCCTGCTCGATAAAGTGCGGCAGCAGGAAGCGGTCATGCAGCTCTGTGCCCCAGCGCGCCAGCTTCGGCGGCGCATAGGGTTCACGCCAGAACCGCGCGACCAGTGCCCGCAGCAGCAACTGTTGGGTCAGGCTCATGCGGGCGTGGGGCGGCATTTCAAAGGCACGCAATTCCAGCAGGCCCAGGCGGCCGGTGGCACCGTCCGGCGAGTAGAGCTTGTCGATGCAGAACTCGGCGCGGTGGGTATTGCCAGTGACGTCGATCAGCAGGTTGCGCAGCAGGCGGTCCACCAACCATGGCGGGCATTCTTCGCCCGCTTCGGGCATCTGCGCGAAGGCGATTTCCAGCTCATACAGCGCATCGTTGCGCGCTTCGTCGACCCGTGGTGCCTGGGAAGTCGGGCCGATGAACAGGCCGGAAAACAGGTAGGACAATGACGGATGGTTATGCCAATAGCTGATCAGGCTGCGCAGCAGATCGGGACGCCGCAGGAACGGCGAATCCTTGGGCGTAGCGCCACCGAGCACAAAGTGGTTACCGCCGCCGGTGCCGGTGTGGCGCCCGTCGATCATGAATTTTTCTGTGGTGAGGCGGGTTTGCCGGGCTTCTTCGTAGAGAAACTCGGTGCGTTCCACCAACTCGTCCCAGGTGGCGGACGGCTGCACGTTGACCTCGATCACACCCGGATCCGGCGTCACCCGGAAGTTGCTCAGGCGTGGGTCGCTCGGCGGCTCATAGCCTTCCAGCAGCACCGGGCAATGCAGTTCTTCGGCGGTGGCTTCGATGGCGGCCACCAGTTCCAGGTAATCCTCGACCCGTTCCAGCGGCGGCATGAACAGGTACAGGCGGCCGTCCCGTGCCTCGGCGCACAGGGCGGTGCGGGTCAGCCAGTCGGCAGACTCGTCGATCTTCGGGATACGGTCTTGGCTGGCAGCTGCCTCGCCATGGCTTTGCAGTTGCGAGGTGGTCGGCAGGTCTGCCAGGTCCTGATTGGGATCGGTGGGGTGCACGAACGGATAGTCCGCCGCCGTTACCCACGGTTGCGAGGCCAGTGGCAGGCGATAACCCAACGGTGAATCGCCCGGCACCAGGCGGCAATAGTTGTCCCGCAGGTACCAGCGCCCGCTCTGCCAGCGGTCATTGGCCGCCGTGCGCGCCAGCGGCAGCACCTGGCCGATGACTTTATCCAGGCCCTGGCTGAAGACCTTGCGCAGGCGCTCGCGCTCAAGCTTGTCCTCCAGGCGCGGATCTTCGGCGCTGACGTTTTGCGGCAAGGCGCCTTCGCGCCACAGGTAATAGAAATTGTCTTCGTAGGCCGGAAATACAAACTGCGCAGGCAGTTTCAGGCGCTCGGCAACGCTGGCCAGAAAACGCCCGGCCATCACGCCGTCGGCGCCATAGCTTTCCTGCTCATCGGCGATCAGCGCGCTGTTGTGCCAGATCGGCACGCCGTCGCGGCGCCAGTAGCAGTTGAGGGACCAGCGCGGCAGTTGCTCGCCGGGGTACCACTTGCCCTGGCCGAAATGCACCAGGCCCTTGGGTGCGTAGTGCTTGCGCATGCGCTGGAACAGTTCGGCGGACAGCCGGCGTTTGTCCGGGCCCAGGGCGGCGGTGTTCCATTCGGCGCCGTCGGGGTCGTCGATGGAAACGAAGGTGGGTTCGCCGCCCATGGTCAGGCGTACGTCGTCCTTGTGCAGGTCACCGTCGATCTGCCGGCCCAGGGCCTGGATCGCCAGCCACTGCTCTTCGGTGTAGGGCTTGGTAACCCTGGGGGCTTCCCAAATCCGCTCCACGGACATCTCGTGGGTAAATTCGCACTCGCAGGGTTCCACCAGGCCACTGATGGGCGCCGCGGAAGAAGGATCAGGACTACAGGCCAACGGGATATGACCTTCACCGGCGAACAAACCGGAGGTGGCATCGAGGCCGATCCAGCCGGCGCCGGGCAAATACACTTCGCACCAGGCGTGCAGGTCGGTGAAATCCACCTCGGTGCCGGACGGGCCGTCGAGGGCTTTGACGTCGGCGGTCAACTGGATCAGATAACCGGACACAAATCGTGCCGCCAACCCAAGGTTGCGCAGCAGTTGCACCAGCAACCACGCCGAATCCCGGCAGGAACCGGAGGCGTTTTCCAGGGTGAATTCCGGAGTTTGTACCCCCGGCTCCATGCGGATCAGGTAGCCGATGTCGGCGGCCAGACGCTGATTCAGGCCCACCAGGAAATCCACCGCCGGCAACGGCGTGCGGTCGATACCCGCCAGATACGCGGCGAATCGCGGGGTCAGCGGCAATGTTTCCAGGTACGGCGCCAGCTCGCGCTGCTCATCGGCGGCGTAGCTGAAAGGGATTTTTTCGGCGTAGGGTTCCAGGAAGAAATCGAACGGATTGAATACCGCCATCTCCGCGACCAGGTCGACTTCGATGCGCAGCTCGTCAGTTTTTTCCGGGAACACCAGACGCGCCAGGTAATTGCCCTGGGGATCTTGCTGCCAATTGATGAAGTGCTGTTCCGGCAGCACCTTCAGCGCGTAGGAAAGAATCCGCGTGCGGCTATGGGCCGCCGGACGCAGACGAACAATCTGTGGGCCGAGTTCGACCGCGCGGTCGTAGCGGTAATGCGTAACGTGGTGCAACGCGACATGAATCGACACGGCGGCCTCCTGCGAGCCAGGGCATGGAAACAAAGCGCGCAAGACTTATGCCAGAGCAGTGGTCATTGCGCTTTATCGTGGGACCCGGTGCAGTACAGCACCAAAACGGCGCGATGGCTGCCGTCGTGGTGCGAGGGTTGCACGTATTTGTGGCGGGAGTGTGAGGGTGGGTGGTGAATCTACCCAGTCAACGGGCTTTGTGCCTGGCGATCACGGCTTCACGCAGGTGGCGAACTTCGACCAGTTTCTGGCGCATTTCGCGGTGGCGCTTGCTGTTAAGCACCAGCAGCGCCAGCAACGGCAACAGCACGCTCATGCCATAAATAAATGGATGCGGTCGGTACTCGATCGTGGGCAGCACACACACAAGACAAAGCCCCAGCAACACCACCAGCGGCCACACCCATTGCGGGCGTCCGCGGGCGATCATGAAGTTGCAGTGCACGATGACCAACGTCAGAGCGATTCCGCCGAGAAAGGAGTACTTGGCGTTATCCGCCAGGGGAAGGTCCCGGAAATAGCTGTCAAAAAACAAAGGCACCGCGAAGACCAGGGAAAATACCGCTGCAAATATCGCCCCCATGAAAACCGGAAAGTACCGGGATAGAAAGGCACGAATGCTCGGTGCTTGGTTCATTGCTCAATCTCCTCGTATAGACCTACGGCAATGGTTCGGACATTCCCGGAAAGCGCACTGCCCGTGAAGCCAATCGAGGCGCCCAACGCATCCTGTATTTGCGTGACCGTTGCGTGCTTGACCTGTGTGGGCGTGAAGCGCTTGGGCAGCTCACCTGACAACTGTCGCAACTTGAGCATCTTCGAGCTCAAGCGAGGGTCGTTAATGCTCAGCAACTCCTTGGTCAGTTTGGCGCGCTCTTGTCGATTCAAGCCTTTCAGTACCTCCCGAACACTTTTGCCGGTGGTCGCCCTATTCAGCCGGACCAGCTTGAGGGTGGTGAGTGACGATGCACCGACTCCGACCAACGATGCGGCGTCCAACGCGATCATCGTGTATTGATACCATTCCTCGCCGTCGAGCTCGTCGTTGCGCGACGGATTTCTTATTTCGTTGACGGTCCGGTAGCCACCGGCAAAACACTGAACGGTACTGGCTGCCGCAGCGGTGTAGCCGAGGGCTGCGACCACCGTACTGGCACCCGCCGAAAACGGTATCGCGACAGAGCCGCTGAGCACCACTACCCAGCCGATGACTGCACCGGCACACGACAGCGTGGTGTTGATCGCTTCACCCACCAGCCGCGATTCACGGGGATTGTCTTGCACCTGCTGGGCGAACTGCGCCGGCGCTATGTACCGCTGCGCTTCCCGCAGGATCACGCGTTTGGGCGCAATGCTGCAGATGGGTTGGAATTCGCGCAGGGTGACGACGTTGAAGTCGGCATCGATATACACCACACCCGCCCCCACGATGCCGGGGTCGGCGTCGATGGCAGCAAACAGGCGTGGCAGGTTGATCTGGCTTTCGATGCGCTGGCGGGCCATGAACTGGGAGCGGTTGGAGTCCATGCCGATGCCAAGCAGGGGGCTGCTCATGGGGGTGTTCTTCCTTGAAATGGGTGGTGTCTGAACTGGCGCTTTCGCGAGCAAGCCCGCTCCCACATTCGACCGCATTCTCATGCTGAAACCCGGTCACATGTGGGAGCTGGCTTGCCTGCGATGGCGCTCGAATGGGCGCCACCTTAACAAACAGGCTACCCACCCGCTAGAAAGCAAAACGCCAGCACGAGGCTGGCGTTTTTGCGTTTCAGGCAGCGATCAACGCGGCACGACCGGCTTGCGGGCTGGCTTCTTGCCTTTGCCTTTGGCGGCGTCGGTGCGCTCCTTGGCGGCCTGCTTGTTGCGCGCCATGGCCGCGGCCTTGGCTTGCTCACGCTTGTCCCACGGGTTGCTGCCGTCACTGCCACGGGGCGGCAAGCCGGTATGCTGGGTGAGGATCCTGGTGGTGGTTTCCTTCGCAACCTTGTGGCTGCCAGCCGGCGTCGAATTTTTGCGACGGGCGCTCTGGTAGCTGTCGGTGGACGGTTGGTGCAACGGGATCAGTTGCTCCTTGCCCGGCCCGATCAGGTCTGCACGGCCCATGCGAGTCAATGCTTCACGCAGCATCGGCCAGCCCTTCGGGTCGTGGTAGCGCAGGAAGGCCTTGTGCAGGCGGCGCTGTTCTTCGCTCTTGACGATGGTCACCGCGTCGCTCTTGTAGGTGACCTTGCGCAGCGGATTCTTGCCCGAGTGGTACATCGCTGTGGCGGTGGCCATTGGCGACGGGTAGAACGCCTGCACCTGGTCGGCGCGGAAGCCGTTGCCCTTGAGCCACAGGGCCAGGTTCATCATGTCTTCATCGGTGGTGCCCGGGTGGGCGGCGATGAAGTAAGGAATCAGGTACTGCTCCTTGCCCGCTTCCTTGGTGTACTTCTCGAACATGCGCTTGAACTTGTCATAGCTGCCGATGCCCGGTTTCATCATCTGGTTGAGCGGACCTTCCTCGGTGTGTTCCGGGGCGATCTTCAGGTAACCACCGACGTGGTGGGTCACCAGCTCCTTCACGTACTCCGGCGACTCGACCGCGAGGTCGTAGCGCAGGCCGGAAGCGATCAGGATCTTCTTCACACCCGGCAACGCACGGGCGCTGCGGTACAGCTGGATCAACGACGAGTGGTCGGTGTTCAGGTTCGGGCAGATGCCCGGGAACACGCAGGATGGCTTGCGGCACGCGGATTCGATTTCCGGGCTCTTGCAGGCAATGCGGTACATGTTCGCGGTCGGGCCGCCGAGGTCGGAAATGACGCCGGTGAAGCCTGGCACCTTGTCGCGGATCTCTTCGATTTCGCGAATGATCGACTCTTCGGAACGGTTCTGGATGATTCGGCCTTCGTGCTCGGTGATCGAGCAGAAGGTGCAGCCGCCGAAGCAGCCACGCATGATGTTCACCGAGAAGCGGATCATGTCGTAGGCCGGGATCTTTTCCTTGCCGTACGCCGGGTGTGGAACACGGGCGTAAGGCATGCCGAACACGTAGTCCATTTCTTCGGTAGTCATGGGAATGGGCGGCGGGTTGAACCACACATCCACTTCGCCGTGCTTCTGTACCAGCGCGCGGGCGTTGCCCGGGTTGGTTTCCAGGTGGAGCACGCGGTTGGCGTGGGCATACAGCACCGAGTCGCCACGGACTTTTTCCACGGACGGCAGACGGATCACGGTCTTGTCACGGGTCATGCGTGGGCTGGCCAGGATCTGTACCACCTTGGCCTCTTCCGGGTCTTCCACCGGGCCCTTTTCCTGCTCGATGGCGCAGGCCTGGGTGTCCTGGGTGTTCACGTACGGGTTGATGATCTTGTCGATCTTGCCCGGACGGTCGATACGGGTGGAGTCCACCTCGTACCAGCCTTCGGGCGTGTCACGGCGAATGAACGCGGTGCCGCGCACGTCGGTGATGTCTTCGATCTTGTGGCCCCACGACAGGCGCTGGGCGACTTCGACGATGGCCCGCTCGGCGTTGCCGTACAGCAGGATATCGGCACAGGCGTCGATCAGGATCGAGTTGCGTACACGGTCCTGCCAGTAGTCGTAGTGGGCGATGCGGCGCAGGGAGGCTTCGATGCCGCCGAGCACGATCGGCACGTGCTTGTAGGCTTCCTTGCAGCGCTGGCTGTAGACCAGGCTCGCGCGGTCCGGACGTTTGCCGGCCATGCCGCCTGGGGTGTAGGCGTCATCGGAGCGGATTTTCTTGTCGGCGGTGTAGCGGTTGATCATCGAGTCCATGTTGCCGGCCGCGACGCCGAAGAACAGGTTCGGCTCGCCGAGCTTCATGAAGTCGTCTTTGGACTGCCAGTTGGGCTGGGCAATGATCCCGACGCGAAAGCCCTGGGACTCCAGCAGCCGGCCGATGATTGCCATGCCGAACGACGGATGGTCCACGTACGCGTCACCGGTGACGATGATGATGTCGCATGAATCCCAGCCAAGCTGATCCATCTCCTCCCTGCTCATCGGCAGGAATGGCGCAGGACCGAAACATTCGGCCCAGTACTTGGGATAGTCAAATAACGGCTTGGCTGTTTGCATGACGGTGACCGGTGTTGAGATGAAAAATCGCGGGCGCGGAATATAGCACAAAATTTGACCAATTCCGACCTTTGCAGTCGGAATTGGCGGGCAGCGCTTTTACTCGTCTTCGAAGTTATAGCTGCCCGGCGCCAGGTTCTCGAAGCGGGTGTATTTACCGATGAAGGCCAGGCGCGTGGTGCCGATTGGCCCGTTACGCTGTTTACCGATAATGATTTCAGCGATGCCTTTATGCTCGGTCTCCGGGTGATACACCTCGTCCCGGTATACGAACATGATCACGTCAGCATCCTGCTCGATCGCTCCGGATTCCCGCAAGTCGGAGTTGATCGGGCGTTTGTTCGGACGCTGCTCAAGAGATCGGTTGAGCTGCGACAGGGCAACCACCGGGCAGTTGAATTCCTTGGCCAGGGCTTTCAACGAGCGGGAAATCTCGGAAATCTCGTTGGTCCGGCTGTCACCGCTGGAGCCCGGGATCTGCATCAACTGCAGGTAGTCGATCATGATCAGGGCAATATCGCCGTGCTCACGCACCAGGCGTCGGGTACGCGCGCGCATTTCCGACGGGCTGATGCCCGCGGTGTCATCGATAAACAGCTTGCGATCGTTGAGCAGGTTGACCGCCGAGGTCAGCCGCGGCCAGTCGTCGTCTTCCAGGCGGCCGGCACGCACCTTGGTCTGGTCGATGCGGCCCAGGGACGACAACATACGCATGATCAGCGATTCGCCTGGCATCTCCAGGGAGTAAACCAGTACGGCCTTGTCGCTGCGCAACACGGCGTTTTCCACCAGGTTCATGGCGAAGGTGGTTTTACCCATGGACGGACGGCCGGCGACGATGATCAAGTCGGCTGGCTGCAGGCCGCTGGTCATGCCGTCGAGGTCGGTGTAGCCGGTGGACAGGCCGGTGATGGCGTTGTCGGTGTTGAACAAGGTGTCGATACGGTCGATGGCCTTGGTCAGCAAGTCGTTGACGCTGACCGGGCCGCCGGTTTTCGGCCGGGCCTCGGCGATCTGGAAGATCTGCCGTTCGGCCTCGTCGAGAATCTCTTCGGCAGTGCGGCCTTCCGGGTTGAACGCGCTGTCGGCGATCTCGGTGGCGATGCCGATCAACTGGCGCAACGTGGCCCGCGCACGGACGATCTGCGCATACGCCTTGATGTTGGCGACCGATGGCGTGTTTTTCGCCAGCTCGCCCAGGTAACCCAGGCCGCCCACTTGGGACGTCTGGCCTTCCTTGTCCAATTGCTCGGCCAGGGTCACCACGTCGATCGGTGAGTTCTGGTCGGCCAGCTTGGCAATGGCGCGGAAGATCAGGCGGTGGTCATGACGGTAGAAATCGCCGTCCGAGACTTGATCCAGCACGCGTTCCCAGGCGTTGTTGTCCAGCATCAAGCCACCGAGCACGGCCTGTTCGGCCTCGATGGAATGCGGCGGCACCTTCAGGGCAGCGGTTTGCAGGTCATATTGCTCAGGAGCGGAGATATCGTTCATGGCCACTTGGAATAGTTGGAGAATCAGGAGCTACAGAAAAACAAAAGGCACGACCTGTGAACAGGATCGTGCCCGATGTTAACTGCCTGGCACGCGAGGTGCCAGTCAGTTAGGTGTTGCTTAAGCTGCTACCACAACAACGCGTACGGTTGCTTCGACTTCAGCGTGCAGGTGCACGGCTACATCGAATTCGCCAACGTTGCGGATGGTGCCGTTCGGCAGACGAACTTCGCTCTTCTGCACTTCAACGCCGGAGGCGGTCAGTGCATCAGCGATGTCGTGGGTGCCGATCGAACCGAACAGCTTGCCTTCGTCACCGGCGGTGGCAGTGATAGTCACTTCCAGCTCAGCCAGTTGGGCAGCGCGAGTTTCGGCCGAAGCTTTTTTGTCTGCTGCTGCTTTTTCCAGCTCGGCACGACGCTCTTCAAACGCAGCCAGGTTGGCAGCGGTTGCAGCGGTGGCTTTGCCGTATGGCAGCAGGTAGTTACGACCGTAGCCGGCCTTAACGTTCACTTTGTCGCCCAGGTTGCCCAGGTTGGCGACTTTTTCCAGAAGGATCAGTTGCATGTGAAAATCCTCTAACTTTTAACCTTCACCGTTCGCGTTATCGGCGTCTTTCGGCGCCAGACGACCGCGAAAATCAATCAGGCCGTCGACAATGGCCAAGACCACGAGTAACGGATAGATCAGCTGCATGAACAGCAACAGCGTCACGTACAACCCCACCAGCCAGAATCTGCCCAGTCGCTTTTGCGCCACCAGCCCATGAATCAGGGACAGGCCGGCGAATACCAGCGGTACGCTGCACAACGGCACCAACAGCGCCAGGCCAAAAGTCGGCCCGACCACCATGAACGCCAGCAGCAACATCGCCGGTCCAGCGGGGATTCTGATACTGCGAAACTCGCGACCAAAACCACCCGGGTTATACAACAACGCCTGCCAGTAACGCCCAAGAATCAGGCTCAGCAAGCTGACAATCTGCAACAGTGCCGCTATCAGGCCGGTAAGCATCGGTGCAACCACTGACGCAAAGCGCGCTCGCTCCTCTACCGATAACTGCTGGTAGAGATCCCCGAGGGCCAGCGGCAGGATCTTGATGATCTCCTGCGCCAGCGCCTCGATTTGCGGGCGGAAAGCCGCGCCAAGCGCCAGTGAATACACCAACCCCAATGCCACGCTGACCAGCAGCGTACGGACCCAGGACTCACTTGCGCGCAAAACCAACGCAAGGGTCGATGAACCGAGCAGTACCAGAAGTACCCGTGGATCATCGAATTTCAACCACCAGACCAAGGCCGGCAGTATTCCCAGGGCAAGAACGCCAAGGGCGTCCTTCAAACCGCGCCGCAGAAGCACAAGGCAACCCGCGGCAGCACCCAACCAATACAACAACGGCAATGCTGCACATCCAGCCACTACCAGAGTGGCCTGCACACGACCGCGCATGATGAACTCAGCTAAGGCGCGCATGCATTCAATCCCTTACTACTTGTCGACTGCCCGGTCTCAGCGGCCGTGGCTGTCGGTGTAGGCCAGCAGGGCCAGGAAGCGGGCGCGCTTGATAGCGGTGGCCAGCTGACGCTGATAACGAGCTTTGGTACCGGTGATGCGGCTTGGAACAATTTTGCCGGTCTCGGATACGTAGGCTTTCAGAGTGTTGAGATCTTTGTAATCGATCTCCTTCACGTCTTCAGCGGTGAAGCGGCAGAATTTACGACGACGGAAGAAACGTGCCATTTGATAGGCTCCTTAAAAGGTCCGTGGATTACTCGTCAGCGTTATCGCTGTTGTCGCTGTCATCACTATCAGCGCTTTCAGCGCCTTCGTGCTCAGGACGGTCGCGACGCTCACGGCGCTCACTGCGGTTTTCTTCAGCCTTGAGCATCTCGGATTGGCCGGTAACGGCTTCTTCGCGACGGATGACCAGGTTACGGATCACTGCATCGTTGTAGCGGAAGTTGTCTTCCAGCTCGGCCAGGGCCTTGCCAGTGCACTCAACGTTCAGCATCACGTAGTGAGCCTTGTGAACATTGTTGATTGCGTAGGCCAGTTGACGACGGCCCCAATCTTCCAGACGGTGGATTTTGCCGCCGTCTTCTTCGATCAGCTTGGTGTAACGCTCTACCATGCCGCCGACTTGCTCGCTTTGATCCGGGTGGACCAAAAAGATGATTTCGTAATGACGCATGAATGCTCCTTACGGGTTGTAGCCTGCCGCTCAAAAACGGTCAGACAAGGAGTGAATGACACTTATGGATCTTGCCGAAGGGAGGCACATGCGTGCCTGCCATGAAGGCAAGGGGCGCAATTGTAGAGAAGGGGGAGAAAGGGTGCAAGGTGATTGGTGATTATTTGAACAGCCCCCATACACCACAAAAACAAATGTGGGAGGGGGCTTGCTCCCGAAAGCGATGTGCCAGTCACCAAATGCACTGACTGATACACCGTATTCGGGAGCAAGCCCCCTCCCACATTTTGACCTGCGCCAGACTTGGTTATTTCTTGGCTTTAGCCTTGGCGCCGCGCTGGCGCTGGGCTTCGAACAGGCAGACGCCCGTTGCGACTGAAACGTTGAGGCTGCTGACGCTACCGGCCATCGGCAGGTGCACCAGGTAATCGCAATGCTCGCGGGTCAGGCGGCGCATGCCCTTGCCTTCGGCACCCATGATCAGGATGGTCGGGCCGGTGAGGTCCTGGTCATAAATGCTGACCTCAGCCTCCCCCGCCGTACCCACGACCCACAGGCCGCGCTGCTGGAGTTTCTCGAGGGTACGCGCCAGGTTGGTCACGGCCACCAACGGAATCACTTCCGCCGCACCGCAGGCGACTTTACGCACTACAGGCGTCAAGGTTGCCGACTTGTCTTTAGGTACGATCACCGCCAACGCACCGGCAGCATCCGCCGAACGCAGGCAGGCGCCGAGGTTGTGCGGATCGGTCACGCCGTCGAGCACCAGCAACAGCGGTGCGCCTTCGGTGCGGTCGAGCAGCTCGTCGAGCATCGCTTCGCCCCAGACCTGGCTTGGACTGACGTCGGCTACCACGCCCTGGTGAACGCCTTCGACCCAGACGTCCATCTCGCGCCGCTCGGCCTGGCCGATGGCAACTTTGTTCTGATTGGCCAGTTCGACCAGCGCTTGAACACGCGGCTCACTGCGGCCTTCTGCCAACCACACCTGCTTGACGCGTTTCGGGTGGTGACGCAGCAATGCTTCTACGGCGTGCACGCCGTAGATTTTTTCCAGACTCATGACTTGGCCTTAGGTTTGCGCGACCCGCCGCTTTTCGCAGGGGCCGAACCCGCTTTTGGCGGGCCTTTACGGTGTTTACTCGGCTTGCTCGACGGCTTTTCCGCCTCGCGGGACTTTCCCCCAGACGCCGCTTTACCACCGCTTTTGGCTTCGTTGAGCAACTGCTGCTTCAACTCGCGGCTCTTGCGCAGCTCGGCGTTTTTCGCCGCGGCATCGCTAGGGCGGTAGGCTTCGGGGGCCTTGTCCTTGGCAGACGAACGACGCGCAGGCTTGGCTGGCGCAGGCTCGGCGACCGCTGCTTTCGCAGGAGCACCTTTGCCTTTGCTGGCCGGGGCAGCAGTTTCGCCGCCACGTTTTTTACGGCCAGTCGGTTCAGCCGGCTTGTCAGGCATACCGAAATCGATCTTGCGCTCGTCGAGGTCGACGCGCATGACCTGCACTTCAACGGTATCGCCCAGACGGAAGCTGCGACCGGTGCGCTCACCCGCCAGGCGGTGATGCACAGGGTCGAAGTGGTAGTAGTCACCCGGCAAGGCGGTGACGTGCACCAGGCCCTCGACGTAGATGTCGGTCAGCTCGACGAACAAACCAAAACCGGTCACGGCAGTGATCACACCCGGGAACGACTCGCCCACGCGGTCTTTCATGAACTCGCACTTGAGCCAGTTCACTACGTCGCGGGTGGCTTCGTCGGCACGGCGCTCGCTCATGGAGCACTGCTCGCCCAACTGTTCCAGGGCCGCTTCGTCGTACGGATAGATCCGTGCCTTCGGAATGGTCATGGCACCAGCACGCTTGACGTGCGGGGTGTTCTGTTTGGAATGGATCACGCTGCGGATCGCCCGGTGCGTGAGCAAGTCCGGGTAACGACGAATCGGCGAGGTGAAGTGGGTGTACGCTTCGTAATTCAGGCCGAAGTGGCCCTGGTTATCGGCGCTGTACACCGCCTGGCTCAGGGAGCGCAGCATAACGGTCTGGATCACGTGGTAATCCGGACGGTCCTTGATGCTCGCGAGCAGAGCCTGGTAGTCCTTCGGCGTCGGGCCGTCCTTGCCTTTGTGCAGGGACAGGCCGAGCTCACCGAGGAACGCGCGCAGCTTCTCCAGACGCTCCGGCGGCGGGCCGTCGTGCACCCGGTACAACGCAGGAATCTCGTGCTTTTTGAGGAACTCTGCGGTGGCCACGTTGGCCGCCAGCATGCACTCCTCGATCAGCTTGTGAGCATCGTTGCGCGTGGTCGGGGTGATTGCGGCGATCTTGCGCTCGGAACCGAAGACAATCCGGGTTTCCTGAGTTTCAAAGTCGATCGCGCCACGCACGTGACGAGCGCCCAACAGCACCTTGTACAGCGCGTAGAGCTGCTTGAGGTGCGGCACGACATGCCCGTACTCACCGCGCAGGGCCTTGGCTTCGCTGGTTTTCGGCTGTTCCAGGATGGTGCTGACCTTGTTGTAGGTCAGGCGCGCCTGGGAGTGAATCACCGCTTCGTAGAACTGGTAGTCGGTCATTTCGCCGGTTTTCGAGATGGTCATCTCGCACACCATGGCCAAACGGTCGACTTTCGGGTTCAGGGAGCACAGGCCGTTGGACAGCTGCTCAGGCAGCATCGGGATGACGCGCTCGGGGAAGTACACCGAGTTGCCGCGCACCTGGGCTTCGTTGTCCAGGGCCGAACCGATCTTCACGTAGCTGGACACGTCGGCAATCGCGACGAACAACTTCCAGCCGCCGGAGAACAGGCGCAGTTTGCCAGGCTTGGCTTCGCAGTAGACCGCATCGTCGAAGTCGCGGGCATCTTCGCCGTCAATGGTGACGAACGGCAGATGACGCAGGTCGATGCGCTTCTCTTTGTCTTTTTCTTCGACTTCCGGCTTGAGCTTGGCGGCTTCTTTGAGCACAGCCTCAGGCCAGACGTGAGGGATATCGTAGGTGCGCAGCGCAACATCGATCTCCATGCCCGGCGCCATGTAGTTGCCGACCACTTCAACGATATCGCCCTGCGGCTGGAAGCGCGCAGTTGGCCAGTGGGTGATTTTCACCTCGACGAACTGGCCCACTTTGGCGGCGCCATTGCGCCCCGGAGTGATCAGCACTTCCTGCTGGACCTTGGGGTTATCCGGCACCACGAAGCCGATGCCGCCTTCTTCGAAGTAACGGCCGACGATGGACTCGTGGGCACGGGACACCACTTCGACGATCACGCCTTCACGGCGACCGCGACGGTCGAGGCCGGAAACGCGGGCCAGGGCACGGTCGCCATCGAACACCAGGCGCATTTGCGCCGGGCTCATGAACAGGTCATCGCTGCCGTCGTCCGGGATCAGGAAACCGAAACCGTCACGGTGGCCGGCAATGCGACCGAGGATCAGGTCGAGCTTATCCACCGGCGCATAGGTGCCTCGGCGGGTGTAGATCAACTGGGCATCGCGCTCCATGGCGCGCAGGCGGCGACGCAGGGCCTCGAGTTGGTCTTCGGTGGTCAGACCGAATTCTTCAACCAGCTGCTCGCGGCTAGCAGGCGAACCCCGATCGGCGAGATGCGCCAGGATCAGTTCGCGGCTAGGAATAGGGTTTTCATATTTTTCCGCTTCACGAGCGGCCTCGGGATCGAGGGACTGCCAATCGGCCATTAGAGAGTTTTCACCTTGTCTATATGCGGGTTAGTTTGGCATACGCGTATTGAAACGGGAAATTTCAGGTGTCGACAAGCCCGTAAAAGCACTTTGTAGCCCTTGGAATGCACCTTGCGCGACCGTCGGCGAAATATTCCAGACTTTTTTCATGGCAGGGCTTTACAGCTCAAAATAGCCTCCGTATAGTGCGCGCCATCGACGACGGCAACGTTGTTGATGCTGCCCAGGTGGTGAAATTGGTAGACACGCCAGCTTCAGGTGCTGGTGATCGCAAGGTCGTGGAAGTTCGAGTCTTCTCCTGGGCACCAATTTCAAACTCAAGGTTATGCCTTGAGTCTCCAAAAACCCGCGAAAGCGGGTTTTTGCGTTTCAAGCCTTTGATTTTTAACAAGAATCTTGATTTATATTTTTGAATCAGGGGTTTACAGATCAAAAAGCCCTCCGTATAGTTCGCTCCATCAACAGCGCAAGCGTTGATAATGCCCAGGTGGTGAAATTGGTAGACACGCCAGCTTCAGGTGCTGGTGATCGCAAGGTCGTGGAAGTTCGAGTCTTCTCCTGGGCACCAAATTCAGATCAAACCCGCGAAAGCGGGTTTTTTCGTTTCCGGGGTTTGAAAAACTGACCGGTGATTCCCCCCCTCGTCCGCACTTGAGAAGTTTTATCGTTTATCCTTGTAAGGATTTGTTGCACTCAAGTGAGGAAAACCCCGGATGATGATCCGCGATACCCGTCTCAAGACATCCCTTCTGCGTGGCCTGACCATCACTCTGCTCGGCCTGACCCTGCTCTCGCCCGCTGCCTATTCTGCCGACAAGGTTGCACTGACCTTGTACAACGGCCAACACAAGGAGGTCGGCGATGAACTTGCCAAGGCCTTCGAAGCCAAGACCGGCATCCACGTCAATGTGCGCAAGGGCAGCAGCAACCAGCTGGCCAGCCAGGTCGTCGAAGAAGGTGACCGCTCCCCTGCCGACGTGATCTACACCGAAGAATCGCCGCCGCTGAATAAACTCGGCGAGCAAGGCCTGCTGGCAACCATCGACGCCAGCACCCTCGACGTCCTGCCGAAGGAATACGTGGCCGCCAACGGCGCCTGGATGGGCGTAACCGCACGCACCCGCGTCGTGGCCTTCAACCCGAAGCTGATCGCCGAGAAAGACCTGCCCAAGTCGGTACTGGATTTCGCCGGGCCCGAGTGGCAAGGCAAGGTCGGTTTCGTGCCCACCAGCGGCGCGTTCCAGGAACAAGCCGTAGCGATCATCAAGCTGCACGGTCGCGAAGCGGCTGAAGAGTGGCTGACCGGCCTGCGCGCTTTCGGCAAGGTCTACAGCAACAACATGGTTGCGCTCAAGGCCGTGGAAAATGGCGAAGTCGCCACTGTCTTGGTGAACAACTACTACTGGTTCGCCCTGAAGAAAGAAAAAACCAACCTGGATTCGCAGCTGCACTACTTCACCAACGGCGATGCCGGTGGCCTGATCACCGTGTCTGCCGCGGCTGCACTGAAATCCAGCAAGCATCCAAAGGAAGCCCAGCAACTGCTGGCATTCATGGCCAGCGAAGAAGGCCAGCGGGTGATCACCAACACTTCCGCCGAATACCCGCTGCGCAAGGGCATGGAATCCAACCGCGGCCTCAAGCCTTTCAGCGAGCTGCAACCGCCGAAAGTCACCCCTGCCGACCTGGGCAACGCCGAAGAAGCCCTGGAACTGGAACGTGACGTTGGCTTGAACTGATGAACCCATCGCTCCCCGCCCTCGCCTTGCGCGGGGGTTTTACGCCGAGACGCAAACGCCCTTCGATCTGGTTGCTGCTACCAGTCCTGCTGCTGGTAGGCCTGAGCCTGTTGCCGCTGGCGTATGTCGGCCTCAAGGCCTGGCAGGCAGGATGGGCCGAGGCGGTGCATTTGCTGTGGCGGCCCTATGTATTCGGGTTGCTGCGCAACACCCTGGCGCTGATGGTCGGCGTCACCGTGGCCTGCGGCGTGATCGGCTTGTCCCTGGCCTGGCTGCTGGAACGCAGCAACCTGCCGGGACGGCGGATCTGGGGAGTGATCCTGTGCCTGCCGTTCGCGGTGCCGGCGTTTGTCAGCAGCTTTACCTGGGTTTCGTTAAGCGCCAACTTTGAAGGGTTGGGCGGAGCGATCCTGG
This sequence comes from Pseudomonas sp. D4002, assembly GCF_013385665.1. Classification (NCBI taxonomy): domain Bacteria; kingdom Pseudomonadati; phylum Pseudomonadota; class Gammaproteobacteria; order Pseudomonadales; family Pseudomonadaceae; genus Pseudomonas; species Pseudomonas sp. D4002. Next base: position 174,083 of record NZ_JACAPN010000021.1, read on the forward strand.
TGATGACCCTGTCCAAATACCCACTGGTGTTTCTGCCGGTGGCGGCAACCCTGCGCAATCTTGATCCATCCCTGGAAGAATCGGCCCGCACCCTTGGCCTGAATCGCTGGGGCGTGTTCTTTCGCATCACCTTGCCTTTACTGTGGCCGTCACTGCTGGCCGGGGCACTGTTGATTGCCCTGCATATGCTGGTGGAGTTCGGCGCGCTGTCGATCATCGGCTTGCAGACGTTTACCACCGCGATCTACCAGCAATTCGAGCTGGAGTTCAGCAACGCCAATGCGGCGATGCTTTCGGCGGTGCTGCTGGTGATGTGCCTGACGCTGCTCTGGCTGGAGCTGCGGGTGCGCGGCAAGGGCCGACACGTGCGTACCGGCCAGGGCGCGGCGCGGCATGCCGAACAGGTTCGACTCGGCAAATGGGCGGCGCTGGGGCAGCTGTATTGCCTGCTCCTGGCGATCATCGGCAGCGGCATTCCACTGGGCATGCTCGGTTATTGGCTGGCAGTGGGCAGTTCGGCGGCATTTCCGATAGCCGAGATCAGCGAGGCGCTGCTTTCTTCGTTGGCGCTATCCCTGGGCGGCGCCGCGCTTTGCCTGTTGTTTGCCGTGCCCGTGGGCTTGCTGGTGGTGCGCTACAAGGGCCAGCTCGCACTGTGGGCCGAGCGCCTGCCGTACCTGCTGCACGCCCTGCCCGGCCTGGTGATTGCGCTGACACTGGTGTATTTCGCCCTGCATTACGTGCCGGCGCTGTATCAAACGTCGGCATTGCTGCTGATCGCTTATGCGCTGCTGTTTTTGCCCCTGGCCCAGGCGCCGATCCGCACGGCGCTGAACAAGGCAGCACCCCAGCTGGAAGAGGCGGCGAGAACGCTGGGCGCGTCGTCGTTCAGTGCGTTTTGCCGGGTGACGCTGCCGATTATTTTCCCGGCATTGGGGGCGGCGTTTGCGCTGGTATTCCTGGATGCAATGAAGGAATTGACGGCGACGTTGCTGCTTAGTCCGACCGGGCTGAATACCTTGGCAACTGCCGTGTGGGCGCACACCTCGAATGTGGAATTCGCGGCAGCGGCGCCCTATGCGGCATTGTTGATTTTGGTGTCGGGACTGCCGGTGTATTTGCTTACGACGCGGATGTACCTGAGCCGCTGAAATAGCTTTCGCGAGCAAGCCCGCTCCCACATTTGCTCGCATTCCAGAAGTGGAACTCGGTCGAATGTGGGAGCGGGCTTGCTCGCGAAAGGGCCGCACCAGGCGACATCAAGCCCGGAACTGCCCCAAGCTCGCCTTCAACTGCGCAGCCAACCCATCCAGCACTTTGCCACTGGCTGTAGTCTCTACCACCGCCTGCGCCGCTCGCTCAGCCTGGGCATGAATGATCTCGACTCGCCCACGCACCGCATGCGCACCCTGCGCCTGATGCTCAGCCGCCCGCGTCGCCAGGCCAATCGCTGCATGCACCTGCTCCACCGAGGCCTGCACCGACTGCTGCAGGCGCACGCTGTCGCGCAACACCAGCAAACCTTCGCTGGCCTGGCGCCCGGCCTTGCCGATGGTTTCCACGGCCTCACGAGCGCCTTGCTGCAAGGCCACGATGTGGGCCTGGATGTCGCCGGTAGAACTCTGGGTTTTACTGGCCAGGGCGCGAACCTCGTCCGCCACCACCGCAAAGCCGCGCCCGGTCTCACCGGCTCGCGCCGCCTCAATAGCCGCGTTGAGCGCCAGCAGGTTGGTTTGCTCGGCAATCCCGTGGATCACCGTCAACACCACCTCGATCTGCTCGCTCTGCTGCGCCAGCCGCTCGATCACCTTGGAACCGGCCTGCACCTGCCCCGCCAACGCCTCGATCAAGCTGCCGACTTCGGCTGAAGTGCGGGAATTTTCATCAGTCGCCTGGCGAATATCCACCACCTGCTGCAAGGCGGCCTGCATCGCATGGCTTTCCGCCTGGGCCTCATCCGCCATTTGCGACAGCGCCCGCAGGCTTTCGGCAACCTCATCACGCTGCAAGCCGGCGGCCGCATCGGCACCCGCATTGCGCAGGGTCATCGCGCCGATTTCCACGCCGGTACGCTGGGCCACATCACCGGCTTCACGCACGATCGGCTGCAATTTATCCACAAAGCGATTGACCGCCGAGGCCATGTCGCCGATTTCGTCCCGGCTGTTGATCTGCACGCGCTTGGTCAGGTCGCCCTCGCCTGCCGCCAAATCGTCCATCGCTGCAATCAGCAGCTTCAGGCGATTGACCACCCGACGGCCGAGCACTACAGCAATCAACAGCAATACACCAAAACCTACAACTGCCAGGCCCATGCCGATGCGCCAGCGCAAGGTGCCCGCCGCCTCTTGCACGGCGCTGGTGGTATTGGCGGTCATCTGGGTGGCGGTGGCTTGCGCCGACTGCAAACGCGCGCCCATGGCCGCCGCGCTGTCAGCCGCGGCACCCTTGAGGCTGTCGCCCACCAACTGGTCACCGCTGGCAATCAGTGCAGCAAAACGCTTGTCCAGCGCGGCCAGGTCAGCCTCGACCGAGGCAGTCGAAACCCCCATGCGGACCTTGCCGATCTCTACGCCATTGGGGCTAATGGACGCTTCGACGTAGAACACCGAGGGATCATTCTTCGCCGCATCCAGCACTTTATCCAGGGCTCGTTCGCCCTTGCCCTTTTCCAGCAGCGCCTGGTTGATCGGGTTTTCACGATTGAGGTAACGGGTCAGGTGCTCACCAGCCGCGTCGTCATACACCACAAACAACACGTTGGGATTGCGCTGGGCTCTGCGGGCAAACTCAGACAGCGTCGGCACGTCGCTGTCCCACATGGCACGCGGCGCCACCGAAGCAAGCAGTTGCGCCATGTCATTGGCAGAGTCCTGCAGGTCTTTTTCCAGGGTCGCACGCAGTTGCTTCTGCTCTTCCTGCAGGCGCGTGGAAAGCCCCGCCGTCAGACGCTGGCGCGTGCTGGAAGACAGACTGTCCAGGCTGGATGTCACTTCCTTGCCGGCTTGCGCCAACTCGCCGGACAGTTTCTGGCTGTCGACGCCCAGGCGATTGCCCAAATCAGCTTCCAATGCAGTGACGGTGCTTCGCGTCAGGGCGACGGCCACCAGTACTTGCACCAAAAGAGCGATACCTAGGGTAACGAACACAGGCCGCAACAGCCGGCTTTGTAACAATGAGAGAACGGCAGACACTGGGAATCCCTCCACCACGGGTGCCATTAATTTGATAGCACCGCGAAAGAAAGAACCATAGCAAGGGTCGTGCCGTTTACCAGGCGGAAACGACAAAGGGCTCCCGAAGGAGCCCTTTGCTTTTTACATCAACAGCTTATTAAGCGAACGGGTGACGCAGAACGATGGTCTCGTTGCGGTCCGGGCCCGTCGAAATAATGTCGATCGGCGCACCGATCAGCTCTTCGACGCGCTTGATGTAAGCGCGGGCGTTGGCTGGCAGTTCTTCCAGGGTCTTGGCGCCCACGGTCGATTCGGTCCAGCCTGGCACTTCTTCGTACACAGGCTGCAGGCCTACGTAGCTGTCCGCGTCAGTCGGGGCAACGTCCTTGCCTTCCGCATCCTTGTAGCCGATGCAGATGTTGATGGTTTCCAGGCCGTCGAGTACGTCCAGCTTGGTCAGGCAGATGCCCGAGATGCTGTTCACATCGATAGCGCGACGCAGGATAACGGCGTCGAACCAGCCACAACGGCGGGCACGGCCGGTCGTCGCGCCGAACTCGTGGCCTTGTTTGGCCAGGTGCGCGCCGACGTCGTCGAACAGTTCAGTCGGGAATGGACCCGAACCCACACGCGTGGTGTATGCCTTGGTGATGCCGAGGATGTAGTCCAGGAACATCGGGCCAACGCCCGAACCCGTCGCAACGCCGCCAGCGGTGGTGTTGGAACTGGTGACGTAAGGGTAGGTGCCGTGGTCGATGTCCAGCAACGAGCCCTGGGCGCCTTCGAACATGATGTCTTTGCCGGCGCGACGCAGGTCGTGCAGCTCGGCAGTCACGTCCAGCATCAGCGGCTTGAGCAGCTCGGCGTATTCCTTGCACTCGGCCAGGGTCTTTTCAAACTCGATGGCCGGCTCTTTGTAGTAACCCACCAGCATGAAGTTGTGGTAATCCACCAGTTCACGCAGCTTGTCTTCAAAGCGCGGCATGTTGAGCAGGTCGCCCACACGCAGGCCACGACGTGCAACCTTGTCTTCGTAGGCCGGGCCGATGCCGCGACCGGTCGTGCCGATCTTCAGCTCGCCACGGGCCTTTTCACGGGCCTGGTCCAGCGCAACGTGGAAGGACAGGATCAGCGGGCAGGAAGGGCTGATACGCAGGCGCTCGCGCACTGGCACGCCTTTCTCTTCCAGCTTGGTGATCTCGCGCAGCAGGGCGTCAGGTGCAACCACCACGCCGTTGCCGATCAGGCACTGCACGCCTTCGCGCAGTACACCCGACGGGATCAGGTGCAAGACGGTTTTTTCGCCATCGATGACCAGGGTGTGGCCAGCGTTGTGGCCACCTTGGTAGCGCACTACGGCGGCAGCATGTTCGGTCAGCAGATCAACGATCTTGCCTTTGCCCTCATCACCCCATTGGGTGCCCAGGACTACGACATTCTTACCCATAACACTTGTCCTCATTCGCGCAAACTTGGTGCCGGCAGTGGCCGGCAGGAAAACTCAAGAAGCCAGTGGCGATACTTGCCAAAGCCCGTTCTGCTGAATCAATTGCCGGTCGCAGTCCGCTTCACGGGCGGCGGCCAATGGCTGCCCAGGCAAGGCCTGGACCACACGCTGACCCTCACTGCGCAACTGGCAAACCTGCTGCCAGAGTGCTGCGTCCGTACTGTCGGGCATCCAGATACCGCCAGACGGCAGTTCGACCTCAGCACGCCCCAGGGTCACCAGGGTTTTCAAATCGGTGGAAAAACCGGTCGCCGGACGAGCGCGACCGAAGTCGGCGCCGATATCGTCGTAACGACCGCCCTGGGCGATGGCCTGGCCAACACCCGGGACAAACACCGCGAACACCACACCGGTGTGGTAGTGGTAGCCGCGCAACTCACCCAAATCAAAATACAGCGGCAACTGCGGGAAGCGCGCAGACAACTGCTCGGCAATCGCCAGCACATCGTCCAGGGCCGCCAATACATCAGCCGGCGCATTCGCCAGGCGATCACGGGCGGCGGTCAGTACTTCACGGCCGCCACACAGATCCACCAGCGCACGCAGCATGCCGGCCAGGTCGGCAGGCACGCCCGCCGTCAGGGCAATCACTTCATCGATGGCCTTGCGCTGCAAGGCATCGAACAACTGTTGTTCCACTTCACCCGACAAGCCGGCCGCACGGGCCAGGCCGCGGTAGATACCGACATGCCCAAGGTCCATGTGCACATCCGGCACATCGGCCAGCTGCAACATGGCCAGCATCAGGCTGATGACTTCCACGTCGCTGCTCGGGCTGGCATCACCGTACAACTCGGCGCCCAACTGGATCGGGCTGCGGGACGACGACAACGCACGCGGTTGCGCATGCAGCACGCTGCCGGCGTAGCACAGGCGGCTTGGCCCTTCGCGACGCAGGGTGTGCGCATCAATGCGCGCTACTTGCGGCGTGATGTCGGCACGAAAGCCCATTTGCCGGCCCGATTGCGGGTCGATGACCTTGAAGGTGCGCAGATCCAGGTCCTGGCCCGCGCCGGTCAGCAGGGATTCCAGGTACTCGATATGCGGAGTCACGACAAACTCGTAACCCCAGCTCTGGAACAGATCCAACACCTGGCGGCGCGCGATTTCAATGCGCGCAGCTTCTGGTGGCAGTACTTCTTCGATGCCATCTGGCAGCAGCCAGCGGTCTACCGTTGCCATTACGCCATTCCCCTATGATCCGGGCGGCCAGCCCTCGGGCGAGCCTTGAGTGAAGCAGAAAATACCCGGCCCCTGCATAAACCACGCGCAAGAGCGACGTGACGAACGACCAACAATCGGCCTCGTCGGGCACTTTCCTCGAAAAACCTGTGGCGCCTGCGGAGCAAAACCACAATCAAACATGCAGACGCAAAAAAGCCGGGAATTTCCCGGCTGCCGCATCATACACCCGTTTTCTGAAAGGATCACCCCGCCCGGCATTTTAGCCGCCCGACGGAGTGATTCTCAGACTACATGCGGGTTACTTGGACTTTTCCAGGTAGCGGAAGAAATCGCTACTTGGGTCCAGCACCATGACGTCGGTTTTGTTCGCGAAGCTTTCACGGTAGGCACGCAGGCTACGGTAGAACGCGTAGAACTCCTGATCCTGGCCATAGGCCTTGGCGTAGATCGAAGCGGCTTGAGCATCACCATCACCACGGGCCTCTTCAGACTCGCGATAGGCTTCAGCCAACAGTACGCGACGCTGACGGTCGGCATCCGCGCGGATCCCTTCTGCCAGTTCGTTACCCTTGGCGCGGTGCTCACGAGCCTCGCGCTCACGCTCGGTGCTCATACGCTCGAACACGCTGCGGTTCACTTCCTTCGGAAGGTCGATGGCCTTGACCCGAACATCGATCACCTCGATGCCCAGCTCTTTTTCCGCCATCGCATTCAACGAACGCGTGATGTCCGCCATCAGCGCGTCACGTTCACCGGATACCACCTCGTGCAGGGTGCGCTTACCAAACTGGTCACGCAGGCCCGATTCCAGACGGCGCGACAAACGCTCGTCGGCAATCTGCTTGAGGCCGGAGGTCGCGGTGTAGAAGCGCTCGGCATCCTTGACGCGCCACTTGGCGTAGGCGTCAACCATCACAGCTTTCTTTTCCAGGGTCAGGAAGCGTTGTGTCGGTGCATCCAGGGTCATCAGGCGGCCGTCGAACTTGCGCACCTGGTTGACGTAGGGGACTTTCACATGCAGGCCCGGCTGGACATCCGCCTGGACCACGCGACCGAATTGCAGCAACACCGCGCGCTCGGTCTGAGACACGATATAGAAGCAGTTCCAGGCAGCGATGACCACGACGACGCCCACAATCAGGGCGGTCAGCGATTTATTGCTCATCAACGACTCTCCCTGGTACGTGTTTGCTGTTGCAGCAGGTCAGCGGCCGCACGGGCGCTCGCTTCGTTGGCAGCAGCATTGGAACCGGTAGCCGGTGCGCTGGTGCTGCTACGACCACCTTCGATCATCTTGTCCAGCGGCAGGTACAGCAGATTGTTCTGCCCGCCCTTGCTGCCGGTCACGAGAACCTTGCTGGTGTTGCTGAAGACTTCCTGCATGGTGTCCAGGTACAGACGCTCACGGGTGACTTCCGGTGCCTTGCGGTACTCGGCCACCAGCTTGGTGAAACGATCTGCCTCACCCTTGGCGCGGGAGACCACTTCGTCGCGGTAACCGTTGGCATCCTCAAGGATGCGCTGGGCCTGGCCACGGGCTTCCGGCACCACGCCGTTGGCGTAGGTTTCAGCCTGGTTGCGCGAACGCTGCTCGTCTTCACGGGCACGGATCACGTCATCGAAGGCTTCCTGCACTTCACGCGGTGCCGCTGCGCTCTGTACGTTGACCTGGGTCACGGTGATACCGGTGCGGTACGTGTCGAGGAACCGTTGCAGGCGCTCCTTGATTTCGCTGGCCATCAATTCACGGCCTTCAGTCAGCACCTGGTCCATTGCGGTGGAACCCACCACGTGGCGCAGGGCGCTTTCGGTCGCATGTTGCAGGCTGATCTCCGGCTGGTCGACGTTCAGCACGAAGTCCTGCAGGTTGCTGATCTTGTACTGCACGGTCAGCGGCACTTCGACGATGTTCTCGTCTTCGGTCAGCATCTGGCCCTGCTTGGTGTAGGCACGCTCACGCGTGACGTTTTCCATGTACTTCTTGTCGATCGGCGGGAAGTAGATGTTCAGGCCAGGGCCGACAGTCTCGTAGTACTTGCCGAAGCGCAGCACCACGGCTTGCTCCTGCTCGTCCACCACATAGACGGCGCTGTACAGCCAGACGGCCGCCAGCACGACGAGGCCGATGCCGAGCAGGCCGTAACCACCGCCCTTGCTCGTACGACCGCCTTCGTCACCACCACGTTTTTTTCCACCACCGAACAACCCATTCAGGCTTTCCTGCAGCTTTCGGAAGGCCTCGTCGAGATCTGGTGGCCCCTTGCGGTCGCCATTATTGCGGCGTTTACCACCCCAAGGATCCTGATTATTCGAGTTGCCACCCGGCTCATTCCAAGCCATAGCGCTCTCCATCTGATAAAGCAAAGACGCACCCACGGCGCGCCGACCAATGCTACAGAATGCCTGTCACAGCGGCACAACCGCTTTCTCAGGCTTTTATTGCAAAGTGTGTTGTTCGATGAACTCTGTCGGCACAACGCCTTCACGGCTGACCAGCCGATTCAGCTCCGAGCGCGGCAATCGAACGGCCAGCAAGCTGACACCTTCTTCGTCGTGTTCTTCTTTCTGTACCGCGCCCAGCTCGAAAAACTGTGCACGCAGTCGAGCAAAACGCTGCGGCAAGCGCAAGGTGCCGACGAACAAATCGCTGCCCAACAGCTCGGCAATGGCTTGTTCAAGCAATTCCAGGCCACTGCCATCACGCGCCGACAGCCAGACCCGCTGGGGCTTGCCGTTTTCGTCGCGCTGGATTTGTGGCTCAACGCCTTCAAGCAAATCGAGTTTGTTATAGACCTCGAGGATCGGCAAGTCCTGGGCACCAATCTCGCCCAGCACCACCATGACCTGTTCAATCTGCAACATGCGATCCGGTTCGGCCGCATCGATCACGTGCAACAGCAGGTCGGAATTGCTCGACTCTTCGAGCGTAGACCGAAATGCCTCGACCAGCTTGTGGGGCAAGTGACGAATGAAACCCACGGTATCGGCCAGGACAATCGGCCCCAGGTCGTCCAGTTCCAGACGGCGCAAGGTCGGGTCGAGGGTCGCGAACAGTTGGTCGGCCGCGTACACGTCCGATTTCGTCACGTTGTTGAAGAGTGTGGATTTGCCGGCGTTGGTATAGCCCACCAGGGAAACGGTCGGGATATCCGCACGCATACGGCCACGTCGCGATTGTTCGCGCTGGCTGCGCACCTTCTCCAGGCGGCCCTTGATCTGTCGCAGGCGCACCCGCAGCAGACGCCGGTCGGTTTCCAGCTGGGTTTCACCCGGGCCGCGCATGCCGATGCCGCCACCCTGGCGCTCAAGGTGAGTCCAGCCACGAACCAGCCGGGTGCTCATGTGGTCAAGCTGGGCCAGTTCTACCTGGAGCTTGCCTTCATGGGTACGGGCGCGTTGAGCGAAAATATCGAGAATCAGACCCGTGCGGTCGATCACGCGACACTCGAAAACTCGTTCGAGGTTACGTTCCTGACTGGGCGTGAGGATGTGATTGAAAATCACCAGATCGGCCTTTTCGGCGTGGACCAGGTCGCGCAGTTCCTCGACCTTGCCGCTGCCGATCAGGAATTTGGCGGTTGGCCGATGACGCGGCACGTTAAAAAACGCGACGGTCTCGGCGCCGGCCGAATTTGCCAACTCCTGAAACTCCTGCGGATCTTCGCGCGCCTCAGGGTCCTGTCCATCCAAGTGAACGAGGATTACTCGCTCACCACCACCGTGGCGCTCAAAGAACAAAGGAGACTCCTATCAGGCGTTACCTGGTGCAGGCTCGGCGTCACCCTGTTCTTCGGTTGCGCTAGGCAGACGAATTGGACGAACCGGCACTACGGTCGAGATAGCGTGCTTGTAAACCATTTGGCTTACGGTGTTTTTCAGCAGGATCACGAACTGGTCGAACGACTCGATCGTACCTTGCAGCTTGATACCGTTGACCAGATAGATGGAAACCCCAACTTTCTCTTTACGTAAAGTATTCAAGTAAGGGTCTTGTAGCGAATGCCCTTTTGACATGTGCCGCACTCCTTTAAGGATCAATAATAAAAATCGGAAAATAGATAGCTCATGGCCGTCACACCCCCAAGGATAGACGGCAATTGCAAGGACTCAGCTCAATATGGAGACCGTTCCCAAGTATTTCAAGGCGCGTGACAGATTGTCGCTGTCCAGGCTGTCCAGCCAGTGCAAATCGCTCCAACTGCGCAACCAGGTGAACTGACGCTTCGCCAATTGGCGCGTGGCAATGATGCCGCGCTCCTGCATTTCGGCTGACGTCAGCTTGCCATCCAGATGATCCCAGACTTGGCGGTAGCCTACAGCACGTATCGAAGGCAGCCCTGGATGCAGGTCACCTCTTGAACGCAGTGCTACGACCTCCTCCACAAACCCCTGTTCCAACATAATTGTGAATCTTTGTGCAATTCGTTCATGCAGCACCTGGCGATCCGTCGGAGCGATGGCCAGATTCGCCACAGTATAGGGCAATTGTGAGTGTCCCGAGGCGCCTGCTTCAGCACTTTGCGCAGTTTGTTTCAGCCTGTGTTCAGTCATGGTCTGGCCACTGACCCGCCAGACTTCCAACGCTCGCGTCAGGCGCTGGGGGTCATTGGGATGAATTCGCGCGGCGGAAACCGGATCCACAATGGCCAACTGATCGTGCAAGGCCTGCCAGCCAAGGCGCGCAGCCTCTTCTTCAAGTTCGGCGCGCACCTGTGGATCAGCTGGCGGCATATCAGCCAGACCTTCCTGCAAGGCCTTGTAGTAGAGCATCGTGCCGCCGACCAGCAGCGGAATCTTGCCCCGCGCGGTGATATCGGCCATGGCGGCCAGCGCATCGATGCGAAAATCCGCCGCCGAATAGCTCTCGCTGGGATCAATAATGTCGATCAACCGGTGCGGATACTGGGCCAGCAGCTCTTTTGAAGGTTTGGCAGTGCCGATGTCCATGTCCCGGTAAACCAGTGCAGAGTCGACACTGATCAACTCGCACGGCAAGACCTTGGTCAGCTCGATGGCCAGGTCGGTCTTGCCGGCGGCCGTCGGGCCCATCAGGAAGATGGCGGGGGGCAAGGCACTCATCAACGGCCGCGCAAGAACAGTTTGTCCAGGTCGTCCAGGCCCATCTGGGTCCAGGTCGGGCGGCCATGGTTGCACTGGCCGCTGCGCTCGGTGTTTTCCATGTCCCGCAGCAGGCCGTTCATTTCCGGCAAGGCCAGCCGGCGGTTGGCGCGGATGGCGCCGTGACAGGCCATGGTGCCGAGCAGTTCATTGATGTGGGCCTGGATCCGGTCACTGGTGCCGTATTCCATCAGGTCCGCCAGTACGTCGGCCACCAGCCGGTTGGCCTCTGCCTGCTTGAGCAAAGCCGGAATCTGGCGAATAGCCAGGGTTTCCGGCCCCAGGCGTTGCAACTCAAAGCCCAGCTTCTGGAACACGCTGACGTGCTCTTCGGCGCAATCCGCTTCCCGCTGGCTGACCGCCAGGGATTCCGGCACCAGCAGCGGCTGGCCGCTCAGGCCTTCGCTGGCCATGGCGATCTTCAGGCGCTCGTACATGATCCGCTCGTGGGCGGCGTGCATGTCCACCAGCACTAGGCCATGGGCGTTTTCCGCAAGAATATAGATACCCTTGAGCTGTGCCAGCGCGTAACCCAACGGCGGCACGTCGCCCTGGCCTTCCGGCAACGAGGCAGCGCCTGGCTCGGCGCCGGGCAGCGGCGCGAAAAACTCGCGATAGGCCGCCTGGGCCTCGGCCACCGGCACCGCCGATTGCGGACGCGGGGTGTACTGGTATTGATAACCGGCGCCGGCGCCTGAGCCTGGTGCGGTATAGCTCGGCTGGGCTTGCGGCGATTGCAGCAGGTTGGCCGCCAGGCTCATTTCGCCCTGGGGCCCGAACTCGCCGGCTTCCGGCCCTGAAGGACGGACAACAGCCGTGACAATCGGCGCCGCCAGGTGATCATCCGGCCGCACATCGCCCAAGGCGCGGTGCAGGGTGCCGTAAAGAAAGTCGTGGACCATGCGACCGTCACGGAAGCGCACTTCGTGCTTGGTCGGGTGCACGTTGACGTCGACCACCGACGGGTCGACCTCGAAAAACAGCACAAACGTCGGATGCCGCCCGTTGAACAGCACGTCGCGATACGCCTGGCGCACTGCGTGGGCCACCAGCTTGTCGCGCACCGCCCGGCCATTCACGAAGAAATACTGCATGTCCGCCTGGCTACGGGAGAAAGTCGGCAAACCCACCCAGCCCCACAGTCGCAGGCCATTGCGTTCGATCTCGATCGGCAGCGCCTGCTCCAGGAACCCCGCGCCGCAGATGGCCGAGACGCGCCGCGCACGGGCCGCATCATCATGGGCCTCGTGCAGGCTGAGGATGGTCTTGCCGTTGTGGCGCAGGTGGAAAGCCACATCAAACCGCGCCAGGGCCAGGCGCTTGATGACTTCCTGCAGGTGATCGAATTCGGTTTTTTCGGCCTTGAGGAATTTACGCCGGGCCGGGGTGTTGAAGAACAGGTCGCGCACTTCCACCGAGGTGCCCACCGGATGTGCCGCCGGCTGGACCCGGGGCGCCATGTCGCGGCCTTCGGTTTCAACCTGCCAGGCCTGATCGGCGTCGCGGGTGCGGGACGTCAGGGTCAGGCGAGCCACCGAGCTGATGGAGGCCAGGGCCTCACCACGAAACCCGAGGCTCATCACCCGTTCCAGGTCTTCCAGGTCACGAATCTTGCTGGTGGCGTGACGGGCCAGGGCCAGCGGCAGGTCATCGGAGGAAATCCCGCTGCCGTCGTCGCGCACTCGCAGCAGCTTGACGCCGCCCTGCTCAACATCGACATCAATGCGCCTGGCGCCGGAGTCGATACTGTTTTCCAGCAACTCCTTGATCACCGACGCTGGCCGCTCGACCACCTCACCCGCCGCGATCTGGTTGGCGAGACGCGGGCTTAGCAGCTCGATGCGCGAGGTATTGCTCAAGACTGTTTCGCTCATTATTGCGCCGCCAGTTCAGTGCCCGGGATGGTCAACACCTGGCCGACCTTCAATTCATCGGTCTTGAGGTTGTTGGCACTGCGCAAGGTTGCCGCTGACACCTGGAAGCGCACCGCCAGCATCGCCAGGGTGTCGCCCGGCTGCACGCGATGGTCACGCGGGCCCTGGGCGATTTTCCCGGAGTCACGCAGCCAGGCTATATAAGTGCCCGGCGGCGGGTTCTGCTGGAAGAACTGGCGAACACCGGCGCTGATGGAGCGCGCCAACGCCTGCTGGTGGCTGGCCGAGGCCAGTTTCGAAGCTTCGTTGGAGTTGGAGATAAACCCGGTTTCCACCAGGATCGACGGAATATCCGGCGACTTGAGCACCATGAACCCGGCCTGTTCCACGCGCTGTTTGTGCAGTGAGGTGACGCGACCAATGTTGCTCAGGACTTTCTGCCCCACGTTCAGGCTGGAGGTCAGCGAGGCAGTCATCGACAGATCGAGCAATACGCCAGCGAGCATCTTGTCCTTGTCGTCGAGGGATACGTTGCCAGCCCCGCCGATCAAGTCGGAACGGTTTTCACTGTCCGCCAGCCAGCGGGCGGTCTCGGACGTAGCGCCGCGATCAGACAGGGCAAACACCGAGGCACCAAACGCCGCGGCCGAAGGTGCGGCGTCGGCGTGGATCGAGACGAACAGGTCGGCGCCCTTCTTGCGGGCGATTTCGGTACGGCCACGCAGCGGAATAAAGTAGTCGCCGGTCCGGGTCAGCTCGGCGCGGTAGCCTTTCATGCCATTGATCTGGCGCTGCAGTTCGCGGGCGATGGCCAGTACTACGTCTTTTTCATGCTGGCCGCGCGAGCCCGAGGCACCCGGGTCTTCGCCGCCGTGACCGGCATCGATGACCACGATAATGTCACGTTTGCCCGCCGGAGCCGGTGGCAGCGGCGGCAATTTGACCTGGGGTTGCGACTGGTTGACCGGCACCGCAGGTATCGTCGCGACGCTTGGAGTTGGCGCAGGCGGCGGCGCGGCATCGGCGGCGTTGTCGAACAGGTCGACCACCAGCCGGTTGCCATACTGCGCGTTGGGCGCCAGCACGAAGCTTTTCGGGGTCACGGCCTTTTTCAGGTCGATAACCACCCGCAGGTCGGTCGGCGTACGCTGGGCCGAGCGCATCGCGGTAATCGGGGTATTGGCCATGGCGACTTTCAACGGCGCGGCCAGGGTCGCACCGTTGATATCAATCACCAGGCGATCAGGCGCCGTGAGGGTGAAGACGCTGTGCTGAACCGGGCCAGACAGGTCGAATACCAGTCGCGTGTTATCCGGTGCCCGCCACAGGCGAACACTTTTCACCTGTGAGGCCGCCAGTGCATTGAAAGTCATTGCCGCAAGCAACACCCCTACGACAGTAACCAACGCGCGAAAGCGCATACCTAACCCCATCAATTATTTGAATTCCAATGCCAAGGCGGCGCACCACGACTCGCCGCGCGCGCTCTGGGACAACAACTTCAGCTGACGTCCTTGCTTATGCGGGGTAATGGTAATGGTCAGGTCCGGCTTTGGCAAAAAGCCTGTGCCTTTATCTGGCCACTCGATCAGGCACAAGGCGTCCTCATCGAAGTAATCACGAATGCCCATGTATTCCAGTTCTTCCGGGTCCACCAGGCGATACAGGTCGAAGTGGAACGCTCGTACGTCACCGATTTCGTAGGGTTCTACCAAGGTGAACGTAGGGCTTTTCACAGCACCCGCGTGCCCCAACCCGCGAATGATGCCCCGGGACAAGGTGGTTTTTCCGGCGCCGAGATCGCCTTCCAGAAAGATCAGCCCTGAGCCTTGAGTGACCCGGGCAATACGGTTGCCCAAGGCGACCATGGCGTCTTCATCAGGCAGGAAAAGAACTACTTCAGACACGGCGATTGCTCCTCCAGCAACTGACGAATGGCAGGAATCAGGTCACTGGCGGCCAGCCCGCGACCGTAGGTACCCTGGCGATCTCCGGCAGTGGCATGCAGCCAGACCGCCAGGCAGGCGGCATCAAATGCCGGCATGCCTTGCGCCAGCAAAGCACCGACCAGGCCGGCCAACACATCGCCAAGGCCAGCGGTTGCCATTGCAGGATGGCCCTGATCGCAGCGGGCAACCCGACCGTCCGGGCTGGCGATCAAGCTGCCGGCGCCCTTGAGGATGGCCACCGCATTGAATTTCTGACTCAAGGCGCGCGCCACGTTAAGGCGGTCGGCCTGAACCTCGGCTGTCGAAATACCCATCAAGCGGGCCGCTTCGCCAGGATGCGGAGTGATCACGCAATTGGCCGGCAAGCTGACGCTGCCCGCCGCCAGCAGGTTCAAGGCATCGGCGTCCCAGACTTGCGGCTGCCTGGCATTGGCCGCTACCGACAGCAGGCTTTTGCCCCAGGAGACCTCGCCCAGGCCCGGGCCGATGACGATCACGGAAATCTTTTCCAGCAGGCCCATCAATTGATTGGCCGAGTGCACGCCCACCGTCATCACTTCCGGCAACCGCGCCAGCGCCGCACCGACGTGTTCGCTACGGGTCGCCAGGGAAACCATGCCGGCACCACTGCGCAGGGCACTTTCAGCACTGAGCAAGGCGGCGCCGCCAAAACCGCGGTCGCCGCCGATCAGCAATACATGGCCGAACTGGCCTTTATGGGCGTCCGGGGAACGCGCAGCGAGTTGCGGCAATTGGCCGGGCAACAGGTGCTGAACGTCGGGTATTTCGTGTTTTGTCTGCGGCATGCGTCTTCAAGCTCCGATGTCTGGCAGAATTATACGCATCTAACCTGCGGTTTCTCTTGTTCATGCCTGCTATTACCTACGACCTGCCCGCCCTCGCCCAATCGATCAAAGACTGGGGCCGCGAGCTGGGCTTTCAACAAGTGGGCATCAGCGGCCTCGACCTCGCCGAGCATGAACAGCACCTGCAACGCTGGCTCGACGCCGGCTACCACGGCGAAATGGACTACATGGGCGCCCACGGCAGCAAGCGCTCACACCCGGAGGAGCTGGTACCCGGCACCTTGCGCGTGGTCTCACTGCGCATGGACTACTTGCCGGGCGACACCCAAATGGCCCAACTGCTGGCCAAACCCGAAAAAGCCTACATCTCCCGCTACGCCCTGGGCCGCGACTACCACAAGCTGATCCGCAAGCGCGTGCAGCAACTGGCCGACCGCATCCAGGCGCAAATCGGCCCGTTCGGCTTCCGCGCCTTTGTCGACAGCGCCCCCGTGCTGGAAAAAGCCATCGCCGAGCAGGCCGGGCTGGGCTGGATCGGCAAGAACACCCTGGTACTCAATCGCAAGGCGGGCAGTTACTTCTTCCTGAGCGAGCTGTTTGTCGACCTGCCGTTGCCGGTCGACCCACCCCACGCCACCGAACATTGTGGCCGCTGCACCGCCTGCCTGGATATCTGCCCTACCAATGCCTTCGTCGGGCCCTACGTGCTGGACGCCCGGCGCTGCATTTCCTACCTGACCATCGAGCTGAAAAGCGCGATCCCCGAAGAACTGCGCCCACTGATCGGCAATCGGGTATTCGGCTGCGATGACTGTCAGATCGTTTGCCCGTGGAATCGTTTCGCGCGGCCTACCGACGAAGGCGATTTCAAGCCACGGCACAACCTGGATAACGCAGAGCTCGCCGAGTTGTTTATGTGGGACGAGGACAAATTCCTCAGCAGCACCGAAGGTTCTCCCCTGCGCCGCGCCGGCTATGAGCGCTGGCTGCGCAACCTGGCGGTGGGCCTGGGCAATGCGCCATCAAGCATTCCGGTGCTGGAAGCGCTGAAGGCGCGTCGGGAATACCCCTCGGAACTGGTGCGCGAACATGTGGAATGGGCGCTGAACCAGCACGCCGAACGTCAGTGCACGTCGTCGTTGTAGACGAACTTGGGCATTTCCCAGTGAAAACGGATCGCCAGCAGGCGCAATAGAAAGCCGCTGAACAGCGTCAGCAGGATCGATTGCTCACTTGGCAGCTCAAGGTAGATGCACAGCATGTAGAACCAGGCGGCCAGGAACGACACGCTGGCGTACAGCTCGCGGCGGAAGATCAACGGAATGTCGTTGCAGAAGATATCCCGCAGGATGCCGCCGAATACCCCGGTGATCACACCGCTGACTGACGCCACCAGCATGCCGTGGCCCATTTCCAGGGCGGTCATGCTGCCGATCAGGGTGAAGGCCACCAGGCCCACGGCGTCCAGCGCGAGGAACAGCGACCGCAGGTGGCGCATCAATGGAGCGATGAAGATGGTCACCAGGGCCGCGACGGAGGTCAGCACCAGGTACTCCGGGTGTTTGACCCAGGTCAGCGGGTAGTGGCCGAGCAACACGTCACGCACCGAACCGCCGCCCAGCGCCGTCACGCAGGCGATCAGCACCACACCGAACCAGTCCATCCCGCGCCGCCCGGCGGACAAGGCACCCGTCATGGCTTCGGCGGTGATGGCGATGAGATAGAGCATCAGCAGCATGATGGCGATCCTTGCAAAGTTGTGGCGAGGGGGCTTGTCCCCCGTTGGGGTGCGAAGCAGCCCCTTTAAAGGCAATAGAGTTTTCAGGTAGATCGGGATGTCAGATTTTAGGGCCGCTTCGCAGCCCAACGGGGGACAAGCCCCCTCGCCACAGACAAGCCCCTCGCCACAAAAGCCCGCTGGGCTCAGGTATTACCGCTTTAGAACTTGATGAAATGCTTGCGGTAATGCTGCAGCTCGGCAATCGACTCGCGAATATCGTCCAGCGCCAGGTGGGTGCTGCCCTTGTGGAAGCTGTCTTTGACTTCCGGCGCCCAGCGCGCGGCCAGCTCCTTCAAAGTCGACACGTCCAGGTTGCGGTAGTGGAAGTAGCTTTCCAGCGCCTTCATGTGGGTATAGAGAAAGCGGCGGTCCTGGCAAATGCTGTTGCCGCAGATTGGCGACTTGCCCTTGGGTACCCACTTTTCCAGGAAGGCGATGGTTTCGGCTTCAGCCTCAGCCATGCTCACGCGGCTGTCGCGCACACGCTGAGTCAGGCCCGAGTTGCCGTGGGTGCGGGTGTTCCACTCGTCCATGGTGGCCAGCACCGCGTCGCTGTGGTGAATGGCGATCACCGGACCTTCGGCCAAGGTGTTGAGGTTGCTGTCGGTGACAATGGTCGCCATCTCGATGATGACGTCGGTGTCAGGGTTCAGACCGGTCATTTCCAGATCGATCCAAATCAGGTTCTGTGGGTTTTGCATGTCGTGGTTCCTTGGCACCTTGGCGTAGCTGCGCAGTTTAGCAGGCAGGGCGTGCTAGACTCGCGACCGTTTCACCTAACCTTTGCATTATCGACACGGAACACCAATGGCCAAACGCCAGCTCAACCGTCGCCAAAACTGGCGCATCGAAAAGATTCAGGGCGAACGCGCTGCCCGCGCCGCCAAACGTGAATCCTCCGCCGTGGAAGCGCTTGAGGGCGGCGACCTGGGCCCCGAGCAAACGGGCCTGGTGATCGCGCACTTCGGTGTGCAGGTCGAAGTCGAGGCCACCGAAGGCGATCACGCCGGCCAGGTGTTCCGTTGCCACCTGCGCGCCAACCTGCCTGCGCTGGTGACCGGCGACAAGGTGGTATGGCGTGCCGGCAACCAGGGCATCGGCGTCATCGTCGCCCAACTGCCACGTACCACCGAACTGCGTCGCCCCGACAGCCGTGGCCAGCTCAAGCCGGTAGCGGCCAACGTCGACATGATCGTCATTGTCTTCGCGCCACTGCCCGAACCCCATGCCAACCTGATCGACCGCTACCTGGTAGCCGCCGAACACGCCGGCATTCGCCCGCTGTTGCTGCTGAACAAATTCGACCTGATCGACGAACAGAACGCCCCGGCGCTCAACGCGTTGCTGGCGGTGTACCGCACCCTCGGCTACCCGGTGCTGGAAGTCTCGGCGCATCACGGCAATGGCATGGAACAGTTACAGACTGAACTGGACGGGCGCATCAGCGTGTTCGTCGGCCAGTCGGGCGTGGGCAAGTCGTCCCTGGTCAACAGCCTGTTGCCGGAAGTCGAAACCCGTGTTGGCCCGCTGTCGGAGCTGTCCGGCCAGGGCACCCACACCACCACCACCGCGCGATTGTTCCACTTCCCGGGCGGCGGTGAACTGATCGACTCCCCCGGCATTCGTGAATTCGGCCTGGGCCATGTGAGCCGTGCCGATGTTGAAGCGGGCTTTATCGAGTTCAACGACTTGATCGGCACCTGCCGCTTCCGCGACTGCAAACATGACCGCGAGCCGGGTTGCGCCCTGCTCAAGGCACTGGAAGACGGCCGCGTGCAGCAGCAGCGAATGAACAGCTATCGCTCGATCATCGCCAGTTTGCCCGAGACCAGCTATTAACATGTAGGAGCGAGCTTGCTCGCGAAAAGCTTGAGGGCGCCGCGTGCATTCAGAGAGCACGCGTCATCGTTAACGTCCATCGCGAGCAAGCTCGCTCCTACAGGATGTAGCAGATACAAAAAGGCCGCGATCATCGCGGCCTTTTTGTATCTGCTTACGAGCCAGTGGCTGGCTGAGTCGGATCCTTCACACCGCCATCGTCAAACAGGTTCAGCTTCTGCCGCAGCTCATGGGCCGGCAACGGCTCCTGCTCCGGCAGCAGTGCGTTCGGGTCTGCCGGCACTTCGCCCGGCGCGCCTTCACCCTGGGTCGGTACCGGTGGCGTCGCAGGCGGTTCGCCTTCAATTGCACGCTGGGCCTTTTTGGTCAGCACGACGATATCGATGCGTCGGTTGATCGGATTGAACGGATCCTTGGGATCAAACAGCTGCGAGGAAGCAAACCCCACCACCCGTGCCACTTGCGGGTCCGGATAGCTGCCGGCCACCAGTGCACGACGCGCGGCATTGGCCCGGTTGGCCGAGAGCTCCCAGTTGCCGAAGTCGCCCTGGCCTGCATACGGCTTGGCGTCGGTGTGGCCGCTGATGCTGATCTTGTTCGGCACCGCCTTGATGGTGTCGGCCATGGCCAGCAGGATGTCTTCAAAGTACGGCTTCAAGCGTGCGCTGCCGGAGTCGAACATCGGCCGGTTGGCGGCGTCCGTGATCTGGATGCGCAAGCCATCCGGGGTGATCTCGAAGGAAATCTGGTCCTTGAACTTCAGCAGTTGCGGGTTTTCCTCAACCTTGGTTTGCAGTTCCTGCAGCAGCAATTCCAGGCGTTCCTGCTCGACCTGTTCGGCCATGCTCTCGACGGTGTCGCGCTCGATCGGGATCTTTTCCTGGGGCGAGTCGGTCTTGATTTCCGGGTTGATGGTGCGCTCGGGCGCCAGTTGCGGCGAACCACCGAGGTCGATCACAAAAGGCGTGCCGCTCTCGGAGAAACCGATGGGGTCCTTGAAGTAACCGGCGATGGCGATCTTCTGTTCCGGCGTGGCAGTGGACATCAGCCACAGCACCAGGAAGAACGCCATCATCGCCGTCGCAAAGTCGGCGAAGGCGATTTTCCAGGCGCCGCCATGGTGCCCCGCAGCGAAGCGCTTGACGCGCTTGATGATGATCGGCTGGTTGTTTTCCATGGCTTAGCGACCGCGAACCGCTTGTTCCAGCTCAGCGAAGCTTGGACGGTGCTTCGGATACAGAACCTTGCGCCCGAACTCCACTGCCAGCGATGGCGGCATGCCGGAAGCCGAAGCCACCAGGCAGGCCTTGATGGCTTCGTACAGATTCACTTCTTCCTTGGCATCGTGGGCCAGGGACGTGGCCAGCGGGCCGAAGAAACCGTAGGCCGCGAGAATACCGAAGAAGGTACCTACCAGTGCCGCACCTACGTGCATGCCGATGGCTTTCTGGTCGCCTTCACCCAGGGAGGCCATGGTCACCACGATCCCGAGCACCGCGGCAACAATACCGAAACCGGGCATGCCGTCGGCGATGCCGGTCACGGCGTGGGATGGGTGCTCCAGCTCTTCCTTGAGGCTGAACAGTTCCATGTCGAACAGGCCTTCCAGCTCATGGGGCGCCATGTTGCCGGACGACATGATGCGCAGGTAATCACAGATGTAGGCGGTCATGCGCTCGTCTTTGAGCACGGCCGGGTACTTGGCGAAAATCGGGCTCGCCGCGGCGTCCTCGATGTCGCCTTCGATGGCCATCATGCCTTCGCGGCGGCTCTTGTTGAGGATCTCGTAGATCAGCCCCAGCACTTCCAGGTAGAAGGTGTGGGAGAAGCGCGAGCTGAACATGCCCAGCGACTTCTTGATCACGTGCATCGTCATGTAGCCGGGGTTGGCCTGCAGGAATGCGCCGAACGCCGCACCGCCGATAATCAGCACTTCGAAAGGCTGGATCAGCGCCGCAATCTTGCCGTGGGAAAGGACGTATCCGCCGAGCACGCTCGCGATGACGACGATGATGCCGATAATTTTAGCCATAGGGGATGAGTACTTGCGCCGTCGGGTTCAGGGTCATATTCGCAAGAGTTGAAAACTCTTGTTCTACTTATCGGCAAATCTGCGCCAGACTATAGCCCGTTATGGCGAAAAACCAGTTCGGCCCGTCCCGGGCGTGTTGACCGCAAGTGATGATCGCGCCCCAATCATGGCAAATGAAACGACAGTCCCAACTCAAAAACCCGCCACCCTCGCCGCTTGGGTAAAGCGCCTGGACGATGTGCTGTTGCCTGTTCCACAGGCGAGCCACGACCGGGTTTGCAAGGCCATCGGCGACAACCGCAGTTCGTTGCGGGATATTGCAGAGCTGATGCAGAACAGCCCGGCGCTGGTGCTGAGCGTGATGCGCGAGGCCAACAACCAGGCCCACGGCAGCCTCGCGGAGCCGGCAGAAAACCTCGAAGTGGCGATCAATCGCCTCGGCCTCAAGCGCACCGAGGAGCTGCTGAGGCGCCTGCCTTCCGTGCCGCTGAATGAAATCCCCGTGGCCCTGCGCCAGCTGCAGATGATCAGCCAGCACGCGTCGCAACAAGCCAGCGGCCTGTTCGCCAGCCGCCTGGCGCGGTTGTGGCAAGACATTCACTGGGGCAGCCTGCTGTTCCTTTCGCCGCTGTGGCCGATGGCGATTGCCTATCCCAAGCTGCTGGAAGAATGGGAGCTGCGGGTGATTCACAAGGGCGAATCGGCCCGCACAGTCGAACAGGAGCTGTTCGGCGTACGCCTGCTGGACCTGTGCCTGGGGTTGACCAACACCTGGCGCCTGCCGATCTGGGTATCCCAGGGTTATACGTTGCTGCTGACGGAACAACGCTTGCTGGTCAAGGCGCTGAGCATTGCCCGTGAAGACGAGCCGTTGCGCCAACAGCAGTTGCTGGATGCCGACCCGAACCTGCGCCGCTGGCTGAACCAGCCGGCCAACACTGTGCTGTTGGCCAACGGCCTGGCGCTGGCGGCGCAGGAGTCCTGGACCTGCCCGCACACCCAGCGCTGGCAATACCTCACTGCGCTTTACCTGCAGCAACCGTTGGCCGAAGTGCAGCAACAGTCCCACCAACACGCGGCGATCAGCGCCCGCAGCACCCTGATGCGCGACCTGTGGCACCCGGCGCTGTCGTTGATCTGGCCATGGGATGTGCAGCGCGTTCACCACGGCTTGCTGCCGGCACCGCCACCCACCGCCGAGTCCCTGGCGATCTGGCGCAAGCGCTGCACCGAATTGCTCGTAGAGCCGAGCCGCTTTGCCAATGCCATGCACCTGACCACCTGCGCCAAGGAAGCCCTCGTGGCCTGCGGCATGCAACGGGTGATGCTGCTGATGGCGGACAAAACCTTGAGCACGCTACGTGTGCATCAAGTCGACGGCCTGCCGAAGGACGCCGACCACATGAGCCTCGACGTGGCGCAAAGCACCCTGCTGCAACGCCTGCTGGCCAAGTCCGCCCAGGTGCGCCTCAACCCCGACAACCACGCCCAGTTCTCGGCACTGCTGCCGCCGGAACTGCGCCGCCTGTTCAAAGGCGAACACCTGCTGCTGCGCTCCCTGAGCTGCAATGGCCGGGTGGTGATGCTGATGGTGGCCGACCAGGGCGGCGGGCCGTTCTCGGAAACCACCGTGCAGGCCTTCGGCAAAACCGCCCAATGCATCGAAAAGGCCCTGCACAGCTTTACCAACCGCAGTGCCTGACGCTTGCGCTACAATCGCCCTCCCTTAGCGCCCAATTTTTATGCCCAGGAGACCTCACATGCCTGACTTCTCTGGCTTGCCGCTGGTCATCGAGGCCAGTGACCTGCTCGGTCGCCTCGATGCCGAACACCTGATCCTGGTGGACCTCACCAGCGCTGCGCGTTACGCCGAAGGGCATATCCCCGGCGCACGTTTCGTTGATCCAAAACGCACCCAACTGGGCCAGCCACCGGCGCCGGGCCTGCTGCCGGGCAAGTCCGATCTTGAAAAGCTGTTCGGCGAACTGGGCCACACCCCGGATGCCACCTACGTGGTGTATGACGACGAAGGCGGTGGCTGGGCCGGGCGATTCATCTGGATGCTCGACGTCATCGGCCACAAGAAGTACCACTACATCGACGGCGGCCTGCTGGCGTGGCTGGAAGAAAAACACCCAGTGTCCACCGAGGTACCGGCCAGCGCCGGCGGCCCGGTCAGCCTGACGTTGCATGAAGAACCCACCGCCACCCGCGAATACCTGCAAAGCCGTCTCGGCGCTGCCGACCTCGGCATCTGGGACGCCCGTGGCCCGCTGGAATACTCCGGCGAGAAAGTCCTCGCGGCCAAGGGTGGACACATCCCGGGCGCGGTGAACTTCGAATGGACCGCCGGCATGGACAAGGCACGCCAACTGCGCATCCGCCGCGACATGCCGCAGATCCTCGAAGACCTCGGGCTGACCCGCGACAAAGAAATCATCACCCACTGCCAGACTCACCACCGTTCTGGCTTCACCTACCTGGTGGCCAAGGCGCTCGGTTATCCGCGAGTCAAAGGTTATGCCGGTTCCTGGGGCGAATGGGGCAACCACCCCGACACCCCCGTTGAGATTTAAGGTTTAAGGACAGTTAATGAAAAAGCAGTTGTTCATCCTCAGCCAGTACTTGCTGCCCCACCACCTGCTGTCGCGTCTGGCCGGTTGCATTGCCGAATGCCGCGTGCGCTGGTTCAAGAATGCGTTCACCAGCTGGTTTGCCAAGCGTTATCAAGTGGACATGTCCCAGGCCCTGGTTGAAGACGTGACCGCTTACGAGCACTTCAACGCCTTCTTCACCCGCGCACTGAAAGACGGTGCACGCCCGCTGGATCAGACCCCAGGCGCGGTGTTGAGCCCGGCCGATGGCGCGGTCAGCCAGTTGGGCCCGATTGAACATGGCCGGGTGTTCCAGGCCAAGGGCCACAGCTTCAGCGTGCTGGAATTGCTGGGCGGCGATGCGGCGGTGGCTGCGCCGTTCATGGGCGGCGATTTCGCCACTGTTTACCTGTCGCCGAAGGACTACCACCGGGTGCATATGCCATTGGCCGGCACCCTGCGGGAAATGGTTTATATCCCTGGCCGAATCTTCTCGGTGAACCAGACCACGGCCGAAAATGTGCCGGAACTGTTTGCGCGTAACGAGCGTGTTGCCTGCATCTTCGACACCGAACGCGGCCCGATGGCCGTGGTGCTGGTTGGCGCGATGATCGTGGCGTCGATTGAAACGGTTTGGGCAGGCTTGGTAACGCCGCCAAAACGCGAGCTGAAAACCTTCCGTTATGACGAAGCTGCCCGTGGGCCGATCCACCTGGAAAAAGGTGCGGAACTGGGACGCTTCAAGCTGGGTTCGACGGCAATCGTGCTGTTTGGGCCGAACCAGGTGCAATGGTCGGAAGCACTGCAGGCGGGGACGCCGGTGCAGATGGGCCAGGGCATGGGTTTGCCGAAAGCCTGACCTAGCGATCATTCCCACACTCCGCGTGGGAATGCATCCCGGGACGCTCCGCGTCCCAACCTCAAAATCGGACGCGGAGCGTCCAGGGCGGCGTTCCCACGCAGAGCGTGGGAACGATCTTCAGAGCTGACCGTCGCGGTCGCGAAAGCCCAACAGGTACAACACGCCATCCAGCCCTAAAGTCGAAATCGCCTGCTTGGCCGATTGCTTGACCAGCGGCTTGGCCCGGAACGCCACACCCAACCCGGCAATCGCCAGCATCGGCAAGTCATTTGCCCCGTCGCCGACCGCAATGGTCTGCTCCAGACGCAACCCTTCCTTGTGTGCCAATTCCCGCAACAGGTCAGCCTTACGCTGAGCGTCGACAATCGGCTCCACGGCCACACCCGTCACCTTGCCGTCCACCACTTCCAGCTCGTTGGCGAACACATAGTCGATACCCAGCTTGGCCTGCAATTGCTTGGCGAAGTAGGTGAAACCGCCCGACAGGATCGCGGTCTTGTAGCCCAGGCGCTTGAGTTCGGCGAACAGGGTTTCGGCGCCTTCGGTCAGTCGCAGCGAGGCGCCGATGGAGTCCAGCACGCTGACGTCGAGGCCTTTGAGCAGCGCCAGGCGCTCCTTGAAGCTGGCTCGGAAATCCAGCTCACCGGCCATGGCACGCTCGGTGATTTCCGAGACTTGCTCACCTACACCGGCAGCCTTGGCCAATTCGTCGATAACTTCGGCTTCGATCAGCGTCGAATCCATGTCGAACACCGCCAGGCGGCGATTGCGGCGGAACAGCGAGTCTTCCTGGAAGGCGATATCGACATTCAGCTCCTGGGCAACGCTCAGGAATTCGGCACGCAGGGCCTGGGGATCTGCCGGCTCACCGCGTACGGAGAACTCAATGCAGCCCTTGCCCTTGTCCGCCGGCGTGTCCAATGGCATGCGACCCGACAGACGGTCAATATGGTCGATATTCAAACCGTACTGAGCCGTGATCGAACTGACACGCTGCAGTTGCTCGGCCGTCACCTTGCGGGTCAACAGGGTCACGATGTGGCGTTTTTTGCCCTGGCCGGCCACCCAGCTCTGGTAATCCTCTTCGGACACCGGGGTGAAACGCACCTGCTGATCCAGCTTATACGCCGTAAACAGGATGTCCTTGAGCACGGACGAGGCTTGCTCGGTGCTGGGAATTTCCACCAGGATGCCGAACGACAGCGTGTCGTGAATCACTGCCTGGCCGATGTCGAGAATGTTCACACCACCCTGGGCCAGAACACCGGTAATGGCTGCGGTGAGACCCGGACGGTCCTCACCTGTGATGTTAATCAGGACAATTTCGCGCAAAGCGCACCCCCGAGCTGGAAAAAAACCGCATTCTACCCACTTTCAGTGACCATCGGGCACAGCCAGCGCTTTGCCGGTCTTGGGCCTGTCGCTATACTGCGCGTCAACTTCACGGACTAAAGAGCCGAGCTTAAGTGAACCGGCCCACGCCAGTAAAAACCGACAACTTCTTCCTGCTGATCTTCCGGGCACTGCGCCACCGCCGTGTACCGATCGCATTACGCATCGCCAGCCATAACGTGATCCTGGTCGCCCTGGCCCTGGTCATCTACGCCTGCGTGATGGGTTTGCAGTTCAAGCAGGCCATGCATGAGCAAGCCGACGCCCTGGGCGAGAGCCTGACCACCCAGACCGCCACCTCGGCGACTGAGTTGTTGGTGTCCAACGACATCCTCAGCCTCAACGTGCTGCTCAACAACCTGACCAAGAACCCGCTGGTTGCCCACGCCGCTATCTATAGCGTGGACAACCGGATCATGGCCGAAGCCGGGCAACGCCCGAAAAACGGCCTGCTGGGTGAAGCCGAAGGCCTGTACCAGAGCAATATCACGTTTCAGGACGTGAAGGCCGGCCAACTGCGCATCAGCCTGGACATGCAACAGTTCCAGCAGCCGATGACCATCAGCCTGCAAAGCATGGGTATCTTGAGTGCGATCCTGCTGGCACTGTCCCTGGCCTTGAGCCTGCGCCTGGGCCGGCATATCTCCACGCCACTGATGCAACTGCGCATCTGGCTGCGGGATATCGATGAACACACCCCGGCCACCGACCGCCAGGACGAAATCGGCGACCTCGCCCGCCAACTGCACACCAGCTTCGCGCCGGAGCCCGTAGTGCCCGAGGTTGAACCCGAGCCCGAGTTCGACGACACCGACTACGAAGACGACGAGTCCGAGTTTGAAGTGCGCAACCTGCGGGACCCGAGCTTCGACGAGTCTGCGCCGGTAGCGGCCCAAAAGCCGGCGACCCGTCATGTGATCAAGGCAGAAGAAGACGAACTGGACGAAGAAGACCCGTTCGCCGATCTTCGCGATACTTCAGCACCAACCGCTCCTGCTGTGCAGCCTGCTCCGGTGCGCAGCACCCAGCCCCAGCACAGCGCCGTATTGGCCGTGCAACTGGGCGCACAGGATCAACTGCGTCGCTTGCCGCGGGCACGCCTGACCGAGCTGCTGGAACGTTATCGTGACTGCCTCGACCAGGCGGCCTCGCTGTATCAGAGCGAACTGCACACCCTGAACGACGGCAGCACCTTGATGCTGTTCCACAGCGAAGACAGCGGCGAAGACTACCTGACCAACGCCATCTGCTGCGGTGAACTGCTGCGGGCCCTGGGCCATGCGCTGCAAATCGAAGTGGCCGACAGCGGCATCACCCTGCAACTGCAATTGGGCCTGACGGTGGGCGACGATCTGTATGGCATGAGCCAGATCGATCTGCTCCTGACCGAGATTGCCCAGGATGCGCTGGCCTTGTCGCAACACAGCCGCAACCTGCTGCTGGTGGAACGCAAGATCAGTGACGACGTGCTGATTCGCCAGCGTGCGCGGATCCGCCCGATTGCCAGCCCTGAAGGTGCGTGCTGTGTGGAGCGGTTGATGGAGCCTTACCCGTCGATGCTGGAGCGCCAGCTGGCGCGCATGCATGAGACGCGGGCGAAGAACTAAAGAACAACGCAAATCAATGTGGGAGCGGGCTTGCTCGCGAAGGCGGCGGATCAGTCGATACATAGGCTGACTGACAGGCCGCTTTCGCGAGCAAGCCCGCTCCCACATTTGATCCACGCAACAACTCAAATCCCGCACAAACAAAAGGCCCGCTCATCAGCGGGCCTTTTTGTTGGTCTGTATTCAGGTCAGAACCTGAACACTTCCATATCGGTGCGAATCGGCACGGCCATCGGCATCTTCGGCTTCTCCGGTGCCGCAGCCTTGGGCTGCGCCGGGGCTTGTTTGCGTGGCGCTTCTGCCACCGCTGGCTGATTGGCCAATGGCTTGAGGGCCACCGACAGCTGGTCAGCCAAACGTTGCAGCAACACACCCTGGGCCTGGACCTGGGACGCGGTGCTGCCGCTGTGCTCTTCCTGCAAGTGCACGATGCGGTTATCCCGCACCTGGCCACGACGGTCGATCAAGCGCCATTGCGCGTCGAGGATAGCGGGCTGCGACACGCCCGAGTCCAGTCGCGTAATGGTCAGCAGCACCTGTACGTCCGGGGCAAAACCCAACGGCGCCGGCGCCAATACCACACGCTGGCTGTCCAGGTGGCCAGCCACCTGGCGCAACATCAACTGATTGATGTCGGACGAAAGGCTACCGGCCCAGCGGCCATCGGTGGAACCTTGCAGGCTGCCGTCGTTCTGACGTTGCAGCAGGGTTTCACGTTGCAGATAGTCGGCCACTACAACAGGGCCAAGCAATACAGCCATGCCGGCACTTTGTGCAGGCTGAGCCGGACTTCCACTGTCCAGCTGATACAGCGACACCGGTTGGTGTGTGCTGCAACCCGCCAGGCCCAAAAGGCCAGCGAGCAACAAAAATAAAGGAAGGCGCGGAGCAGTCATCATCCCATCCAGGTGGCTGCCACAAGGCGAACCACAATGTAATACTCAAAAATAACCTGTACGCGCTCAGCCACGCCGGCGCTGGAAAGGCCATATCATCCGTGAATATGCGCCATGACTCCAGCGCGAAAGCGTCGATCTACGGGTTAAATCGTAGATCGGGCGCTCTATATCGCCTTAAACGGGCGTTTCCACCAGTAAAGCGTCCACTCGCTGGAAGCCGCGCGGCAGTTTATTGCCACGACGACCCCGCTCACCCTTGTAGTGCTC
The DNA here is from genome assembly GCF_013385665.1 of Pseudomonas sp. D4002. Taxonomy (NCBI): domain Bacteria; kingdom Pseudomonadati; phylum Pseudomonadota; class Gammaproteobacteria; order Pseudomonadales; family Pseudomonadaceae; genus Pseudomonas; species Pseudomonas sp. D4002. The sequence goes on from NZ_JACAPN010000021.1 coordinate 202,970, forward strand.
GAGGTCGTCAGGGCGCAGTGACAACGTGCGCTTGCCGGCCTGCAACACCAGGGTCGAGCCTTCCGGGATCACGGCGATGTCGGTCACGTACTCTTCGCGACTGGCCACCCGCTCCCCGGGAATACCAATGATCTTGTTGCCCTTGCCTTTGCCCAACTGCGGCAAATCGCTGATCTTGAACACCAGCAGGCGCCCTTCGGTCGTCACCGACGCCAGCCAGTTGCCTTCACGGTCTTCCACCGGACGCGGCAGGATCACCTTGGCGTTGTTCGGCAGGCTCAACAACGCCTTGCCCGCCTTGTTCTTGGCCTGCAGGTCTTCACCCTTGACCACGAACCCATAGCCCGCATCGGAAGCGATGACGTACAACGAGTCATCGTCCGGCAGCAGCACGCACTCAAAATTCGCACCCGGCGGCGGTGTCAGGCGTCCGGTCAATGGCTCGCCCTGCCCCCGCGCCGATGGCAAGGTGTGCGCCGGCACCGAGTAACTGCGACCGGTGGAGTCGATAAACACCGCAAACTGGTTGGAACGCCCCGCCGCCGCGGTTTTGAAACCGTCGCCAGCCTTGTAAGACAGGCCGGTGGCGTCAATATCATGCCCTTTGGCTGAGCGAACCCAACCCTTTTCCGACAGAACGACGGTAATTTTCTCGTTGGGCAGCAGCTCGGTTTCGGTCAGGGCCTTGGCTTCGGCGCGCTCGACAATCGGCGAGCGGCGGTCGTCGCCATAGGTTTCGGCGTCCTTGATCAGCTCGGTGCGCACCAGCTTCTTCAGCTTGGCCTCGCTGCCCAGCAGGGCCTGGAGCTTGGCTTGTTCCTTGAGCAGCGCGTCCTGTTCGTCCCGCAGCTTCATCTCTTCCAGTCGCGCCAACTGACGCAGACGGGTGTCGAGGATGTAGTCGGCCTGGATTTCGCTGAGTTCGAAGCGCGCGATCAGCTCGGCCTTCGGGTGCTCGGCGGTACGGATGATATGGATCACTTCATCCAGGTTGAGGTAAGCGATCAGCAAGCCGTCCAACAGGTGCAGGCGGCGTTCGACCTTGTCCAGGCGGAATTGCAGGCGGCGACGCACGGTCTGCACCCGGAATTCCAGCCATTCCACCAGCAAAGCCCGCAGGTTCTTCAACTGCGGCTTGCCGTCCAGGCCAATGATGTTGATGTTGACCCGATAGCTGGACTCCAGCTCGGTGCTGGCGAACAGATGCTGCATCAGCACTTCATGGTCGACCCGGCTGTTGGTCGGGATGATCACGATGCGGCACGGGTTTTCGTGGTCGGACTCGTCACGCAGGTCGGCGACTTGCGGCAGCTTCGACGGCTTGGCCTGCATCAGCGCGGCAATCTGCTCCAGCACCTTGGCCCCGGATACCTGATGCGGCAGCGCGGTGACGATGATGTCGCCGTCTTCGATGTGGTACACGGCGCGCATGCGCACCGAGCCTTTACCGGTCTGGTAGATTTTCAGCAGGTCGGCGCGAGGCGTGATGATTTCTGCTTCGGTCGGGTAATCCGGGCCCTGGATATGCTCGCAGAGCTGTTCGACCGTAGCCTTCGGCTCATCCAGCAGGCGCACGCAGGCGCTGGCCACTTCCCGCAGGTTGTGGGGCGGTACGTCAGTGGCCATGCCCACGGCGATACCCGTGGTGCCATTGAGCAGGATATTCGGCAAACGAGCCGGCAACACCAGCGGCTCGTCGAGGGTGCCGTCAAAGTTCGGGCCCCAGTTGGCCGTGCCCTGGCCCAGTTCGCTGAGCAGCACTTCCGAATACCGCGACAGACGCGCTTCGGTGTAACGCATGGCGGCGAAGGACTTCGGATCATCCGGCGCCCCCCAGTTACCCTGGCCGTCCACCAGCGTGTAGCGGTAGCTGAACGGCTGGGCCATCAGCACCATGGCTTCGTAGCACGCCGAGTCGCCGTGAGGGTGGAATTTACCGAGCACGTCACCGACGGTACGCGCCGACTTCTTGTGCTTGGAGTCAGCGTCCAGGCCCAACTCACTCATCGCATAGATAATGCGCCGCTGTACGGGCTTCAGGCCGTCGCCGATATGCGGCAAGGCACGGTCCATGATCACGTACATGGAGTAGTTGAGGTAGGCATTTTCGGTGAAGTCAGCCAGCGACCGGCGTTCAACGCCATCTAAGCTGTCTGCAAGGATGTCACTCATGCGGGCCTCATCATTGTTTGGTCTGGCGCAGCAGCAAAGTGCCGCTGCGCTGGGTAAATTCAAGTTGTTTCAATGCACTCATGCCCAGCAATACCTGTTCATCGCCCAAACCCGGTACCACGATGGCGCGCACGTCCCGAAGGACGATATCGCCCAGTTGCAGGCGGCCCAACTCGGTCCGAAAGCCCTGGGTTCGCCCGTTGGCCGTACTCACGCCAACCGGCATGCCGCGTTCAAGCCCGAGACGGTCGGCCAATTCAGCCGGAACCGCCACGTCGGTGGCCCCGGTGTCGAGCATGAACTGCACCGGCTTGCCGTTGATCTGGCCAGTGGCGACAAAATGCCCTTGGCCGTTGCCCAGCAGTTTTACTTCGATATAACCCTCGTGCTGCTCCGAGGTCACCACGGCATTGGGGTTTTCCTGTCGCGCTTCCCACTGCCCAAAAAATCGTGTCGCCAAAAACAGGCCGGCGCCCCACGCGACGAACATCAACACACGCCCGGCGCGCTTGCCGGGTGTTTGCGCACTCATGGCTTGGCGCTCCAGCCACCCGCAGGGGCGGCGAAACGGTAGACCACCGGCCGCTTTTCGCCATCGGCGCGGGCACCGAAGTTGTTGTCGATGCCGATCCAGGCACCGTCAGCGTCCACCACCAAGGCTTCGGCCAATCCATAGGCCTGGGCATAACGCCGATTCGGCGTCAGCGCTTCATCGGCAAACGACCAGCACAACTCCACCTGGGCCGTGACCGCATCCCGGCGACACACCTGAAACGCATTGCGCTCCAGGGTAAACAGCTTGCCATTGAACAGCGCCAGGTCGGCAAAGTCCTTGGACACCGCCTTGGCGCCCGGAAACTGCGCCGGCTGCATCTCCTGGCCGGCCTCGCTCAGCAATACACAAGGGCCGTCACAATCCCAGAGGGTTTGCGGGCGCTTGATGGAGATCAACCCGCGCCGCTCACGCTCTGCTGCGAGCCAGATTTGATTGCCTTCCGGGTTCACCACGATGCCTTCAAACAGCGCGTTGAAGTGCAGCAACATGCCACTGGCCCGAGCTTCGCGAACCATGCCCGGGGCGATCTTCAGCCACTCCGTTTCACCGTGTTCTGAGGAGAAAGGCACCCTGAGAACCGCCGCGTGGGCTTCGCTGACAATGTAACGGTTACCCGCCGCATCGCAGCTGATGCCTTCAAAATCCAGATCACCACCGCGAATCAACGAAGCCGCCCTGGTGCGTGAGCGCAGGCCAAAGGGCAAACCCGACGCCGGCACCGGCGGCACATCAATCCCGTATGTCTCTGCTTTCCAGACGTCACCGGCGGTATCGAGCCGGTAGATCTGATCGTCATCGCGATCGGAGACTGTCCACAATTCGCTACCGCATAAGGCCAGGCCCGACAGGTTACCGCCGCGCATGCCTTCCACCGGGTGTTCCGCCAACAGCTTCAGCTCAGCCACGGGCGCCGCGACCACCGAGGTGGTCGCCAACCCGCTCAACAACAGAATCGCCAGGGCGAAACTGCTACGCATCAGCCCAGAACCTCGGCCAGGTTGCCCTTGGACTCCAGCCAGTTCTTGCGATCCGGCGCGCGTTTCTTCGCCAGCAACATGTCCATCATTTCCGAGGTGGCGGCGAAATCTTCCAGGGTCAACTGCACCAGGCGCCGAGTGTTCGGGTCCATGGTGGTTTCCCGCAGCTGCGGCGGGTTCATCTCACCCAGGCCCTTGAATCGGGTGACCTGCGGCTTGCCGCGTTTCTTCTCGGCCACCAGGCGGTCGAGAATGCCATCGCGCTCGGCTTCGTCCAGGGCGTAGAAAATCTCTTTGCCCAGGTCGATGCGGTACAGCGGCGGCATGGCGACATAGACGTGACCGGCATCCACCAATGGGCGGAAGTGCTGGACGAACAATGCACAGAGCAAGGTCGCAATGTGCAAGCCGTCGGAGTCGGCGTCGGCGAGGATGCAGATCTTGCCGTAGCGCAGCTGACTCATGTCCGCCGCGCCCGGGTCGACACCGATGGCCACGGCAATGTTGTGCACTTCCTGGCTGGCCAGTACTTCGCTGCCATCGACTTCCCAGGTGTTTAGGATCTTGCCGCGCAGGGGCAGGATCGCCTGGAATTCCTTGTCCCGCGCTTGCTTGGCGGAACCGCCGGCAGAATCACCTTCCACCAGGAACAGCTCGGAGCGCATCGGGTCTTGCCCGGCGCAGTCCGCCAGCTTGCCAGGCAGTGCCGGCCCCTGGGTAATGCGCTTGCGTTCGACTTTCTTGCTGGCCTTCAGGCGACGGCCGGCGTTGTTGATCGCCAACTCCGCCAGGGCCAGGCCCAATTCAGGGTGTTCGTTGAGCCACAGGCTGAAGGCATCCTTTACCACCCCGGAGACGAACGCCGCTGCCTCACGGGACGACAGGCGCTCCTTGGTCTGGCCGGAGAATTGCGGCTCCTGCATTTTCATCGACAGGACGAACGCGATCCGCTCCCAGACGTCTTCCGGCGCCAGCTTCACGCCGCGCGGCAGCAGGCTGCGGTATTCGCAGAATTCGCGCATGGCATCCAGCAAGCCCTGGCGCAAACCGTTGACGTGGGTACCGCCCTGGGCCGTCGGGATCAGGTTGACGTAGCTTTCCTGGACGCTGTCGCCACCTTCCGGCAGCCACAACAAGGCCCAGTCCACGGCTTCTTTATTACCCGCCAGGCTGCCGCAGAACGGCTCGTTCGGCAGGCGCTCGAATTCGCTGACAGAGTCTTCCAGGTAGGAACGCAGGCCGTCTTCGTAATGCCACTCGACCTTTTCGCCGGTGCCTTTGTCTTCAAAGCTGACCAGCAGGCCCGGGCACAGCACAGCCTTGGCCTTGAGCACATGCTTGAGGCGGCTGATGGAGAATTTGGGTGAATCGAAGTATTTCGGGTCCGGCGCGAAGTACACGCTGGTGCCGGTGTTGCGCTTGCCAACGGTGCCGATCACTTCCAGGTCGGTGGCCTTGTAGCCATCGGCGAAAGTCATCTGATACTCGTTGCCGTCCCGCTTGACCTTGACCCGTACGTGGTTCGACAAGGCGTTGACCACGGAAATACCCACGCCGTGCAAGCCACCGGAGAACTGGTAGTTCTTGTTGGAGAACTTGCCGCCGGCGTGCAGCTTGGTGAGGATCAGCTCGACGCCCGACACACCCTCTTCCGGGTGAATGTCCACCGGCATGCCACGACCGTCGTCGGACACTTCCAGGGAATGGTCGGCGTGAAGGATGACTTGTACCGACTTGGCGTGCCCGGCCAAGGCTTCGTCGACGCTGTTGTCGATGACTTCCTGGGCAAGGTGGTTCGGCCGACTGGTGTCGGTGTACATGCCGGGGCGTTTGCGCACCGGGTCGAGGCCCGAGAGGACTTCGATGGCGTCGGCGTTATAAGAGCTAGCGCTGGGAGTGGCCATGGGGTCTCGTCGTGAGTCGTTCGATTAAAAAGTAACCTGCGGTTTCACAATGCGGTGAAATCGAAGGATTGGTACTGATCGGAGCCTATGCCGGCAAAACTCAACAGCGCCGGTAACTGTTGGGCAAAGCCCTGGTAACCGTGATCGCCACCGGCCTGGATGCGCAAGGCACAGGCCCGGTAATACTGCTGGGCGAGGCGATAATCCAGTGTTTCATCGCCGGTCTGCAACCACACCTGATAACGCTGGGCGTCCTGGGGCGCCGGCACTTCCAGCTCGGCCAGGGCCGCGACGTGGTCGTGGGTCAGCTCCCAGGTCTCATCGGTGTAGAGGTTCTTCTGGGTGCCCAGGTAACCGTCGAACATCCGATGAGGGCTGACTGCCGGGTTGACCAGCAAGGCGTTGAGGCCATGGCGTTCGGCAAGATGGGTTGCATAGTAGCCGCCGAGTGAGCTGCCTACCAGCAGTGGCCTTCCGAGGTCACGGATAGCCGCCTCCAACTGGGGGATCGCCTGGCGGGGGTGGTGATGCAGGGCCGGCACGCGCAGTTGGTCGGCCAGACCGAGGCTGTCCATCACGGTGATCAACTGGCTGGCCTTGTTGGAGGCTGGTGCGCTGTTGAAACCGTGGATATACAAGATCGATGCGGACATTCCGGGTCCTCTGTGGGTCTGCCAAAGAGGCGCAGTTTACAGGGAAATCTCAGTAGCCGTTGCTACCGTAATCCACCTGAAACGCGAAGCCCTGCACCCGCTCCACACCGGTTTCCAACCGCCCGTCGGCATGCAACCGCAGCCAGCGATACCCGGGTGCCTGCTCACTCACGCTGAAATCCTCACTCCCGGGAGCAAACTGAATGCAGGTAGAAGGCGAAGCCAACAAACGCACCCCATTGCGCTCCCGGTCAATTTCCTGATGCACATGCCCCCAAAGCACCGCCCGCACCTGCGGAAACCGATCCAGCACCGCAAACAACGCCTCAGGATTGCGCAAACCGATGGGCTCCATCCAAGCGCACCCAATCGACACCGGATGATGGTGAAAACACACCAGATGATGCCGAGCCGGCGCCTCACTCAACGACTGCGCCAGCAATTGCAGCTGCTGATCCTGCAAATACCCCGGCACCGAACCCGGCACCGCCGAGTCCAGCAGGGTAATGCGCCAGTTGCCCACATCCACCACCGGTTCCAGCAACGCGCTGTTGACCGCCGCCTGCTGCATCACCTGCGGCTCATCGTGATTCCCCGGGATCCAGCGCGCCGGCGCCTGAATCTGCCGTGTCATGTCACGAAACGCCTGATACGACTCCAGCGTACCGTCCTGGGACAAATCCCCGGTGGCCAGCACCAGATCAATCTGCGGCTGCTGCACCAACACCGTGTCGATCACCCGTTGCAGGCTCTCGCGGGTATTCATGCCCAGCAGGCCGCCGTCCGCCTCGGCAAACAGGTGACTGTCGGACAACTGCACCAGCAACGCCGAAGCGTCAGGGTTCATGGCGGATACGCTCGGCAAGGCGTTCTCCCAGGGCGTGATCACAGGAATGGACATTTGAGGCGATTATGCTGGGGCAGGACACAAAGAGGAAACCCGTGAAGCGGACGCAGTTCACATCTATCGAACGACTTCGAACTCGTGGCCCAGGGCCAGGCAGTGACTCAACCATTCACCGAGGAACACATTGAGCTGTGCTTTCTCATCGGGTTGGTGCATGAACACGTTGGGGTAAGGATAGATGCTGCGAAAGCGTCGTGCATGTTCGGCGCTGATCACTTCGGCCATGCGTGCGTCGTGGTACACCTGCACTTCCAGCTGCGGCACCGGCAGCCACGGCAGGCTGTGCTCCTGACGCACCCGCAAAGTGGTGGTGTACGGGCAGTTCACGATCACTTCCAGGGTCAGCACGCCGAGCATCTGGTCGCCGTGGGTCACGGCAATGCGCCGCGCCTCGGGGGTGTGGCGCATGTCTGGCAGCAGCCGCATCAGCCGTGCATAGTTGGCCTCGCAGGCTGCTTGCAGCCCGATCAGGTCAACCCGATATCGCTCCCGTGCCTTTACTGCCATAACCCCCTCACTTCCGCGCGATTAAGCGCAAGCCATTGCAGGGCAATAATGCTCGCTGCGTTGGAAATTTTACCGTCACGTACCGCCTGCAGGGCGTCTTCAAAGGCCCAGACGGTGACGCGGATATCTTCGGCTTCCTCTTCCAGTCCATGGACGCCACCGGCCCCGGCGCTTTCGCAACGGCCCAGGAACAAGTGGACAAATTCGGTGCTGCCACCCGGCGACGGAAAGTACTTGGTGATCGGCCAGAGTGCGGAGAATGTAAGGCCAGCTTCCTCCTCGGCTTCGCGGTGTGCAACCTCCTCCGGTTGCTCATCCTTGTCGATCAGGCCAGCGACCATTTCGATCAGCCACGGGTTGTCGGTACGCCCCATGGCGCCGACGCGAAACTGCTCGATCAGCACCACTTCATCGCGCTGCGGGTCGTAGGGCAGTACACACACGGCGTCATGACGCACAAAGACTTCGCGATTGAGTTCACGGCTCATGCCGCCATCAAACTTCTCGTGCCGCAGTTTCAGCCGATCCAGTTTGTAGAAGCCCTTGTAGGCATTGTCGCGCTGAACAATCTCGACCTTGCTCGGCGTCGATTTCGCTGTGTCCGTCATATCAACCCTCGTTTATTGCCTTGCGGTGTCTAGGCGGCCTCGACATCGCGCCATCCTAACGCGCTCGTGCCCCTTGATGCAGCCCCTTTCCGGTTGCCGGGATAGACGGCGGGCGTCAAACTCACTCTAATCAGCTTAGTGGCGAACTGACTGCCTTGTCGGGAGTCGAAGCTCCACATTTTCACCTTTCCTCGATTTATGAAGGACACACATGTCGCTTTTAAAAATCGCCTCCGTGGCCTGTATCGCCTTGACCCTGGGTGCTTGCCAGAGCCTGTTCCAACCGGCCTATCTGAAGCCGCTGGACACCACCGCCGACGCCTCCGAGCAGATCAAACCCGGCTGCAGCAGTCCGGATTGCCCGCTGGTAAATATCGATACCGTGCACTTCCCGTCCGAGCCGCAGTTGGACCAGATCATCGAACAGCGCCTGCTGCAGATGGCCCGCACTTCACCTGGCCAGGCCATGCCCGCCACCCTGAACGCCTACCGCGACAAGTTCTTGCGTGAGTCCCCGGACCGCAACAGCATGTACTTGCAGGCCAAGGTACGTGAGCAGCATGACGGACTGGTGATCATCGAAGTGTCCAGCTACCTGGACACCGGCACCGCCCACGGCGAGCCGGGCCGCGGCTTCATCAACTATTCACGCCTGCTGCACAAAGAGCTGAGCCTGACCGACATGCTGTTGCCGGGCCAGGAAGATGCATTCTGGAAGACCGCGAAAGTCGCCCACAACAACTGGCTGATCAACTCGCAGATGGACCGTGACCCGGAGTTCGTGAAGAACTGGCCGTTCCAGAAAACCCCGAATGTGGCGCTGACCAGCAATGGCGTGGTGCTCAAGTACAACGTGACCACCATCGCGCCGTACGCATTGGGGCTGATCGAAATGACCATCCCCTATGCGCGCCTCACCGGCGTGATCAAGCCTGAGCTGGTGCCCGCACGCCACTGAAGGCCCGGCCCAGGATAAAGTGCAACAGCCCTGCCAGCACCAGCGCCGGCAGGGTCGCGCCGACATCCGGGTACAGATTCGCCAACAGGTGATAGGTGCTGATCCCTCCAAGCCACGCCAGCAGTGCCGGCCAGCGCAGGTTGGCGGCAACACCATGGCCACGACGGCGCAGGATGAAGTGATCCACCAGCACCACGCCGAACAGCGGCGCGAACACCGAGCCGATCAGCAGCAGGAAGTTCTGGTACTGCGCCAACGGTGCAAAGCAGGCGATCAGCGTGCAGATAACGCCAATGGCCAATGCCAGGTGCTCGACTTTCAAGCGCAACAGAATCCCGCTGGACACCGCCGCCGAGTGAATATCGGCGAACGCGTTTTCTGATTCATCCAACAGGATCAGCAGCAGAGGAATCCCCAGGCCGGCTCCGGCCAATGCCAGCAGCAACGCATTCACTTCACCGCTCGGCGCAAACGCCAGGGTGTAGGCCACGCCAAGGCTCATCAGCCAGAAGTTACCGATGAAGAAACCCAGTGCCGTGCCGCCGAACACGTTTTTCGCGCGTTTGCCGAAACGTGAGTAGTCGGCAATCAGTGGCAGCCAGGACAGCGGCATGGCAATCGCGATATCGAAGCCAACGGCAAACGGCATCGAACCGTCACCGGCCTGGGCCCAGAGAGTGGCCAGGTCGGCCTTGGCAAACAGGTTCCAGGTCAGCCACAGGCAGGCGGCCAGCAGCAGCCAGATGCCCCACTTGCGCAGGATCTGCCGCACGAAGGTCAGCGGACCGCTGACGGCAAGCAAGGTCGCGAGGGCGCCGAATACCAGGGTCCAGAACAATGGGCTGGTCAGCAGGCTGCCTTCGCTGAACGCGCGGGCGCCCAACAGGCTGGCGGCGTCGCGCATCACGATGATTTCGAATGAGCCCCAGCCGATCAGCTGCAGCAGGTTCAGCAGCGCCGGCAGGCTTGCGCCCTTGGTGCCGAGGCTGAGTTTCAGGGCGGCCATGGATGACAGGCCGGTATCGCTGCCGATCACGCCGACGGCGGCCAGCAACAGCACGCCGACCAAAGTGCCGAGGAAAATTGCCAGTAAGGAACCGGAGAGGCCCAGGCCCGGCGCCAACAGTGCGCCGGTTTGCAGGACCATCAGGCCGATGCCCAGGGAGAACCACAGGGAAAAGAGATCGCGGGCGCCGAAGACGCGTTTGTCGGTGGGCACTGCGATGTCTGGGGAATAGGTGCTGGGTTGAATGCTCAAGGGTGCTATCTCAGAGGGACACTATTATTTGAATCAGCAAAGTCCCCTGTGGCGAGGGAGCTTGCTCCCGCTGGGCGGCGAAGCCGCCCCGAAACCTGCAACCGATGAGTGTCAGTCAAGACACCGATCCAGATTCCGGGAGCGCTGCGCACTCCAGCGGGAGCAAGCTCCCTCGCCACAGGTTCTGATTCAGACCTTTTTGTACAGCTGGCTACCTTCCTGCTTGAACCGCTCCGCCTGCTCCGCCAGTCCCTTGGCCACGTCCACATCCACCGCTTCAATGCGCTGGTTGGCCGCGTACTCACGCACTTCCTGGGTGATCTTCATCGAGCAGAATTTCGGCCCGCACATCGAGCAGAAATGCGCGACCTTGGCCGAGTCCTTCGGCAAGGTTTCATCGTGGTAAGAACGCGCCGTGTCCGGGTCCAGGCCCAGGTTGAACTGGTCCTCCCAACGGAATTCAAAGCGCGCCTTGCTCAACGCGTTGTCACGAATCTGCGCCCCCGGATGCCCCTTGGCCAAGTCCGCCGCATGGGCCGCGATCTTGTAGGTGATGATCCCGGTCTTCACATCGTCCTTGTTCGGCAGGCCCAAATGCTCCTTCGGCGTGACGTAGCAGAGCATCGCGCAACCGAACCAGCCGATCATCGCCGCCCCGATGCCCGAGGTGATGTGGTCATAACCCGGGGCGATGTCGGTGGTCAGCGGACCGAGGGTGTAGAACGGCGCTTCGTCGCAGCACTCCAGCTGCTTGTCCATGTTCTCCTTGATCAACTGCATCGGCACGTGGCCCGGGCCTTCGATCATGGTTTGCACGTCGTGCTTCCAGGCAATCTTGGTCAACTCGCCGAGGGTTTCCAGCTCGCCGAATTGCGCGGCGTCGTTGGCGTCGGCAATCGAGCCCGGGCGCAGGCCGTCTCCCAGGGAGAAGCTGACGTCGTAGGCCTTCATGATTTCGCAGATTTCGTCGAAATGGGTGTAGGTGAAGTTCTCTTTGTGGTGCGCCAGGCACCACTTGGCCATGATCGAACCACCACGGGACACGATGCCGGTGACGCGCTTGGCGGTCAGCGGTACATAGCGCAGCAATACGCCGGCGTGGATGGTGAAGTAGTCGACGCCCTGCTCGGCCTGTTCGATCAGGGTGTCGCGGAACAGCTCCCAGGTCAGGTCTTCAGCGGCGCCGCCGACTTTTTCCAGGGCCTGGTAGATCGGCACGGTACCGATCGGCACCGGCGAGTTGCGGATGATCCACTCGCGGGTTTCATGGATGTGCTTGCCGGTGGACAGGTCCATCACCGTGTCCGACCCCCAGCGAATGCCCCACGTCAGTTTCGCCACTTCTTCTTCGATGGACGAACCCAGGGCGCTGTTGCCGATGTTGCCGTTGATCTTCACCAGGAAGTTACGGCCGATGATCATCGGTTCCAGTTCGGTGTGGTTGATGTTGGCCGGGATGATCGCGCGGCCACGGGCGATTTCTTCGCGGACAAATTCCGGGGTGATGATTTTCGGCACGCTGGCGCCGAAGCTGTGGCCGGCGTGTTGCTGGTCCAGCAGGCCGGCGGCGCGGGCCTCTTCCAGCTTCATGTTTTCGCGGATGGCGACGTATTCCATCTCGGCGGTGATGATGCCTTTGCGGGCGTAGTGCATCTGGGTGACGTTGGCCCCGGCCTTGGCACGGCGCGGGTTTTTCACGTGGGCAAAACGCAGCGCGGTCAGCTCGGCATCGCTCAGGCGCTGTTGGCCGAAGTGCGAGCTCAAGCCCGACAGGCGCTCAGTGTCGCCGCGGGATTCGATCCACGGCGAGCGCACATCGCCCAGGCCTTTGCGCACGTCGATGATCACGTTCGGGTCGGTGTAGGGGCCTGAGGTGTCGTAGACCACTACGGGCGCATTGATTTCGCCGCCGAAGTCGGTGGGGGTCACGTCGAGACTGACTTCGCGCATCGGCACGCGGATATCCGGACGGGTGCCCTGAACGTAGATTTTTTGCGAGCGGGTAAACGGCTGCACGGAACCGGAGTCGACCTTGGCCGATTCACTCAAGTGCACGGTATTTTTTGATTTTTGGCTTTTTAATTCGATGCTCATCACGGGCTCTCCAACTATCCAGGCGGTGGATTTTTGTCGGAGTGAACCTGTGACGGATGGACGCACTGTGACAGTGCTGTGCTTGGCGCACGGGCTGTTCGATTGTCGAACAACATCCCGGACGAAGCACAAGAGGACTCGCCGGGTGACGAGAAATCTTGTTCCCTACGCAGGCGCTAACCTGATCAGGTTCAACGGGATCCGGTATTTACCGATCTCAGCCTTCCAACAAGGCACCCCGACAAGAACGCGGCCAGTCTAGACCATGGAGCAGGCAAATTGCCAACGGCGGTGCATTCATCGTGATGAATGGCGTAATTACAGGATTGTTGTGCCGTGATAGCGCCACTACACTCGGTGACTGCCTGAGGTCTTGACGCCAGGAATGGGCCGCCTTAGCCTTGGGCTCCAAATTATCGCTGTAATATTTATTCTAGGGATCGCCTCATGCTGCGCAAACTTTCACTGGCTCTTGCCGTGTCTTGTGCGACCAACGGACTGGTCTGGGCAGCTGAAGCGCCCCTGACGACCAAAACCGACCTGGTCAGCGTCTACCAGGAAGCGGTGGACAACAACGCCGACCTGGCCGCCGCCCGCGCCCAATACGGCGCGCAGAAAGAAGTGGTGCCCCAGGCCCGCGCCGGGTTGCTGCCGAACCTGTCGGCCGGTGCCGACATCAACAATGTGCGCACCCAGCTGGACCAGCCCGCCGCCACGGTCAACCGCGACGCCCATTCCTGGCGCGCGACCTTGAGCCAGCCGCTGTTCCGCGCTGATCGCTGGTTCCAGCTGCAAGCCGCTGAAGCCGTCAACGAGCAGGCCGCGCTGCAACTCTCGGCCACCGAACAGAACCTGATCCTGCAAAGCGCCGAAAACTACTTCGCCGTGCTGCGGGCCCAGGACAACCTGGCGTCCACCAAGGCCGAAGAAGCCGCGTTCAAGCGCCAGCTGGACCAGTCCAACGAACGCTTTGACGTCGGCCTGTCGGACAAGACCGACGTGCTGCAATCCCAGGCCAGCTACGACACCGCACGGGCCAATCGCATCCTGGCCCAGCGCCAGGTGGACGACGCCTTCGAAGCGCTGATCACCCTGACCAACCGCCAGTACAACTCGATCCAGGGCATCGTCCACACGCTGCCGGTGCTGCCGCCGTCGCCGAACGACGCCAAGGCCTGGGTCGAAACCGCCGGCCGCCAGAACCTGAACCTGCTGGCCAGCAACTATGCCGTCACCGCCGCCGAAGAAACCCTCAAGCAACGCAAGGCCGGCCACGCGCCGACGCTGGATGCCGTGGCGCAATATGAAAAAGGTGACAACGATGCCCTGGGCTTCAGCAACCCGAGCGCCTTTGGCCAGCCGTATCACGGTGACGTGTCGCAACGCACCGTAGGCTTGCAGTTGAGCATCCCGCTGTACAGCGGCGGCCTGACCAGCTCGCAAGTGCGCGAATCCTATTCCCGCCTGGGCCAGACTGAGCAGCAACGCGAGGGCCTGCGTCGCCAGGTGGTGGAAAACACCCGCAACCTGCACCGCGCGGTGAACACCGATGTGGAGCAGGTACAGGCGCGCCGCCAGTCGATCATCTCCAACCAGAGCGCGGTGGAAGCCACGGAAATCGGTTACCAGGTGGGCACGCGCAATATCGTCGATGTGCTGGACGCCCAGCGCCAGCTGTACACCTCGGTGCGCAACTACAACAACAGCCGCTACGACTACATCCTCGACAACCTGCGCTTGAAGCAGGCGGCGGGCACGTTGAACCCGGGGGACTTGCAGGATCTGGCGCGTTACCTGAAGGCCGACTACAACCCGGACAAGGACTTCCTGCCGCCGGACCTGGCCAAGGCCGCCGCGGCGCAGCTGAAGGCTAACCCGGGTTACTAAGACCGCCCGTTAACCCAATGTGGGAGCGGGCTTGCTCGCGAAAGCGGTGTATCAGTCGACTTATTCGCTGACTGACACTGCGCATTCGCGAGCAAGCCCGCTCCCACATTTGATTTGTGTTGTTAGACGTTAAGCAGTCTGCCCAATCCGTCCAGCAAACGCTTCAATGCCCCCTGATTGGCGCGCATCACCGCCAGCCCCGCCTGCCCCATCTTCTGCGCGTCCTGCGGCAGCTCGAACAAACGCTGCACCGCCACCGCCAAACCCTCGGCATCGTCCACTTCCTGCAACGCGCCGGCGTCGCGCATCATTGCGCTGATTTCCAGGAAGTTGAACACGTGGGGCCCGCAGATCACCGGCTTGGCCAAGGCCGCCGGCTCCAACGGGTTATGCCCGCCCGTGGCAACCAGGCTACCGCCGACAAAAGCGCTGTCGGCCAGGGCATACAGAAACAGCAACTCGCCCATGGTGTCGCCCAGCAGCACCGAGGTTTGCGCCGTCACCGCCTCGCCGCTGGAGCGACGCACCGTGGCGAAACCCTGTTGCTGGCACAGCTCGAACATCGGGTTGAAGCGCTCCTGATGGCGCGGCACCAGGATCAGCAACGCATTGGGATAACTGGCAAGCAACTGGCGATGGGCAGCGAGCACCACTTCGTCTTCGCCTTCGTGGGTGCTGGCGGCGATCCACACCGGGCGTTCACTGGCGTGCCACTGTTCACGCAACGCGGCGGCGCGCGCCAGCAGTTGCGGGTCGATGGCCAGGTCGAACTTGATCGAGCCGGTGACTTCGACAGTCTCGGGCCGTGCACCCAGGCTGCGAAAACGCTCGGCCTCGGTTTCGGTCTGGACGGCGAACAGGCTCATTTCCGCCAGCATCGGCGCGGTCAGCCTGGCGAAACGCCCGTAGCCCTTGGCCGAGCGAGCCGACAGCCGCGCGTTGGCCAATGCCACGGGAATCCCGCGTTTGGCGCACTGGTGAATATGGTTGGGCCACAGTTCGGTCTCCATGATCACCGCCAGTTTCGGCTGCACGCGATCGAGAAAACGCTTGGCCGCACAGGGCAAATCGTACGGCAGGTAGCAGTGCTGGATGCGCGGCTCGTTGGCGAACAACGCCTGGATGCGCTCGGAACCGGTGGGCGTCATGCAGGTGACGGTGATCGGCAGCTGTGGATAACGTTCCAGCAGCCCGCGAATCATCGGCGCAGCGGCGATGCTTTCGCCCACCGACACCGCATGCACCCAGATCCCGCCGGGTTGCATCACCGGCAAGCCCCAGGAGAAGCGTTCTCCCACGCGCTTCGCGTAAGCAGGCGCTTTGCGGGCTCGCAGCCACAGACGTAAAGCCACCAACGGCAGCGCCAGGTAAAACAGACAGCTGTAGAGAGTTCTATTCATGGCGGCGGAGTTTATCGGCTTTTTCAGTCGATCGCCTGCAAGCACTCGGCAAAACGTTCGGCGAGGAAACGCGCGGCCGGGCCGAGGGGCTCGTCGCGGCGCCAGACCAGCTCCACCACCAGCGCCGGCGGGGTCCATTCGCTGTTCAGTTCGACCATCTGGTTCTGATAGGCCGGATACTGCACCACATGCCGCGGCAACCAGGCCCAACCCAGGCCGCGCGCCAGCCACTCGGCCAGCACGTAGAAACTGTCAGCCCGCCACACTTGCGGGCTGGCGGCCTCGCTGCCGGGATACACGCTGGTCTGGGTCGCCATCAGCAATTGGCGAAACTGCGCCAGGCGCTGGCAATCCACGAACTGTTCCTTGGCCATGGGATGCCCGATACCGCACACGGTCACCATCTCCACACTGCCCAGCACGCGGCGCTCCAACGCTTCGGGGATCTGATCGTGATAGAACAGCAGGCCCAGATCCGCCTTGCGCTCCACCAGCTTGCGCGCGACATCGCCTTGGGCGGCGCTGGACAACTGCACTTCCAGGCTGGGAAATTTTCCCGCCAGCGCTTCGAGGCTATCGAGCACCGGCTGATAGAGCATGGCTTCATCCTGGGCCAGGCGCAGGCGCGCCTCTTCACCGCGCATCAATGACAAGGCACGGCCATTCAGGCGCTCGCACTGGCGCAAGACTTCCCGCGCCTCCTCGAGCAGTGCCGTGCCCGCCTCGGTCAAACGGGGCTGGCGGCCGCTGCTGCGATCAAACAGGGATACGCCCAGGTCCGCCTCCAACAGGGCAATCCCATTGCTGACTGCCGATTGTGCCCGACGCTGGTCCCGCGCCACCGCCGAAAATGAACGCTGCTCGGCGACGCTGACAAACAGGCGCATTTGCTCAAGACTCCACTGCACGCTCATGGCTCAACCCATCTTCAATTCGGATAGGTAATGACTTTACCGCATCTGACAAGTCTCTAAAATGCCAACCTTATCAAGCGACCCTGTACCGAGGATTTACCCCATGAACGCCGCCTACTATTACCTGGCCATTGCCATCTGCTCGGAAGTGATCGCCACCGTTTCCATGAAAGCGATCAAGGGTTTCAGCACGCCAATCCCGTTGTTGCTGGTGATCGTCGGCTACGGCGTGGCCTTCTGGATGCTCACGCTGGTGGTGCGCACCGTGCCGGTGGGTGTCGCGTATGCAGTGTGGGCCGGGATGGGCATCGTGATGGTCAGCATCGCCGCGCTGTTTATCTACGGGCAGAAACTGGATATCCCGGCGATGCTGGGCATGGGCCTGATTGTGCTGGGCGTGGTGGTGATTCAGTTGTTCTCGAAAACGGCCGGGCACTGAGCGTTCACGCGAGATTCAATTGAGGCCGAAACTCGCAGCCTCGTTCCACTCGACAGCTCCTGCGGTGCGTCTGTCATCCGGGAGCGTTGGGGCGAAGATTCACTTCATGAGCCTGTATACTGCGCAGCCTGTCTTGAACACTGAGGTCGCTGCATGCCATCCGTTATTTCCACCGACGTTCTGATTGTCGGCGCCGGGGTTGCCGGCCTCTGGCTCAATGCGCGCCTGCGCCGCCAGGGCTTTTCCACGGTATTGGTGGAAAGCGCCACCCTCGGTGGCGGGCAAAGCGTGAAGTCCCAGGGGATCATCCACGGCGGCGCCAAATACGCACTGCACGGCGCCCTGACCGGTGCCTCCGAAGCCATCGCCGACATGCCCCGCCGCTGGCGCGAAGCCCTGGCGGGCAACGGTGAACTGGATCTCTCCGGTGTGCGCCTGCTGTCCGAAGCCCACTATTTGTGGTCGCCGGGCACCATCGCCGGCAACCTCACCAGTTTCTTCGCGAGCAAGGCCGTGCGTGGCCGCGTGGATCAAGTGAAGGGCGATGACCTGCCACCGGCCCTGCAAGATCGCCGCTTCAAGGGCAAGGTCTATCGCCTGGCCGAACTGGTGATCGACGTCCCAAGCCTTATCGAACGCCTGGCCCAACTGGCCGGCGACGGTTTGCTCGCGGGCAAACAGATCGAACCCTTGCTGGAACAAGGCACACTGGTCGGCCTGAAGGTCGATGGCCGTGAGATCCGCGCCCAGCGTATCGTCGTCAGCGCCGGCGGCGGCACCGCTGACCTGCTCGGCGCCCTGGGCCTGAGCCAGCCCGCCATGCAACGCCGACCGCTGCACATGATCATCGCCAAGGGCCCCGGCCTGAAGCCGCTGTACGCCCACTGCCTGGGGGGCGGCACCAAACCGCGCATCACCGTGACCACGCATCCCGCCGCCGACGGCAATTGGGTGTGGTACCTGGGCGGCGATATCGCCGAAGCCGAAGGTGTGGCCCGTACCCCGGAGCAACAGATCGCCACCGCCCAAAAAGAGCTGGGGCAGTTGCTGCCCTGGATCGACATGAGCCAGAGCCAATGGGCCACCTTGCGCGTCGACCGCGCCGAACCATTGCAGTCAGGCCTGACCCGCCCGGACAACGCGTTCCTCGCCGAACAGGATCGCCTGTTGGTGGGCTGGCCGACCAAGCTGGCATTGGCACCGGATTTCGCCGATCGAGTGATCAACGCACTGGAACGTGACGGCATCAAGCCCGGAACTACCGAAAAACTGCCCGAGCTGCCGAAACCCGCCATCGCCCAACCCGCCTGGGAGCAACTGCTGCCATGACCCTGCCGACTCTGCACGACCTCCACCGCCCGCTGGGCAGCACCGGCCTGCTGGTCTCGCCGCTGGGCCTGGGCACCGTCAAGCTGGGCCGCGACCAAGGGGTGAAATACCCCAGTGGCTTCCAGATTCCCGATGACGATGCGGCGCGGATGCTGTTACGCCAGGCCCGGCAATTGGGCATCAACCTGATCGACACTGCGCCCGCCTATGGCCGCAGCGAAGAACGCCTGGGCCCGCTGTTGCGCGGCCAGCGCCAGGAATGGGTAATTGTCAGCAAGGTGGGCGAAGAATTTGCCGAAGGCGTATCCCATCACGACTTCAGCGCAGCCCACACCCGGCTTTCGGTGGAGCGCAGCCTGAAACGACTGGAAACGGATTTTATCGACCTGGTGCTGGTGCACTCCGACGGCAACGACCTGCATATCCTCAATGATTGCGAGGTTTACCAGACCCTGGAAGACCTCAAGCGCGAAGGCAAGATCCGTGGTTTCGGCTTCTCCGGTAAAACCGTCGAGGGCGGTGTAAAGGCTCTGGAACAAGGTGATTGCGCCATGGTCACCTACAATTTGAACGAACAGGCCGAGAAAGCCGTCATTGATTATGCCGCCGCACACGGCAAGGGCATCCTGGTGAAAAAGGCACTAGCCAGTGGCCATGTCTGCCTGGAATCCGGAGTGGATCCAATTCACGCCAGTTTCATGCTGTTGTTTGCGCAAACTGGCGTTGCCAGTGCTATTGTCGGGACCATTAATCCGCTGCACCTCGCCCACAACGTGGCGACCGCTGCCAAGGTCATTCGCCAACTCTGATGCCGCCGACGCGGCCGACCCCGACGCAAGAAGGAGCCGACATGCCGCGAACGCTCATAAGAAAGAACCCCAGCAACTTCAAGACACTGCCGCTGCACGTCGAAGCAACCCCCGAAGGCTTGAGCTACCAGAGCGTCGGCATGCCGCTCAACTTCGCCCAGACCCTGCAACGGCGCAAGCCGGTGGAGGTGAAAGACACCGAGCGTTTCGTGCTGGAGCTGGCCAACCTTGGGGTCTCGGTGCGCCTGACGCTGCACTGGCAGAACCGCGATTACTGGGTGCTGGTGCGCCAGCGCCGACAAGACCGTGGCGACGTCGTGCTCAAGCTGATCTCCGGCTATGTGCCGGCCCACGAACTGAACCTGCCACTGCACACCGCCATCCAGGAAATCGCCGAGGAATGCCTGCTGGAAACCCCGGAAGGCTGGCTGGGCGGTCGTTTCAATGACACCTGGCTGCCGGCGCCCTACTCGTCGGCCCTGCACTACCGCGAAGCGTTGCCGTTCCGCCTCTCACCGCTGTCCGGGGCCGCGCGCCCGGTGCGCTGCGCCACCATGCAATTGATTGAACGACCACGCGCCTACGTGCACCTGCCCACGGCTTCGTTGCAGTTGATTTATGACTTGCGCCTGGAAGTGCCCAAGGAGGCGAAGTCCCTGAGCCTGTTTCATGTGGACGAGCGCCTGGAGGGCGACCAATTGGTGGCCCGCCTGGACCGCCAGCGCCCGGACCTGTACCTGATGCCGCTGAAGGACGGGCAGCCGTGTGCGGAGCTGTATACCTTGAAGAAGGATCAGCTGTATCCGGCGAGTACGCGAGGGTTGTATCTGGCTGAAAGCTTTGCCCAGCAGGAAGGCTGGATCGTGCGGGATGAGCGGATCCGCTGGAAGGACTGGCTGCGCCAGCAAGGGCTGAGTGCGCCGGAGAAAGAATCGAAATTGAAGCGCTTGACGGGTAAGGCGCGGCAGATCTTGCGCAAGATCGTGCCGAAGAAAAAAGCCAACCCGTAACCGGACATCAGGTCGCGGCGGTCAAATGTGGGAGCGGGCTTGTGTGGGAGCGGGCTTGCTCGCGAATGCGGTGTATCAGTCACTGCATCAGCCAGCTGACCCACCGCTTTCGCGAGCAAGCCCGCTCCCACACGAACCCGCTCCCACCATCAGTTATTGCGGATCTTCTCGACAATCGCCGTGGTCGAGCTGTTTTCCACCAACCCCAGCACTTTGACCTTGCCACCGTAGGCACTGACGATATCGGCACCCACCACCTGGTCGACGGAATAATCACCGCCCTTGACCAGCACGTCCGGCTTGACCTGGGCCAGCAGGTTTTCCGGGGTCGCCTCGGCAAAGCTGATCACCCAGTCCACCGCACCCAAACCTGCCAGCACCGCCATGCGACGGTCGACACTGTTGATCGGCCGGCCTGGCCCCTTGAGGCGGCTGACCGACGCATCATCGTTGACTGCCACGATCAAGCGATCGCCCTGGGCCCGCGCCTGCTCCAGGTAGGTCACGTGACCGGCGTGGAGGATGTCGAAGCAACCGTTGGTGAAGACAATGCTCTCGTTATGGGCACGGGCATCGTCAATCGCCAGCAACAGTTGCTCAAGGCTCAACACGCCGCGCTCCGAGCCTTCGGATCGCTGGATGGCGCGGCGCAGCTCAGGTGCACTGATGGCCGCCGTACCGAGCTTGCCGACCACGATACCTGCTGCCAGGTTGGCCAGGGCCACCGCATGGGGAAGTTCCTCGCCCGCCGCAATTGCCGCAGCCAGGGTGGAAATCACGGTGTCACCGGCACCGGTCACGTCGAACACTTCACGGGCCCGCGCCGGCAGGTGCATGGCCGGGTGATCAGGACGCAGCAAGGTCATGCCGTGTTCGCCACGGGTCACCAGCAAGGCACCCAGGTCGAGGTCGGCCATGAGTTGGGCGCCCTTGGTCACCAGCTCGTGCTCATCGACACAACCGCCGACGATGGTTTCAAATTCGCTGAGGTTCGGCGTGATCAAGCTGGCGCCCCGATAAATCGAGAAGTCCTTGCCCTTGGGATCTGCCAGCACCGGAATGCCCCGGGCCTTGGCGGCCTGGATCAGTACCTGATGGTTTTTCAAGGCGCCTTTCCCGTAGTCGGACAGCACCAGCACCTTGATGCCTTCGAGCATCTCGTCGACCTGGGCGCTGAGCACCAGGGCGTCGGTGGCGAAGGGTTCTTCAAAATCGATACGCAGCAATTGCTGGTGCCGACTCATGACCCGCAGCTTGACGATGGTCGGCTGGTGGGGAATGCGCTGGAACAGCGCACGCACACCCGCACCCTTCAGGCTGTTGGCCAGGCTGTCGGCAGCCTCGTCGTCGCCGGTCACACCCACGAGGGATGCCGGGGCGCCGAGGGCGGCAATATTGAGGGCAACGTTGGCAGCGCCACCTGGACGGTCTTCGATTTGCTCGACCTTGACTACCGGTACCGGTGCCTCAGGGGAAATCCGTGAGGTACCGCCATGCCAGTAACGGTCGAGCATGACATCGCCGACCACCAAGACAGGGGCTTGATCGAATCGCGGCATGGACAACTTCATGGAGCAACCCACATACAAAATGAACAGGGGCGCGATATTACCACAGGGTTGTCAAAGGCTTGTGCAATGTAGGAGCCAGCTTGCCGGCGATGCGGCCACCGCGGTTTTTCAGTGCAACCGCGGTGGCCATCGCCGACAAGCCGGCTCCTGCAGATCAGGTGATGTCGGCCGGGATCGGCGCGTCCAGGCCCATGGCATGCAGCCGGGCGTAGTAACCGTTTTGCGCCAGCAATTCGCCGTGGGTACCGCGCTCGACTATCCGGCCATCGTCCATCACCAGGATCAGGTCGGCTTTCTCGATGGTCGACAGGCGGTGAGCGATCACCAGGGTCGTGCGGCCTTGCATGACCTTGTCCAGGGCGGCCTGGATATGGCGCTCCGATTCGGTGTCCAGCGCCGAGGTGGCCTCGTCGAGGATCAGCAATGGCGCATTCTTGAGCAAGGCCCGGGCGATTGCCAGGCGCTGGCGCTGGCCGCCGGACAGCAGCACGCCGTTTTCGCCGACCTGGGTGTCGAAGCCCTTGGGCAACTGGTCGATGAAGTCCTTGGCATAGGCATCGGCCGCTGCCGCCTCGACATCGGCCCGCGGTGCGCCGGCCAGGTCACCGTAGGCGATGTTGTTGGTCACGGTGTCGCTGAACAGGGTCACGTGCTGGGTCACCTGGGCGATGTGCCGACGCAGGTTGAGCAGGCGATAGTCTTCGATTTCCACGCCGTCGAGCAGGATCTCACCGCTCTCATGGTGGTAGAAACGCGGGATCAGGCTGGCCAGTGTCGACTTGCCGCTACCCGAACGCCCCACCAGGGCAACCATCTGCCCGGGCTCTGCGGTAAAGGTGATGTCCTTGAGCACATGGCGCTCGGTGCCCGGGTAGGTGAAGTTCAGGTTGCGCACTTCCAGGCGGCCGCTGACCTTGTCGCGCTCGATGGTGCCGCGATCGATTTCCACGTCTTCGTCCAACTGCTCGAAAATACTTTCGGCACCGGCCACGCCTTTCTGGATGGTCGAGCTGACTTCGGACAGCTGGCGGATTGGCTTGGGCAACAGGCCGGCCAACGTGATGTAGGCGACCATGTCACCCGCCGACGCATCACCGCGAAGGTACAGGACCAGGAACATCAACACTGCCATGGCGCTGTAGATCACCAGTTGCAGCGCCGGCGTATAGATCGCGCCGGTGCGGGTCATGCGCAGTTGCTTGTTGGTGTTGCTCAGGCTCGCCTTGAGGAAGCGCTTCTGCTCATACACCTCACCGCCGAAGCTGCGCACCACGCGGTAGCCCTGGATGGTTTCCGAGGCAACGTGGGTGACGTCCCCCATCGCAACCTGGATCTTCTTGCTCTGCTTGCGGAATTTCTTGCTTGCGGTGCTGACCATCACGGCAATCAACGGCAGGATGGCGATCATCACCAGGGTCAGCCGCCAGTTCATGAACAGCAGCGAGGCGAACAGGAAGATCACCGTCATGCCTTCGCGAATCACCACCTTGATGGCATCGGTCGCAGCACCGGTGACCATGGTCACGTTGAAGGTGATGCGGGAGATCAGGTGCCCGGAGTTGTGATTGTCGAAATAGCGGTTCGGCAGGGTCAGCAGGTTGTTGAACAACTGCACCCGCAGGTCGTGGACCAGGCCCAGGGAAACCTTGGCCAGCAGGTAGTTGCCCAGGAACGAACCGAGGCCCTGCCACGCGGCGATCAGGATGATCAGCAACGGCACGGCCTGCAGCAGTTGCAGGTCACGCAGGAAAGGCACCGTGGGGAACAACACCGCTTCAGGGTTGGACAGGCCATCGACAAAGTACTTGAGGATGTAGCCCAGCATCGGCTGGGTCGAAGCGAAAATCAGAAAGCCGACGATACTCAGCGCGAACAAGCCGGCATAGGGCTTAACGTAGCTGAGCAGGCGGAAGTATATTTTCAAGCTCGAAGGGCTTGCGCTCGGACTGGAGTCGGTCATATCACGCGGCGGTTTTGAAAAAGGAGGCTGACTTTAGCACAGCTTCTCTGTTGTACTTGCACGCGGCACAACCGCAGCCCCGTTGGATCCAACGGACGACATTATATAGCCACTACTTTAGTATGGTCGGCTTTCTTTATTCTGGAACGGCTTTTCTGTATGCACTCCAAGCGCCTTACCTATGGCTCAAATCGCGTTTTCGACTTCCTCTGTTTGTGGATTCTGCCCATCGGCTTGTTGTTGCTCCTGAGTTCGCTGTTCTTCGTCACCAATCGAAACGTGCTGCACAGGTTCTACTACCTGCTGTTCGCAGCGCCGACACTGTTGCTGCTGTGCCTGCGCCCGACGGAATTCAAGCAGGTATTGCGCGAGCCCCTGGCGATTGCCTTCCTGGTTTTCTCGGGCTGGGCGCTCACCAGCCTGCTCTGGAGCCCTGAGGCCACGACAGACTCCGACCTGTTCAAGCGGCCACCGAATACCTTCACGTTGTTTGTCGGCTTAGGACTGTTGCTGCATTACCGCAGCGAACTGTTCAAGCCGATCTTCTTCTGTGCCGCGCTGATTGCGCTGATATCGAGCGCCTGCAGCCTGGTGGCTTTTGCTCCCCACCTCTCGGATGGCTCGCGAATGATCGGCGGGCGTGGCGCTCTTGATAATCCGCTGTTAAGCTCTCACGTATTCGGTTTCTTCTGCATTTACTGGCTGTACGTATGCATGACCACCAAGCGTGCGCACGTACTCTGGTTCAGCGTTCCGGCACTGGCAATCATGGGCGCTGCAGTGATGGCCACCGGCTCGAGAACGCCGCTGGTTGCCCTGCTCCTTGCCGTGCTCTGGCTAAGTTTCATCACTCGCAATCGGCGCTCGGCCCTGCTGATCGCCTGTATGGCGCTGGGGGCCGCGGCGCTGCTGCTGCTCTATCCCGAACTGATCACCAATCGTGGCAGCTCGTCCCGCTTCGAACTCTGGAGCATGTCGCTTGAGCGTATTGCCGAACACCCCTGGATCGGCCACAGCTACGACTCAGAGTTGTACCTGACACTCGCCGACGGCAATCAACTGCGCGAACCCCACAGCTTTGCCCTCGGCGTGCTCTATTACGTCGGCATCATCGGCTTCATCCCGTGGATATTCATGCTCGGCTGGGGCCTGTACAAAAGCCTCAAGGAACGTGCGCAGCCATTGTTCATCCTGGCCTCCTCCCTGCTGGCCTATGGCATCGGTGCCGGCCTGACCGAAGGCGGCGGCATTCTCTCGCGACCAAAAGAGCACTGGTTCCTGCTGTGGATCCCGCTGGCACTGATCGCCGGCCTGAGCATCGCCCAGCGTCGCCGCAGCCTGCTGCGCATGCCGGTTCAACGCCTGAAATCGCAAGACTTCGAACAGCTGTGCGCCAACGCCCACGTGATCGAAGCCGATGGCCTGGGGCCCAAGGTCCTGCGCCTGGAGGATGGCAGCTTCCTCAAGCTGTTCCGCCCTCGTCGCTGGTACACCTCAGGCAGCTTCAATCCCTATTCAGAGCGCTTTGCCAGCAACAGCGAGCAACTGCGTGCATTGGGGATTCCATCACCGGTCATCCTCAATCTCTATCAGTTAAAGGATGCGAGCAGCGCCGTACGTTATCAGCCGCTGCCCGGCCTGACCCTGCGCCAGGCCCTGCAAAGCCTGGACAGCAGCCTGCGGGAATCGCTGATCGAACGTTTCGGCCGGTTCATGGCCCAGCTCCACGAGCGCGGCGTGTACTTCCGCTCCCTGCACCTGGGCAACGTACTTTTGATGGATGATGGCGAGTTCGGACTGATTGACGTGGCAGACATGCGCATCTACCCATCGCCGCTGCGTAACGCCCTGCGCCAGCGCAACCTGCGGCACATGCAGCGTTATCCCCAGGACCGCAACTGGTTGTTCGAAACCCACTTTGAACAACTCGCCGCTGGCTACGCTTCGGCAGCATCGCCAAGCGCCACGGCGAAGATCCGTGACCAGGTGTCCAGGCTCAATCGTCCGGTTGCGCAGGTAGCGAACCCGGCCAAGTGATGGTTTGAAGCGCCGGGGTTGCAGGCCCCGGGCCATTGCGGTGAACGCAATGGCCCGGCCGAAGCCCTATGAGCTGCGCTGCGGTGCCAGGTACAGCCGCACCAACCCACGCAAGGTCTTGCGACCCCAGAACTTCAACGGAATCTGCTTGAGGATCTCCCGCGCCAGTGGGCGGTCACGGTCGGCGGTCTTGAGGAACATCGAGTTCAGGAAGTTGTAGCGAACCTGATCGTAGGCGGGATGATCGCTGAACAACCCGTAGGTCTTGAGGATGTTCTGGATCATGTAGCGGTGATTCTTGTAGGTGTTGGTCGCGTGCTGGCGATAGCGCGCCATCACCACGTTCAACACGTCGATGGTGTACCCGGCGTGGGTGATCTTCAATTCGATCAGCAAGTCTTCCAGCGGAATCAGCGGATCGAACCCTCCGACCTCTTCCAGCGCCTGCCGACGGATCATCAGCGTCGGTGCCGGCGGAAAGGGCTTGCGATCGAGGAACAGGTCATCGAAATCCAGGCTGCGAAACGGCAAGTCGCGGCGCTGCTTCTTCTCCGGGTATGGCTTGCCGTCCCCATCAATCAACTCGATATTGCCGGCGCAAATGCCCACCTTCGGCTTGCCTTCCATGTAGGCAACCTGGGTGGCGATGCGCTCGGGCAGCATGATGTCATCGGAGCCGAATGGCGCGATCAGGCTGCCTTTGGCGCGAGCGATGGCACCGTTCAGGGTATTGGTCAGGCCCTGGTTCTGCTGCACCTGGAAATCAAACCCGTGTTCGGCCTGCAAGCGCTGGATGCGCTCCACGCTGTCATCCCTGGAGCCATCGTCTACCACCAGCAACTCGATGTTGGGGTAGGTCTGGCCGAGCACACTGAGAATGCTCTGCTCGATGTACGGCCCGTGGTTGTAGGAGGCGATGATCACAGTGACCAGGGGTTGCTGCAGACTCATGCTTTACCTACTTCACGCAGACCGGTTTCGATCAGGTTCAAATACTTGTGCCGGAACTCGTCCAAGGTGTGGTTTTCTTCCAGGTAGCGGAACACTTGCTCACCCTTGGCACGCAGCTCTTCGTCGCTCAGCGCCAGGTAAGTGTCCAGTGCTGCCGCCAACTGCTCGACATTGCCCGGATCATGGGAGAGGCCGCCGGCACCTTGCACCAACGGCAGCATCGCCGGGCCATTGGAGGCGATGACCGGCAGATGGCCGCTCATGCCTTCCAGCAGCGCCAGGCCCAGGCCTTCGAACAACGACGGCATGGTCCAGATGTCGAAACCGCGCACATACTTCATGCCATCTTCGCGAAAGCCCAGCAGGTGCGCACGGCCGGTCAGGCCCAGGCGCTCGATATCGGCGCGCAGGTCTGCTTCGGCGCGGCCGGAGCCGATGATCCCCACCTGGGCCTCAGGGTATTTGTCCTTGAGGGTGGCGAACGCTTGCAACAAATGGGTGTGGCCCTTGATCGGCACCAGGCGGCCCAGGGCGCCAATCATCCGTGCATCCAGCGGCAGGCCCAGGGCCTTGCGCGCTTCATCCCGTGGCAACTGCAAGGCTTCGGCCTGGGGGATGTCGATGGCATTGGTGACAAAGGTGGTGTTTTCGCGGGTGAACCCGCAGTTGAGGTCCACCAGGTAATCCCTGACCGCTGCCGACACCCCGACGAATCGCCACGCCGGGCTGACCCACTTCTGCGTCTGGCGCCGGCGGTAGCCCCGGGCGTACTCGCCAAAACCGTGGGAGATGCCGATGCACAGGGGGATCTTCAACCAGCGGTTGAGCGACAGCATCATGTTCACCGACTTGAAGCGGTTACAGATGACCACGTCGAATTTCTGCTCGCGGCAATATTTGTAGATCTGCCACATCGCGCCGAAACGAATGCCCTTGAGGGACTTTTCCGGCAACTCGAAATAATGGGAGTGCTCAGCCACGCTCAGGGGCTGGCCGGGCAGCGGGCGGCCGCTGAGGAACCCGGATGTGACCTCGAAACGTTCAGCCGGCAAGGCCTTGACGATCTGCTCGCCGAGGTCGGCGAAGTCGTGGGTCTTGACGTTGTAGTCCGGCTGTAACTGCAAAACCTTGAAACGAGGTTTCATAACTCTCCATGCTGCAATCTGGCTGCGGGCGCGCAGCCCGGCGAAAAGGGGCGGCAGGCGCTGCAAGCCTGCCTTCAATAAGGTCTCAATCCTGCTTCAACACCCAGAGCAACTCATGACGGCGCACCGCCTTGCGGAAGAACTCATTCTCTCCGTAAGGCGATGGACTACGGCCCGCCAGTAATTGCTGCAACCACCTGCGCACGCGGCGCTTGAACGGCGCCCGCGGCTGCAAGTCGTGCATCATGCCCAGGGCCATGGCCTTGTCCTGCTGCTGGCTGAGCGTCAGCGGCAAGCTGCAAGGCACAAGTTCACGGGAGGCATCAAAACGCGGCGGCAAGGCCACGCCAGCGCCCGAATCACCCATGGGCCAACGATCGTTATCATGCAGGTGGTTGGCGTAGCCGAGCAACGTGCCCGGTTGCCACTCCAGGCCTTGCAAGGCTTCGAGAATCGCGGCGTGGGCGCAGATGTGATCCGGGTGCGGATCCAGCAACGGCGTCGGCAACACGATCACCTGCGGGCGCGCCTTGAGCAGCAATGCCCGCAGGTCGGCAATCAGGTTATTCCAGGTCGGGGCGCCGTCCACATCCCCGGGCAAGGCCAGGGCATTGAACTGGCGAAACAGCCGCGTATCGTCCAACTGAGCTTCCCGGGAAGCCTGGGGCTGATCCGGTGCGGCCTGCATCGCTGCAAGCTGCATGCAGAAGTACCCCAACTGCACGCACTGCGCTTCGGGAACGCCCGCCCAACGCGGCACGGTGACGCTGTCCCAGGCACGCAGGCGGCCTTTGAGTCGTGCGGCATCGGCCTTGGGCATGCCCATCTGCTGATAGTGATCGGCTTCGATTTCGCCTGCCGTCAGGGTGACGATCCAGCTCTCGTCGGCTTGGCTGTACAGGCTGAAAGCGGCCAATTCGGCATCGTCGGCATGGGGCGCGATGACCATCACCCGTTGGCGACGGTAGTCCGGCTGGCGGAACAACCAGAGCGTCGGCTGCCCCTTGATCCGGCAGAAGCGCCCGCGCAAGCGCAGCTTACCGCTGGCCAGCGCTTCGCCCATGCCTGTCAGGTTGAGGTAGCGCCGTCCTGCAACCCCCCGCTCGAAGACTTGCCGGTCTGGTGCATCCAGGCCCGATAACTCCACCGCAGGATCGAGAAAACGCCCGAGCCAAGAGCTTTTGAGTTCAACCCCGACGATCAGGGTTTCATCGCCCACCAGAGGCGTGTCCAACAGCAGGCGCCCGGCTTCAAGACGCAGGCCCGCGCACTCGCTCCCTTCAGGAAACGCGTACTCATAATCGTCTTTCGGCGAGTAGAACAGATGATCGGCAAACCAGGCCTCATGTGCGGCCCACAGCACCACGGCCAGCACCAGTGGCAACCACCAGGCCACCAGCACACCGACAGCCACCAATAGCAACAGGCCCACCAACAGCGCAATACGCTTGTTACGCCGGTGCTGCTTGAGCAATTGCTGTTTGCGACTCATACGCTGAACACCGGCACCGGGTTGCACCAGCGCTCCTTGTATTCACGGTCGGAACGCCCGAAGGAGAAACGCAGCGGCTTGTCGCTCGCCCGCGCTTGCTCCCAGGCACTTTGGGTATTGAGGAAGCTCAGCACGCTGCCGGGGCTGAACGCCTTGGTTTCAGGGTCGACACCGCCGTTGACGTATTCGGCGCTGACCCACTGCGGCGCCTGCACCTGATACACCAGTTGCACGGCAATCGCAGCATCATTGAGAAACAGCACCGAGCCGAACAGGAATTCCTTGAGCAACTCCAGCACCTCGGCCAAGCGCTCGGCTCCCGCCGCAGGGAAACCCCAACGCCGCTGGAACAGGTCGCAATAAATCGCCGCCAGTTCGCTGCTGGAAAACTCGCCGACCGCCCTTACCACGCCGCCCGCCTCTTCCAGCAAACGCAGTTCGCGGCGCTGGTTGTAGCGAAACTTCTTCGACAGCTCTTCCGGTGTGCGCGCCATGGCCAACTGCTCGGCCTGGGGCTTGAGGGTGCTTACGCGCCCTTCATTCAGTGCAGAGAGATAGCGCGCGCGATGGCGCAACGGCACCTGCGCATCGGCGGCAAGCGGCAGGATGATCTCGGCGTTACCCAGATCAAACAGGCCTTTTTTGCCTTTGCGCTTGAGCACGTCCTTGGACAGGGCCAGGTCGCGCCCCCAGGTAGCAATTGCGCCCTTCAGCTCACCGTCCTGCTCCCAGCCCAGGTAGCGCACCGGAATCTGCGCCAGGTGCGCCAGCCGCTCGACGATCTGCGGATGAGTCGCCACGCTGCCGCCAAAACGCTGCCAGGCCTGGGCGTAAACCTCGGCCTCGACAGGCGTCCAGCCACGTTCACGCCAGCCCTGGAAGCGGTTCAGCATTTAGACCACGGCGTCATAAGGGTCCACGCCGTCCTTGACCACGAGGATGTCTTCCATGATCAGGTACTGCAGGTCGGAACCGAAGAACATATTCAGCGCGTCGGTCGGCGAGCAGATCATCGCTTCGCCACGACGGTTGAGCGAGGTGTTCAGCGACACACCATTGCCGGTCAGTACTTCCAGTTCTTTCATCATGTCGTAGTAGCGCGGGTTGTATTCGCGCTTGAGCACCTGGGCACGGGAGGTACCATCTTCATGGACCACTTCCGGCACGCGGGTTTTCCACTCTTCCGACACTTCAAAAGTGAAGGTCATGAACGGCGCCGGGTGATCGACCTTGATCATCTGTGGCGCAACGGTGTCGAGCATCGACGGGCAGAAAGGCCTCCAGCGCTCGCGGAACTTGATCTGGTGGTTGATCCGGTCAGCCACGCCGGTGGCGCTTGGGCAACCGATGATCGAACGACCGCCCAGGGCACGCGGGCCAAACTCCATGCGGCCCTGGAACCAGGCCACCGGGTTGCCGTCGACCATGATCCTGGCGATGCGCTTGGGCATGTTTTCAATCTTGCGCCAAACCGGCTTGCTCTCGTGCTTGGCGCACGCCGCGATCACGTCTTCGTTGCTGTAGGACGGGCCGAGATAGACGTGTTCCATCTTCTCAACCGGTACGCCACGGGCGTGAGACACGTAGGCGGCTGCACCCACCGCAGTACCGGCATCGCCGGACGCCGGCTGCACGAACAGCTCCTTGACGTCGTCGCGGGCAATGATCTTCTGGTTCAGCTTGACGTTCAGCGCACAGCCGCCGGCAAACGCCAGCTTGCCGGTGTCTTTGAGGATGTCGCCCAGGTAATGGTCGATCATCTGCAACGCCAGCTTCTCGAACAGCGCCTGCATGCTGGCCGCGTAGTGGATGTACGGCTCGTCGGCGATATCGCCTTCGCGCTTCGGACCCAGCCACTCGATCAGTTTTGGCGAGAAGTAGAAACCCTTGCCCTTCTCTTTGTAGCGGCGCAGGCCGATGACGTTGGCGTAGTCGGTGTTGATCACCAGCTCGCCGTTTTCAAAGGAGGCCAGGCGCGAGAAATCGTACTTGCTGGCATCGCCATACGGCGCCATGCCCATGACCTTGAACTCACCGTCGAGCATCTCGAAACCGAGGAACTCGGTGATCGCGCCATACAGGCCGCCGAGGGAGTCCGGATCGTAGAATTCCTTGATCTTGTGGATCTTGCCGTTTTCGCCGTAGCCGAAGAAGGTGGTGGCGTACTCGCCCTTGCCGTCGATCCCGAGGATCGCGGTCTTCTCCTGGAAGCCCGAGCAGTGGTAGGCACTGGAGGCGTGAGCCAGATGGTGTTCAACCGGTTCGATCTTGATTTTCTTCGGATCGAAGCCCAGTTGCTCCAGGCACCAGACGATCTTGTTGCGATAGCGCTTGTAGCGACGGTTGCCCATCAGGATCGCGTCGAGGGCGCGGTCCGGGGCGTACCAGTAACGCTTGGCGTAGTGCCAGCGGGCCTCGCCGAACAGGCTGATGGGGGCGAACGGAATCGCCACCACATCAACGTCGGAAGGCTTGATACCGGCTTGTTCCAGGCAGAACTTCGCCGACTCGTAGGGCATGCGGTTCTTTGCATGTTTGTCGCGCACGAAGCGCTCTTCTTCGGCGGCCGCGATCAGCTTGCCGTCGATGTACAAGGCTGCGGAAGGATCATGGCTAAGGGCGCCGGACAGGCCAAGAATCGTCAATGCCACAGGGGTCTAGCCTCTTTTAGTCTGCATGCAGGCGCGTCACGCCTGAAAAAAGTGTGCTCCCCGCCTGGGCGAGAAACAGCTAAAGGGCGGGATTATAGCGTAAACACGGCGCGGGATGATCTAGGGATTGTGGCGACCGGTTGTCACTGCAGGCCTAGCGGAAAATCTCGATGCTGCCGTCCCTGTTCTGGCGGTAGACCGTGTAGGGCAGCACAAGGGTGTCGAGCAAGCCGGAGGCCACGAGCTCGGCGGCGAAGATCGGCAGGGAGCCGGAGGCATCGCGCGTGTGCTCTTTGGTGGTGTCGGGCGCGCCGTTCAAGGTGCAGAAACCGTAGATCACCCCACTGTAGATACGCGGCACGTTTTCACAATAACTGCGCGATTCCTTGAGGTTCTGGCTGGCAACGGCGTCCGGGCGAAACACCGTGTTGATGGTGCCGCAACCGGTGGTGGATACCAGTACAGCGGCGAGAAGGACTCTGGTTGCAAGACTCACGGACAACTCCATTTGGCATAAGTGTGGGCATTCATCCCTGCCCCATACAACCTTGCCGGATCCGTTTATGAACCCGGGCGCCAATAGATACTGATGTTGCCATCGGTACCTTGCTTGTAGACCGTATAGGGCAGGACCACTGTATCAACAATGCCCGAGACCGTTATATCCAATAGAACGAATGGCATCAGCACGCCAGTGAGGTCCGGCGCGGCGTGCAGCAGGCAGAAATCAAAGGCAACCCCGCTGTAGACACGGGGAATCGACTGGCAGTAGGTTTTTTGCTTCCTGAGTTCACGTGCCGCCGCCGCGTCTTCGCGCAACAGCGTATTGGCCGTTCCGCAGCCGCTCAACACAAGGATTCCAATGCTTAGCGCAGCAGTCATTTTTAGCGTCATGGCAAGCCCTCTGAATGGCCAGCAACGCTAACATCGGCCCTGTTGGTGACCCAGACCCCACGCACCGCCGCGCCATGTAAGAAGATTCCGAAATGGCAAAAGCTGGCTGAATCGTTAAACTCGCGCACTTTTGTGCGCCATGGATGCTGGTTTACTCATGAAAGTTGTTGTACCCACTCGATTTGCGATGCTGCTTCCCGGACTGCTTGGCCTGTACAGCAGCGCCCAGGCCGATGAAGCGCCACTGGTCCTGGACCCCAGCGTGGTCACCGGTTCGCGCAGTGCCAGCCCATCGTTTGACCTGCCGTATTCGGTGGACAGCATCAGCCGCGAGCAAATCAGCGATGGCCAACTGGGCATCAATGCTTCAGAGGCACTGTCCCGCGTGCCCGGCCTGGTGGTTCAAAATCGCCAGAACTACGCCCAGGACTTGCAGATTTCCTCCCGTGGCTTCGGTGCTCGCTCGGCATTTGGTGTGCGCGGTATCAAGCTGATCGCCGACGGCATACCCGCCAGCACCCCGGACGGTCAGGGCCAGGCGGCGACGTTCAACCTCGACACCGCCGAGCGCATCGAAGTCCTGCGCGGCCCGGCCGCCACGCTGTATGGCAGCAATGCCGGCGGCGTGATCCAGATGTTCTCCCGCAACGGCGAAGGCCCGCCGCGCATCGGTGCCGAGACGCTGGTGGGCAGTGACGGCCTGAGCAAGAACCACCTCACCGCCGAAGGCGCGGCAGACGGCGCAGGCTTCGTGCTGGACGCCTCGCGCATGGACACCGACGGTTATCGCGACCACAGCAGCGCCCGCCGCGACCAGACCTTTGCCAAGCTCAATTTCGAGCCCGATGAAGACAGCAAACTGGCGCTGATCTACAGCAGCCTGGAACAGAACGGCACGCAGGATCCGCTGGGGCAGGCGTGGGATGCGTACAAGGCCGACCCGCGCTCAGTCAGCAGCGCTGCCGAGCTGTACAACACCCGCAAAAGCATCGACCACCAGCAACTGGGGATGAATTACGAGCGGTATTTCGGTGACGCCACACTGCAGGTGAATGCCTATACCGGGCGACGGAGCGTGATTCAGTACCTGTCGATTCCCAAGGGAACGCCCGCCAACGAACGCGGCGGCGGCGTGGTGCAGTTCGACCGCAAGTTCTACGGCGGCTCCGTGCGCTGGATGCAACCGGTCGACAGCGTACCGGGCGAGCTGATGATCATCACCGGCCTGGATTTCGACCAGAGCGAAGACAGCCGCCACGGCTACCAGAACTACAGCGGCAGCACCCTTGGCGTAAAAGGCCAGTTGCGCCGGGATGAAATCGACACCGCCCGCAGCCTCGACCCCTACATCCAGGCCAACTGGGCCATCAATCGCTGGACCCTGCAAGCCGGGGTACGCCACAGCACCATGGAACTGGATGTCGACGACCAGTTCCTGAGCAACGGCGACTCCAGCGGCAACAAGACCTATCAGAAGAACACACCGTCCGTGAGCGTGATGTATGCCTTCACGCCCGACCTGCACGGCTACGTCAGTGCCGGCAAGGGGTTCGAGACGCCAACCCAGGCGGAACTGGCGTACGCGCCGGGCAACATCGAAGGGTTCAACTTCGGCCTGAAGCCGTCGGAAAGCACGCAGTATGAAGTGGGCTTGAAGGCACAGTTGAACGACACCCGGGTCAACGCCGCTGTTTTCCAGATCACCACCGAGGACGAGCTGGTGGTGGACCAATCGATCGGTGGCCGCACCAGCTACCAGAACGCCGGCCGCACCCTGCGCCGCGGCTTCGAGCTGGGCATCGAAAGCCAGCTCAGCGAGCAGTGGAGTACCAACATCGCCTACACCCGCCTGCAAGCCACCTACGACAGCGACTTCATTGGCGGCGGCAAACCGGTGGACAAAGGCAACTACCTCCCCGGTGTGCCACAAACCACACTGTTCGCAGAGCTCAACTGGAAACCCCGGGACTGGGTCAGCACCGCCGTGGAAGGCATGTACCGCAGCAAGGTCTACGTCGAAGATACCAACCAGCAACACGCGGCACCGGGCTACAGCGTGTTCAACTGGCGTGCACGCTTTGAGCAGAAGGTGGAGCACTGGACGTTCCACCAGACCCTGCGCCTGGATAACTTGCTGGATCGCCAGTACGTAGGGTCGGTCATCGTCGGAGACGGCAACGGCCGCTATTACGAAGCAGCGCCGGGACGCTCGTGGTATGCAGGCGCCGGCGCCGAGTACACATTTTAGAAACTGACCATCGAACTTGTGGCGAGGGAGCTTGCTCCCGTTGGGCCGCGCAGCGGCCCTAAACCCCTAGCCCACTGCCTTTGGCAACCGCTGATCAATCACCCGATACAACGCACTGCTCTCAGGCCAGTTACGCATAAACCTTGCCCGATCCCTGGCATATGCCGGAGCGAAGCTGCTCAAGGACGTGTGCTGACACATCGAATCCAGGTCGATCAGCGCCCAGCGATCCGTGTGCCAGAACAGGTTATGCCCCTTGAAATCCCCATGGCTGATGCGCTCGCGGATCAACTCTGCGAACAAATAATCCAGGGCCTGCAATTCGGCCTCGGGTGCCTCGCCACTCTCAACATACGGCGCGAACCGCTCGATGATGTCCGGCCCCGGCAGGTACTCGGTCACCAGATACGCGCGGCTGCGCAGCCACAGGAAGCGCTTTTCCAGCAACGCCAGCGGCTTGGGCGTGGCGATGCCGAGGAACGCCAGGCGATTGCCTTCGCGCCACGAATGCCAGGCCCGGCTCGGGCGCCAGAAGCGCTTGAGCCAATGGGCAAAACCCTTGATGTTGTAGCGCTTGATCACGAGTGGTCGACCGGCCACCTCGACCTTGGCGACACTGGCCGCCCCACCGGTTTTATACAGGTGGCCCTGATCCAGCAGCGCGTCAGCCTGCGCCAGCACCGGCAGCATCGCCGCTTCTTCCTCACGACGAGTCGCGCGCAGGGCGAACGGCCCGCGCACGACGCTGAACAGCGTGCACTCCCGGCCAACCTTGCTCAGGAAGTCCTTCAAGCGCCAGACGCTGACCTTGCGTACCTGCTTCTGCAACGCTTCGAGCGGCAACGCGTGTTCGCCATTGCTCAGCAGGTAATACACCAGCAACTCTTCGGTAAACGGCTCGAGGTTTTTCGGCAACTGCGCGAAAAACACCCCAAGGTTTTCCAGCACCCGGTTACGCGACAGCGGTTTGCCCGCTTCTTCGACACAGATCCCGGCGCCGTCGATCAAATACAGTTTGCCGTCCTGACGCAGCAGGTTGTCCAGGTGCAGGTCTTCCTGCCACAGGCCCTTGGCGTGCATCTGCGCAATCGCACCCAGCGCTTCGGCGAGCACCGCTTGCTGCTGGTCAGCCAGCGGCGGCAGGTGTTCAACAGCCTGCCACGCATCAGCCAGGCTGTCGGCGCCTTCAAGAAACTCGAACAGCAGCCAACCGCCCTCACCCTCTTGCAGACCATCGGCCAGCAACAGCGGCGTGGTCAGGCCTTGCTCGGCCAACAGCCGCACGCCCTTGAGTTCACGCTGAAAATGCCGCGCCGCCTTGCTGCCCACCAACAATTTGGCCAGCACCGGGCGCCCGCGCCACACAGCTGCGCCGACATAACGCTGGCCCGGCAATACCCGCAGCAGGCTCAGCAGTTGCAACTGCCCAGGCCCGGCAGCGTCTGCCAGTTCGATGCTCAGGGGCAGGCTTGGCGTGCGGCCGGCATTTTTCAGTTCGGACAAACGCATCAGCGGTTCTCCTTGTGACTGCGCCGGGCCGCCAGGCGCTGGTGCCAGGTGGCAACCAATGCGCTGTCCTGCGGCTGGTCCAGGTAGGCCGCCAACAGCTGGCGAACCTGATCGTCAGACCATTGCGGCGCACGGCGCAGCAGCGGTTCCAGATCCTTGACCCGGTCACGCCAGCCGAACAGCAGCGGGCGGGTTTTCTCCAGGTCGATCAACTGTGCCGCATACCCGTCGCCGGTGGCTTGCAGGAAAATATGCTTGGGATAAAAACAGCCATGCACCTGGCCCACGCTGTGCAACTGACGAGCAAGCTGACCGCAGGCCAGCAGGATTGCCCGCTGCTGCACGTCGCTCAACTCAGACCATTGCTCCAGCAATGAATCCAGGTCATTCCAACCATCCAGCGCCCGGGTCAGCAACATCGCCCGATGCTCTCCGGCCACTTTGCGCTCACCGAAAAACGCCGCCTGCAATGCCGGAATACCCAACTGCCGATAGCGGCTGATGTTACGAAACTCGCGGGCAAAACTCGGCTCGCCAAACGGGCGGTGCAAGGTGCGCGTCAGGTAGTTGCTCTGGCGCTTGAGGTAGTAGCCCTGGCCTTCGAGTTCGAGGCGAAACACGCTGCTCCAGCCGCCGCGGCTGGTATTGGGCTCGTCCACCGCATCCAGTTGCTTGGCCCACAGCGCGTCGAAAGTGCCGAGGCCGTTGCGCTCAAGCAATGCTCGATCTTCGGCCGCCAGGAAATCACTCATTCTCGCCCCTCGAAAAACTTCACCACGTGGCGAATTCGCTGTTTGTCCGCCGCACTCAAGTGTTTGCGCTGACGGTATTGCATGTAGAAGCGCAGGCGCTGGGTAGCCGACAAGTGATACTTGGCGACTTTGTCCAGGCAGGCCAGGTCCTTGGTAATGCGGTACTTGAGCCAGAACCCGCGCCAGAAATCGCCATTGGGGCAATCAATCAGGTACAGGGTTTGCTGGTCGTCCACCAACAAGTTGCGCCACTTCAAATCGTTGTGGGTAAACCGGTGGTCGTGCATGGTCCGCGTGTATTCAGCGAGCTGGCGACTGATCTTGTTGACCCACACCGGGTCTGACAGTTGCGGGTCATTGCGCTCGGCCAATGCCGACAAGTCTTCAGTCTTCGGCAGCTCGCGCGTGATCATCGCCCCGCGGTGATACGCCAGGCCTTTACGCTCCAGACCCCAGGCAATCACATCGGCGGTGGGTATGCCCCACTTGGCGAAGCGCTTGAGGTTCTGCCATTCGGACTTGACTCGTGGCTTGCCCAGATAGCGGCGCAACCCCTTGCCTGCACCGACGTAGCGCTTGACGTAATAGTTGACCCCGCCGCGCTCCACGCGAATCACTTCGGACAACGGATCGCGGGTCAGCCGCTCGCCTTGCAGGGCGAACACGGCTTCCAGGCTACCAAAGTCATCCGCCAGGGCGGCGTAAGCGGGTTCCAGGTTCCAACCCGCCATCAGAGCGCATCCCCGTATCGTTGCTTGCGTGCGTAAAGCTTGGCGGCCATGCGTTCCAACGCCGACAGCAGCGCGCTTTGCTCGCCCAGGATCTGGCGCAAAGGTTGCTGGAAGTAGGCCTTGAGAAACCGCAGTTTGTCGCGCCGGGTCAAACCGATCTCCAGGGCGGAGTAGTAAAGCCCCGCCAGGTCCTTGTCACGCCAGCGCCGGGGAATCTTCGAACGCACCTGGGCACGGTGCAGGTCGATCACCGAGAGCTTGATGTTGTGCACGGTAACCGGTTGGTCGGTGTGCAACAGGAAGTGGCACAGGTAGCAATCACGATGGTTCACGCCCCCCCGGTGCATCGTGCCCAGGGTGCGCGCAAGCTCAACGGTCAAGGCATGCCGAATCGCCGGCACGGGCGGCTGTTTGACCCAGTCCATGGTCAGGTCTTCAAGGCTGACGATAGGCGCCAGCTCTTCAGTGACGATGAACGAGTGCTGGTCGGCCGGGTTGCTGCCCTTTTCACCAAAGGCCACGCCGGTCATGGTGGGCACGCCGAGTTCCTGCAGACGCTGGATCGCGTCCCACTCCTGGCCCGCGCCCAAGACAGGCAACTTGGCCGTGATCAGGTTCTTGAGGATTTCACCCCAGCCAATTCCCCGGTGGATCTTTACAAAATAATGGCGGCCTTCCACTTCCGTACGCAGGGTACGGCGCGCGGCCAGCTCACGAAACACCTGGCCGTCCAGCTTCTCGACTTCGGCGAACGCATCGCGTCCGGCCCACAGGGTCTTGAACGGTTCGGCA
This sequence comes from Pseudomonas sp. D4002, assembly GCF_013385665.1. Lineage (NCBI taxonomy): Bacteria > Pseudomonadati > Pseudomonadota > Gammaproteobacteria > Pseudomonadales > Pseudomonadaceae > Pseudomonas > Pseudomonas sp. D4002. Next base: position 242,085 of record NZ_JACAPN010000021.1, read on the forward strand.
AGAATCAACTTCATCGGTTTGGCTCCGCCAGAATCAGGTCCGCAGCGTACTGCGGCATGCTATAGAGGTCGGCCGTCTCAGCGAAGGCCAGACCATTGCGGCTCCAGGCCGCGCGCGCTTGTGGATCGTCGAGCATATCCACCAGGTACTGGTTGAGCTGGGCCTGCTCGAACGGTTCGTCCAACACCCGCCCACTCTGGGCCTTGTCGATGTAATACGCGTAGCCGCAGACCTTGCTCACCAGCACCGGGAGGCCGGCGACCACCGCTTCGATCAGCACCATGCCGGCCGCCTCGTTGTACGCGGGGTGGATCAACAGGTCGGCGCCCAGCAGAAAGCGCGGGATGTCGCTGCGGCCCTTGAAGAACTGCACCTGGTCGCCCAGGCCCAGCGCAGCACTCTGCAATTGGAATACTTTGGGGTCGTCCTGGCCGATTACAAATAGCCGGGTGCGTTTCTTCAGGCTCGACGGCAGCGCGGCCACGGCCTTGAGGCTGCGATCGACGCCCTTGGTCTTGAAGCCCGAGCCAATCTGCACCAGCAGCAAATCATCGTCGGCCAGGCCGAATTCGCGACGAAACTCGGCGCGGATCTCGGCAGCATTGGGCGGCGCGCGGCGGTCGCGGGCGATACCCGGCGGCAACAAGTGAAAACGCTCGGCCTGGGTCCCGTAATACTGGGTGAACAGCTGCTGCTGGTGTTCGGACAGCACCATGATCTGCGTCTTGGCGTCTTTGTCGAACACTGCACGCTCGTATTCGGCAAAGTGCTTGTACCGGCCGAACCAGCGATACATCGGGTTGCGCAGGTTCTGCGCCTTGTCTTCGAACACGCCGTCGGCGGCGAAGTACAGGTCCAGCCCCGGCATCTTGTTGAAGCCCACCACGCGGTCCACCGGGCGCTTGGCCAGGTCGGCCTGGATCCAGGCGTAGAGCTTTTCATTGCGCCGATGGTTGACCAGCGCCTTGACCGGCGCCACAAGTACTTCAAAGCCCGGCGGTACGTCACCCTCCCAGATCAGCGTATAGACGCGAATCTGATGCCCGCGCTGCTGGCACTCCAGGGCAATACGCATGAAGTCGCGCTGCAGGCCACCAAAGGGGAAGTATTTGTAGAGGACAAAAGCCAGTTGCATCAGTGTTCCTCAGCCAGTAACAACGTGCTTAAACGAGTTGCGACACGCTCAGGGTTCAGGCGAGTGAAGCACAGGGGCCACTCGCGCTTGAGATCGAACCGACGCTGGTCTTCGGCAGTCGGTTGATAAGTGCATTTCTTTTGCAGGCAAGGCGCACACGGGAAGTCGCTGGCCAGGTGAATCTGCGCCTTGCCATAAGCCCCGGTCAGGCCAGGATTGGTAGGGCCGAACAGGGAAATCGTTGGCACATCCAGCGCTGCGGCCAAGTGGCCAAGGCCGGTGTCGACCGCGACACACGCCTTCGCACCCGCCAGCACCCGGGCCACCCCCGCGAGGTTCAGCCTGGGCAGCACTTCGGCGTTTTTCAGGCCCTGGGCCAGGCGTTCAGCCCGGGCTTTTTCGGCGGCATTGCCCCACGGCAACTTCACGTCCACGCCAAAGCGGTCCATGCGTTCGGCCAGGTCGCGCCAGTAGGCTTCAGGCCAGTGCTTGGTGTCCCAGGTGGTGCCGTGCAGCAGCAGTACAAACGGTTTTTTCGGCGGCAGGCCCAGCAGCTTGTCGACACTGAGGCCGTAGTCGCCCAGGCCTTTTGGCAGGTCATAACCGAGGGCGACGGCAAACAGCTGGCGCAAGCGCTCCACCGCGTGCTGCCCACGGGCCACGGCCAGGCGCCGGGAATAGAAGTGCGCCGCCAATGGCTCGCGAGCCGACTGTTTGTCGAAACCGGCCACCGGGGCACGTACGTAGCGGGTCAGCCAGGCACTTTTCAGCAGGCCCTGGGCGTCGATCACCAGGTCATATTTGGTCGACTGCACGCTCTTCTTGAAGCGCCGCCATTCGCCACTCTTGAAGGTCTGCCAGAGGTTCTTGCGCCAGCGGCGGATCGCCACCGGGATCACCTTGTCCACCGCCGGGTGCCAGGTGGGAATCTCGGCGAAGCCTTCTTCCACCACCCAGTCAAACCGGATGCCCGGGATCGCCCGCGCCGCGTCGGTCAACGCCGGCAAGGCATGAATCACATCGCCCAGGGATGAGGTCTTGATTACCAGAACCCGCAACTTAACGAACCTCGACCACAGAGCCCTGCAACCGCTGCAACGCGTCGCTGACAGGTTGCGGCAGCAACTGGCGCAGGCAGTTGTAGTGGCCGAAGCGGCAGGTGCGATCAAAACACGGGCTGCAATCCAGGCCCAGGCGCACCACTTCGACCTTGTCGGCCAGCGGCGGGGTAAACCCGGGAGACGTCGAGCCATACACTGCCACCAGCGGGCGGTTCAGCGCCGCGGCCACGTGCATCAGGCCGGAGTCGTTGGACACCACCGCGTCGGCACAGGACAGCAGGTCGATGGCCTCGGCCAGGGATGTGTCGCCGCTCAGGTTGACCGCCTCTTCGCGCAGCCCCGGGATCAAGCGCTGGCGAATATCCTCGCCCACCGAATGATCGTTTTTCGAGCCGAACAACCAGACTTGCCAGCCCTCGCGAATCTTCATCTCCGCAACCTTGGCGTAATGCTCCGAAGGCCAGCGCTTGGACTCGCCAAACTCCGCGCCAGGGCACAGCGCCAGCACCGGACGGTCCAGCTCCAGGCCGAACTTGGCCAGGGCGGCGTCGCGGGTGACCGGGTCGATTTGCAGGCTCGGGCGCGGATAAGGCGTCGGCAACTCGGCTCCCGGCGCGTAGGCCAGGGCCATGAAGCGCTCGATCATCAGCGGGTAACGGGCCTTGTCGAGCTTGCGCACATCGTTGAGCAGGCCATAGCGAAACTCGCCACGCCAGCCGGTGCGTTTGGGAATACCGGCGAAGAACGGCACCAGTGCCGACTTCATCGAGTTGGGCAACAGGATCGCCTGATCGTACTGGCCAGCCAGGGACTTGCCGATGCGTCGACGGGTCGCCAGCTCCAGCGCGCCGTGGCCGAGCGGGAAGCTCAAGGCCTGACGCACCTCGGGCATGCGCTCAAGGATCGGCCGGCTCCACTCGGGGGCGAGCACGTCGATTTGGCAGTCGGGATGACGTTGCTTGAGGCACTGGAACAGTGTCTGCGCCATCACCATGTCACCGACCCAACTGGGCCCAACGATCAGAATATTCATGTAGTTTCCACAAACGATACGGGGAGGCTCATGCCTCCCCGCCTTATATAGTGTTTCAGCTTAACCCCAGTTCATGCCAGATTCGCTGCACCTGGCGCCGTTCGTCAGCGAACTGGTCCCCGGCCACCGTACCGGCCTCGTTCTGCAGGGCCTGGCGGTGAGCGGCGGAACGGTAGGCTTTATACACCTCGCGCAGCAAATGGGCATCGGCGGCGGGCATCAGCCCGACCTGCTCCAGGCCTTCCAGAATGCGGATATTGTCGGTGTAGCGCAGCAACGATGGATGTTGCGCAGACCACGCCAGAGCCGCGTATTGCACCATAAATTCAATATCGACGATACCTCCGGCGTCCTGCTTGAGGTCGAACGACGCCGTGGGTTCGAAGGCATTCGCCGCCGTTCCCGCCGCCGTGGACTTGGTGCCGAGGTTGTCGCGCATCTTGGCGCGCATCTCGCTGACCTCCTGGCGCAGCTTGTCCAGGTCCTGCGCGCGGCCCAGCACTTGCGCCCGTACCTGCTCGAAAGCACGGCCCACATCCTGACTGCCTACCAGCACTCGCGCACGCACCAGCGCCTGGTGCTCCCAGGTCCAGGCTTCGTTTTCCTGATAACGCGCAAATGCGCCCAGGGAACTCACCAGCAAACCGGATGCGCCCGAAGGCCGCAGGCGCATGTCCACTTCATACAACTGGCCCGAGTTGGTCTGGGTGGTCAGCAGGTGAATGATCCGCTGCCCCAGCCGGGTAAAGAACTGCGCGCCATCGATCGGCTTGGCACCGTCGGTTTCGGCCTGGGGGTCACCGTCATGGATAAACACCAGGTCCAGGTCCGAACCATGCCCCAATTCGATGCCGCCGACTTTCCCATAACCGACAATGATGAAGCCAGGATCGCACAAGGTGCCGTCCACCCGTTGCGGCGAGCCGTAGCGGGCAACCGTCTGGCGCCAGGCCAGGGCCAGCACTTGTTCGAGGATGGCTTCGGCGAGCCAGGTCAGGTAGTCGCTGACTTTCATCAGCGGCAGGCTGCCGGCGATTTCCGAGGCGGCCACCCGCAGGCGGTGGGCCAGCTTGAAGTGCCGTAGGGCCTCCATCTGCTGCTCAAGGTCATCTTCGGGGATGCGCGTCAGGCGCTCGCGCAATTCGGCGGCCAGTTCCGGCGCCAGCGGCGGCTTGAACAGGCGGCCTTCGTTGAGCAGTTCATCCAGCAGCAGCGGGAAGCGAGTGATCTGCTCGGCAATCCACGGGCTGGCGGCGCACAGGGTCAGAAGGCGACGCAGGGCGTCGGGGTTTTCCGTCAGCAACACCAGATAAGCGGAACGCCGGGCGACGGCTTCGACCAAGGGCAGGACGCGCTCCAGTACCAGGTCCGGGTTGGCATGTTCGACGGCCTGGGCCAGCAAGCGCGGGATAAATGCATCCAGACGCTCGCGACCCAGGCGCTGCATGGCACGCAATTGCGGACTGCTGCGCAGGCCGGCCAGGGTTTTCAAGGCTTTGGGCGCGTCGGTAAAACCGCCTTCCTGCAACTGACGGCAGGCGGCTTCCTCGTCCTGGGACTCTTCCCACAACGGCAACCACTCACCGCCCACCACCAACTCGCTCTCTTCGCCCTCTTCTTCATCCGGATCGGCAATCACCTGGCGGAAATGCCAGTCCACCCGGCCACGCCAGTACATCAGGCGCTCATGAAACGCGGTCCAGTCCGGAAAGCCCAGCATGAAGGCAATCCGCGCCTGGTCTTCGGTGCCATCCGGGAGCATCTGCGTCTGGCGATCGGCGATCGCCTGAATCGCGTGCTCGGTGTAGCGCAGGAATTCATAGCCATCGCGCAGCTCGGCGACCACCGCCGGCGGCAGGTAACCCTGGCCTTCCAGGGTACCCAGCACTTTTAACAGTGGGCGCTGCTGCAGGCTCAGGTCACGGCCACCGTGGATCAGCTGGAACGCCTGGGCGATAAATTCGACTTCACGGATGCCGCCCGAGCCGAGCTTGATGTTCTCGGCCATGCCCTTGCGCCGCACTTCCTGCTGGATCAGCTGCTTCATGGTGCGCAGCGCTTCGATGGCGGAAAAGTCCAGGTAACGCCGGTAGACAAACGGTCGCAGCATGTCGAGCAGTTGCGCACCGGCCACCTGGTCACCGGCCACCACCCGCGCCTTGATCATGGCGTAGCGTTCCCAGTCGCGGCCCTGGTCCTGGTAGTACTGCTCCAGCGCGTTGAAACTGAGCACCAGCGCCCCGGCTGAGCCGTAAGGTCGCAGGCGCATGTCGACCCGGAACACAAAGCCGTCGACGGTCATCGGGTCCAGGGCCTTGATCAGTTTTTGACCAAGGCGGATGAAGAACTCCTGGTTGTCCAGCGAGCGCTTCACGCCAACCGTGTCGCCGCCTTCGGGGTAGGCGAAGATCAGGTCGATGTCGGACGACAGGTTCAGCTCCACTGCGCCGAGCTTGCCCATGCCGAGGATGACCATGTGCTGCGGTTCGCCGCTGCGACGGCCCGTGGGTGTGCCGAACAATACGCAGTGGCGCTGGTACAACCACTGATAGGCCTGGTCGATGCTGGCGTCGGCCATGTCCGACAGGTCGCGGCAGGTTTGCACCAGGTCCGCCTGTCGGGTCAGGTCGCGCCAGATGATCCGCACCTGCTGGCGGGTGCGCTGGCGGCGCAGAACCCGGCCCAGTTCGTCTTCTGTCTCGGCTTGTTGCACGGCCGTTGCAATCTGTCCGCACAGCTCGCCGGGGGCAAAGCTGCGGTCCAGTTCGCCCCAGGCCACCAGCTCGAGCAACATCAAAGGGTCACGAACACTCTGTTCAATGACGAAATCACTGGCGGCGCACACACGGGCGAAGTCAGCCCAACGTTGCGGCGTCCACTCAGAAAGGCCATTATCGCCGTCCAATCCGGCCACGGCGTCACGAAATGACTGCTCGGCCCGCTTGGCAAATGGAAGCAGGATGGCCGGGAGTTCGGCCTGCATTGGAAGGCTCATGGTCTATCCTTGATCGGCGCGTAAAGGGCTTGTAGCTGTGAACGCAAGAACCACGCTCGGTGAAGGACTGTCGAACAAAGGTTAGAAATAGCTGAAAATTTTTCTTTTTTGGCAGTCAACATCAAATCTCTACCCTTTCTTGTTCGCAAAAGATCAACAATAACGATTATGCTCGCCAGCTAGACCGAGCAATCCGCTCAGTTTTGTGTAGTTTTACTACTCGTATATACATTCGAAAGGCTGAAATGGCCGACGATTTGTAGTAAAACTACAGGACGCCGAAGCAACCTTCGGCCATCCAAGAATTTATGTCGTCTGCCCACAAGGCCAGTCGCAAACTTCAGGCAACCGATTCTGGTAGCCTTTCCGCCCTGGAGCAAGCCATGCAAGACCTCGATCCCGTCGAAACCCAGGAATGGCTGGACGCCCTGGAATCGGTTCTCGACAAAGAAGGCGAAGACCGTGCTCACTACCTGATGACCCGTATGGGCGAACTCGCGACCCGCAGCGGCTCGCAACTGCCCTACGCCATCACCACGCCGTATCGCAACACCATCCCGGTAACCCACGAAGCACGCATGCCTGGCGACCTGTTCATGGAACGCCGCATTCGCTCGCTGGTACGCTGGAACGCCATGGCGATGGTAATGCGCACGAACTTGAAAGATTCTGACCTGGGCGGTCACATCTCCAGCTTCGCTTCCAGCGCAACCCTGTATGACATCGGCTTCAACTACTTCTTCCAGGCCCCGACCGAAGAACATGGCGGCGACCTGATCTACTTCCAGGGCCACACCTCGCCAGGCGTCTACGCCCGTGCGTTCATGGAAGGCCGCATCACCGAAGAACAAATGAACAACTTCCGCCAGGAAGTCGACGGCCAGGGCCTCTCGTCCTATCCGCACCCTTGGCTGATGCCTGATTTCTGGCAGTTCCCGACGGTATCCATGGGCCTGGGCCCGATCCAGGCGATCTACCAGGCACGCTTCATGAAGTACCTGGAAGCCCGTGGCTTCATCCCTGAAGGCAAGCAGAAAGTCTGGTGCTTCCTGGGCGACGGCGAGTGTGACGAGCCGGAATCCCTGGGCGCCATTTCCCTGGCCGGTCGCGAGAAGCTGGACAACCTGATCTTCGTCATCAACTGCAACCTGCAGCGCCTCGACGGCCCGGTTCGCGGCAACGGCAAGATCATCCAGGAACTCGAAGGCGTGTTCCGTGGTGCTCAGTGGAACGTGACCAAAGTCATCTGGGGCCGTTTCTGGGACCCACTGCTGGCCAAGGACGTCGACGGCATCCTGCAACGCCGCATGGACGAAGTCATCGACGGCGAGTACCAGAACTACAAGGCCAAAGACGGCGCGTTCGTACGTGAACACTTCTTCAACACGCCTGAACTCAAGGCAATGGTTGCAGACCTGTCCGACGACGAGATCTGGAAACTCAACCGTGGCGGCCACGACCCGTACAAGGTTTACGCGGCGTACCACGAAGCGGTCAACCACAAAGAACAACCGACCGTCATCCTGGCCAAGACCATCAAGGGTTATGGCACCGGTGCCGGCGAAGCGAAGAACACTGCGCACAACACCAAGAAAGTCGATGTCGACAGCCTGAAGTTGTTCCGCGACCGCTTCGACATCCCGGTCAAGGACGAAGAGCTGGAGAACCTGCCGTTCTTCAAGCCGGAGCCAAACAGCGCCGAAGCCCGCTACCTCAGCGAGCGTCGCACTGCACTGGGCGGTTTCGTGCCTCAGCGCCGCGCCAAGAGCTTCAACATCCCGACTCCGCCACTGGATACCCTCAAGGCAATCCTGGACGGCTCGGGCGACCGTGAAATCTCCACCACCATGGCCTTCGTGCGGATCCTCGCGCAGCTGGTCAAGGACAAGGAAATCGGCTCGCGTATCGTGCCGATCATCCCGGACGAAGCCCGTACCTTCGGTATGGAAGGCATGTTCCGTCAGTTGGGCATCTACTCCTCCGTCGGCCAGCTCTACGAGCCAGTCGATAAAGACCAGGTGATGTTCTACAAGGAAGACAAGAAGGGCCAGATCCTCGAAGAAGGCATCAACGAAGCGGGCGCCATGAGCTCCTTCATCGCTGCCGGTACTTCGTACTCCAGCCACAACCAGCCGATGCTGCCGTTCTACATCTTCTACTCGATGTTCGGTTTCCAGCGTATTGGCGACCTGGCTTGGGCAGCAGGCGACAGCCGTACCCGTGGCTTCCTGATCGGCGGTACTGCCGGGCGGACCACGCTGAACGGCGAAGGCCTGCAACACGAAGACGGTCACAGCCACATCCTGGCGGGCACCATCCCGAACTGCCGCACCTTTGATCCAACCTACGGCTATGAGCTGGCGGTGATCATTCAGGACGGCATGAAGAAGATGACCGAAGAGCAGCAGGACGTTTTCTACTACATCACCGTCATGAACGAGTCCTACCAGCAGCCAGCCATGCCGGCCGGTGTCGAGGAAGGCATCATCAAGGGCATGTACCTGCTCGAAGAAGACACCAAGGAAGCCGCTCACCACGTGCAACTGATGGGCTCCGGCACCATCCTGCGCGAAGTGCGTGAAGCTGCAAAAATCCTGCGTGAAGAGTTCAACGTCGGTGCTGACGTATGGAGCGTTACCAGCTTCAACGAACTGCGTCGCGACGGCCTGGCCGTAGAGCGCAGCAACCGCCTGCACCCGGGCCAGAAGCCTGCGCGCACCTACGTCGAAGAGTGCCTGGCTGGCCGTAAGGGTCCGGTTATCGCCTCTACCGACTACATGAAGCTGTTTGCTGAACAAATTCGTCAGTGGGTACCGTCCAAGGAATTCAAAGTCCTGGGCACCGACGGTTTCGGCCGTAGTGACAGCCGCAAAAAGCTGCGTCACTTCTTCGAAGTCGACCGTCACTTCGTGGTGTTGGCAGCCCTGGAAGCCTTGGCTGACCGTGGTGAAATCGAACCCAAGGTGGTAGCAGACGCTATCGTCAAGTTCGGGATCAACCCGGAAAAACGCAACCCACTGGACTGCTGAGGAGACTTTCTGTGAGCGAACTCATTCGCGTACCTGACATCGGCAGCGGTGAAGGTGAAGTAATTGAACTGTTTGTGAAGGTCGGCGACACCGTCGAAGCCGACCAGAGCATCCTGACCCTGGAATCGGACAAGGCGAGCATGGAAATCCCTGCTCCCAAGGCCGGCGTGGTCAAAAGCCTGAAAGTGAAGCTGGGCGACCGCCTGAAAGAAGGCGACGAACTGCTTGAGCTGGAAATCGAAGGTGCCGCTGATGCGGCCCCTGCGGCGGCCGCTCCTGCTGCTGCCCCGGCTCCTGCCGCCGAGAAGCCTGCCGCTGCTGCCGAGGCTCCGGCGGCTGCACCTGCCGCCGAAACAGTCCAGGACATTCATGTTCCGGACATCGGTTCGTCGGGCAAGGCCAAGATCATCGAGCTGCTGGTTAAAGTCGGCGACACCGTCGAAGCCGATCAATCGCTGATCACCCTGGAGTCCGACAAGGCCTCCATGGAAATCCCTTCGCCGGCAGCCGGCGTGGTGGAAAGCATTGCCGTGAAGCTGGAAGACGAAGTCGGCACTGGTGACTTCATCCTCAAGCTGAAAGTAGCGGGCGCTTCGGCTCCTGCTGCCGCTCCGGCCGCCGCTGCTCCGGCCGCCAAGGCTGAAGCCGCACCGGCTGCCGCCGCGCCTGCACCTGCGCCTGCTGCAAAAGCCGAGGCCGCACCGGCTCCGGCGACTGCACCTGCGCCAAGCGGTGCCAAGGTTCATGCCGGCCCTGCCGTGCGCCAACTGGCCCGTGAATTCGGCGTCGAGTTGAGCGCGGTAACCGCCAGCGGTCCTCACGGTCGCGTGCTCAAGGAAGACGTGCAGGTTTACGTCAAATCCATGATGCAGAAGGCCAAGGAAGCTCCGGCTGCCGGCGCTGCTACCGGTGGCTCGGGCATTCCGCCGATCCGCACCGTCGACTTCAGCCGCTTCGGCGAAATCGAAGAAGTGCCGATGACCCGCCTGATGCAAATCGGCGCGGCCGGCCTGCACGCCAGCTGGCTGAACATCCCGCACGTGACCCAGTTCGACCAGGCCGACATCACCGACCTGGAAGCATTCCGCGTTGCGCAGAAAGCCGTGGCCGAGAAGGCCGGCGTGAAGCTGACCGTGCTGCCCCTGCTGCTCAAGGCTTGCGCACATTTGCTCAAGGAACTGCCGGACTTCAACAGTTCGCTGGCGCCAAGCGGCAAGGCGATCATTCGCAAGAAGTACGTGCACATCGGCTTTGCCGTCGACACTCCGGATGGCCTGCTGGTACCGGTCATCAAGAACGTCGACCAGAAGAGCCTGCTGCAGCTTGCCGCTGAGGCTGCTGCACTGGCTGCCAAGGCCCGCGACAAGAAGCTCACCCCGGACGACATGCAGGGCGCGTGCTTCACCATCTCCAGCCTCGGGCACATTGGCGGCACTGGCTTCACGCCAATCGTCAACGCGCCGGAAGTGGCGATCCTGGGTGTTTCCAAGGCCACTATCCAGCCTGTGTGGGACGGTAAAGCGTTCCAGCCGAAGCTGATGCTGCCACTGTCGCTGTCCTACGATCACCGTGTGATCAACGGCGCGGCTGCCGCACGCTTCACCCAGCGCCTGAGCCAGTTGCTGAACGACATCCGCACCATCCTGCTTTAAGCCACAACAGGTCTTCTGCCCATGCAGAAGACCTGGCTTCAACGATTTCCGAGCGCCACGCTCGTACCTCAACCCCGCCAATTGGCGGGGCTTTTTTTGCCTGCTTTCCAGGGAAAACCTGGACACGGAAATCGAGGTTGTACACCGCCCATCACCCCGGTTGCAGAAAACCGCTCGCTGGCCGATAACCCACTTATAGCACTTAGCCTTCATCCTCTCTTGTCAGCCTGTGCTGCATGATGCAACCTTGCCGCAGGCAACAGTAAAGAGGGCGTGAGCCCGGCGCGATGCGCATTTTTCCAAGCGAGTTTCCCCATGAAAAGCCAACCCGATGTCGCCCGTACGGCGGCCGAGGTAGTGACGCAATTACCGGTGCCTTCGCGCCTCGGTATGCTGCGTTTCGAGCGGCTTAATGAGGCTAGCTGGGCCCTGCTGTACCTCGACCCCAATTGCGAACGCCAGTTCGGCCTGCCCGCGATGGAACTGTGCGCCCTGATCGGCTCGCCCTACGCCAGCCTGATGGAGCCCCAGGCGCGCTATCAGCTGCATGATGCGATCCAGGAACAGCTGACCATCAGCCCGCATTACCTGGTGCGCTACACCCTGCACACCAACGACGGCCCGTTGAGCCTGCTGGAACTGGGTGAAGCCTACAAACAACACAATCGTCACCTGCTGCGCGGCTACCTGATGGTGGTCGACGGCCTGTTCAGTGATCTCCCACCGGCCCCTGCGGCAGACCTGGAGAGCCAGAACAGCCGCTTGCAGATTGCCCTGGAACTCAACCAGCGCGCCCAGCAGGAACAACTGCAACACCTTGAGCGGGTACGCGCCCAGCAGGAATTGATCCTGCTGCTGGCCCGCCAGCGCTACAGCACCAACAACTCGCTGCAGGAAGCCGCCGAGCTGATCACCCGCAGTGCCTGCGATATCTACCAGATCGACTGCGCGAGCATCTGGAACCTCGAAAACCAGCATCTGGTGCCGATTTCCGCTTATCACCGCGCCGATCAGCAGCACCACCTGCCAGAGTCTATCGATGCCAGTGGCTTCCCGGATTACCTGGAAGCCCTGCAAACCAGCCGTGCGATCGACGCCACCAACGCCATGCGCGACCCACGCACGCGTGAAATGGCCGAGAGCCTGCGCCCGCGGGACATCCACGCCATGCTCGACGCCAGCATCCGCGTCGATGGCAACGTGGTCGGCGTGTTGTGCCTGGAGCAAAGTGGCAGCACCCGCGTCTGGCAGTCCGACGAGATCGCCTTTGCCGGCGAGCTGGCCGACCAGTTCGCCCAGGTGATCAACAACCACAACCGCCGCACCGCCACCAGTGCCCTGCACTTGTTCCAGCGAGCCGTGGAGCAAAGCGCCAATGCGTTCCTGCTGGTCAATTGCGACGGCGTGGTGGAATACGTCAACCCCAGCTTTACCGCGATCACCCAGTACAGCACCGAAGAAGTCCACGGCCACCAGCTGTCGGAACTGCCGGCGCTGGAGAACCTCAGCGAGCTGCTGTTCGACGCACCTTCAAGCCTGGCCAAGAGCAACAGTTGGCAAGGCGAGTTCAAGAGCCGGCGCAAGAACCTCGAACCCTACTGGGGCCAGTTGTCGATCTCCAAGGTTTATGGCGATAACCGTGAGTTGACCCATTACATCGGCATCTACGAAGACATCACCCAGACCAAGCTGGCCCAGCAGCGCATCGAGCGGCTGGCCTACACCGACAACCTGACCAACCTGGGCAACCGCCCGGCGTTCATCCGCAACCTGGACGAACGCTTTGCCCGCGACAGCGACAGCCCCATCAGCCTGCTGCTGGTGGACATCGACAACTTCAAGCGGATCAACGACAGCCTCGGCCACCAGACCGGCGACAAGCTGCTGATCAGCCTGGCCCGGCGCCTGCGCAACAGCCTGACCGCCAGTGGCAGCCTGGCGCGGTTTGCCAGTAACGAATTTGCCGTGCTGCTGGACGATACCGACCTTGAAACCGGCCAGCAGGTCGCCAGCCAGTTGCTAGCCACCCTCGACAAGCCGATGTTCGTCGACAACCAGCTGATCAGCGTCACCGGCTCCGTGGGCCTCGCCTGCGCGCCGCTGCATGGCCGCGACCCGCAGACCCTGATGCGCAACGCCGGCCTGGCGCTGCACAAGGCCAAGGCCAACGGCAAACACCAGGTGCAGGTATTTACCGAAGCGCTGAATGCCGAAGCCAGCTACAAGCTGTTCGTGGAAAACAATCTGCGCCGCGCCCTGACCCAGAACGAACTGGACGTGTTCTACCAGCCCAAGCTGTGCCTGCGCAGCGGTCGTCTGCTGGGGATGGAAGCGTTGTTACGCTGGAACCATCCGGAAAAGGGCATGATCCGCCCCGATCAGTTCATCAGCGTGGCTGAAGAGACCGGGTTGATCATCCCCATCGGCAAATGGATCGCCCGCCAGGCCTGCCGCATGAGCCGACAACTGACAGCCGCCGGCATGGGCAACCTGCAAGTGGCGATCAACCTGTCGCCCAAGCAGTTTTCCGACCCGGACCTGGTGGCCTCGATTGCCACGATCCTCAAGGAAGAACAGTTGCCGGCCAACCTGCTGGAACTGGAGTTGACCGAAGGCCTGCTGCTGGAAGCCACCGAAGACACGCGCCTGCAACTGGACCAACTGAAGAGTTTCGGCTTGACCCTGGCGATGGATGACTTCGGTACCGGTTACTCGTCGCTGAGCTACCTGAAAAAATTCCCGATCGACATCATCAAGATTGATCGCAGCTTCATCCATGAAATCCCGGACAACCAGGACGACATGGAAATCACCTCGGCGGTGATCGCCATGGCCCACAACCTCAAGCTCAAGGTGGTGGCCGAAGGCATCGAGACTGCCGAGCAGCTGGCGTTCCTGCGCCGCCACCGTTGCGACGTCGGCCAGGGCTACCTGTTCGACCGGCCAATCCCGGGGGCCGAGCTGATGACGATGCTTAAACGCTACCCTCGCGGGCCAATCGCCTGACAGCGCGGTAACACTCGGGCACACTGGCAGTCTGAACTCTTACTTGTAACTCAATCTGACTGAGAGGACTGATCATGGTCTTGCGCTCGGAAATCCTGGTGAATAAAAACGTGCTTCCCACTCAAGAACAAGCTTTGCCTGGCCGTGAAACCCCGATGTCGCTGCCCGAGACGCACTTCGTCAACGGCAACCCGCTGCTGGGCCCGTTTGTCGATAACGTAGAGTTTGCGATCTTCGGCCTGGGTTGCTTCTGGGGTGCAGAGCGTCGTTTCTGGCAGCGTGACGGTGTGGTCAGCACTGTGGTGGGCTATGCCGGCGGCTACACGCCGAACCCGACGTATGAAGAAGTCTGCTCGGGCCTGACCGGCCACAGCGAAGTGGTGTTGGTGGTGTTTGACCAGGACAAGATCAGCTACGAAGAGCTGCTGAAAATGTTCTGGGAACTGCACAACCCGACCCAGGGCATGCGCCAGGGCAATGACATCGGCAGCCAGTACCGCTCGGTGATCTACGCGGTCAAGCCGGAGCACCTGGAGGCGGCGAAGGCCAGCGCAGAGGCTTATCAGGCGGAATTGACCAAGGCGGGCCTGGGCACCATCACCACCGAAATCGAAGAAGCGCCGACGGTGTATTTCGCCGAGGCGTACCACCAGCAGTACCTGGCGAAGAATCCGCAGGGTTACTGCGGAATCGGCGGCACCGGCGTGACCTGCCCGATCTGATTGCACCAGATCGTTCCCACGCTCTGCGTGGGAATGCCGCTCTGGGCGCTCCGCGTCCGCTCTGAAATTCGTGACGCAGAGCGTCACAGGATGCGTTCCCACGCAGAGCGTGGGAACGATCAGTTACTCGGCGATAAGCCAATCCATCTGCCAGCCACCCTGGGTTTGCCCAAGCTGCTTGGACAACCACGGCAGCAGCTCACGCAACTCCTCCTCCAGCCCCCACGGCGGATTGGCAATCGCCAGACCCGAACCGGTCAGGGTGTTGGGCGTGTCCAGCGGATGCACCAGCAATTCCACCCGCAGCAACTTCGGCGCACCGGTACCGGCCAGGTCCTGGTAGAAGCGGCGCAGCATGCGCTGGTCCTTCACCGGGTACCAGATCGCAGCCACCGTCTGGCGCATCCGGCTCACGGCTTCCTTGAGGGACGCGGCGCAGCGCTGCATCTCGTCGAGCTTCTCGAACGGCGGGTCTATCAACATCAACGCACGCTTTTCCGGCACCGGCAGCAATGCCCGCGGCACGTGCCAACCTTCGCCAAGGTGGACTTTCACCCGACGATCACCCTTCATGTTGTCCTTGAGCAGCAGGCCGTCTTCCGGGTGCTTTTCGTTGAGCAGCACGCGGTCCTGAGGACGAGTCAGGCGTCGCGCCAGCTCCGGCGAACCCGGGTAGTAGCGCAATTCGCCATCCGGGTTCATCTCGTGCAGCACACGCATGTAATCGGCGGTCAGCGGCGGCAGGTCGGCCTGGCCCCACAGGCGGGCGATGCCTTCCAGGTATTCACCGGTACGGTTCGCCTGGTCGCCCTGCAGGTCGTACAGACCAATGCCGGCGTGGGTGTCGAGATAGGCAAACGGCTGCTCCTTGCGCGACATCAGGGCGATGAGGCGGGTCAAGGTCAGGTGTTTGAAGACATCGGCGTGGTTGCCGGCGTGATAGGCGTGACGATAATTCATGGTTGCTCCTGCGCAGGGGGCGAAGTTTACCTTTTACGCAGGCAAAGGTGCAGGGCTGCGCGTCAGGTGGCGCTTATGCCGCAAACACAGGGGCGCTGCCGAAAATAGTCTAATTGGCGGTGCGAAAGCGGATTTATTGTGGCGAGCAATTATCCATGGAGGTCATAACAACTCATGAAAGACGCCACCATCGCTTTGCACCATGGCTTCAAGTCGGACCCGACTACCAAGGCCGTCGCCGTGCCGATCTACCAGAACGTCGCTTTCGAATTCGATAACGCCCAGCACGGCGCCGACCTGTTCAACCTCGACGTGCCCGGCAATATCTACACGCGCATCATGAACCCCACCAACGACGTGCTGGAGCAACGCATCGCGGCGCTGGAAGGCGGCATCGCGGCCCTGGCGGTGTCGGCCGGCAGCGCGGCGATCCACTACGCGATCCAGACCCTGACCCGTGCCGGTGACAACATCGTCACCACCCCGCAGCTGTACGGTGGCACCTACACCCTGTTCGCCCACTTGCTGCCGAGCTTCGGCGTTGACGTGCGCTTCGCCCGTGACGACTGCGCCGAAGCCATCGCCGAGCTGATCGATGACAACACCAAACTGGTGTACTGCGAGAGCATCGGCAACCCGGCAGGCAATATCATCGATATCGAAGCCCTGGCCAACGTCGCCCACGCCCGTGGCGTGCCGCTGATGGTGGACAACACCGTGGCCACGCCAATCCTGTGCAAGCCGATCCAGTTCGGCGCGGACATCGTCGTGCATTCGGTGACCAAATACGTGGGCGGCCACGGCAACTCGCTGGGTGGCGTGATCGTCGACAGCGGCACCTTTCCCTGGACCCAGTACCCGGAGAAATTCCCCGGCCTCAACCAGCCGGAGCCGGCCTATCACGGTGTGGTCTACACCGAAAAATTCGGCCCGGCGGCGTTCATTGCCCGCGCCCGTACCGTGCCGCTGCGCAACACCGGCGCGGCCCTGGCGCCGATGAATGCATTCCTGCTGCTGCAAGGCCTGGAAACCCTGGCCCTGCGCATGGAGCGCCACACCGAAAACGCCTTGAAGATTGCCCACTTCCTGCAAGACCACGCACTGGTGGAGTGGGTCAGCTACGCCGGCCTGCCGGATCACCCCCACCATCACCTGGCGCAGAAATACATGCAGGGCAAACCGTCGGCGATTCTGTCCTTCGGCCTGAAGGGTGGTTATGAGGCGGGCGTGCGTTTCTACGATTCGCTGCAGATCTTCAAGCGCCTGGTGAACATTGGCGATGCCAAGTCCCTGGCCTGCCACCCGGCGTCCACCACCCATCGCCAGATGAATGAACAGGAGCAGGCGAAGGCCGGGGTGAAGCCGGAGATGATTCGCCTGTCTGTCGGCATTGAGGCGATTGAGGACCTGATCGAAGACTTGCAGCAGTCGCTGGCCTCAACCCAGCTCTGAGGCCAGCCAGGCGGCCAGCGCCTGATGGCTGACATCCGGCCGGCGCACGAAGTAGGCGACCTTGTGCTTCAAGGTCGCCGGCACAAAGGCGCTGTATAGGTCCGGGCGCTGTTCTTCCAGCCATTGCAACAGGTTGTCCACCTGCGTAACGCTCGATTGCTCACCCAGGTGCTGGAGAACATGCGGCGGCACTTGCCACCATGGGCCGGGCTTTGCCGCTCCCGCTGCCGTAACCGCTACCTCATGCTGGCGACCATTGATCCAGTAGCGACTGAACACCGGGAGCAACTCCTTTGCCTGTGGCCCCAGCGCCTGCAACACAGGCAGGACATAAGCACCGTCCCAGAAGCGAAAGAACACCGCCGGCCCTTCCGGCAACAGTACCTTGGTCAGGCTGCGCAGATGCTCGACGACGGTGTGCAAGGAACAGGACGACACCGCCAGCCAACCCCAGTCGATACCTTCGCATTCGGCGGCCCATTTCAGAAAAGCGCTGTCCACGGCGACCACCGCGACGTAGGGCATGACCTCCTCCCACGCTGCATACTCGCTACCCGCCCAGATGGGGCTAAGTGCACGTCCGTCGGTACGCCGCCACGCATCGAGCGGCTTGCAGTCGCTGGCATTGCCCATCACCACAAACAACTGCTCGCCCGCCTGCAACGGCGCAGCCTCAAGCCACTGCCCGGGAGAAATCATGGCGCACCCGCGGGCAGTGATGTATTGCGATGCAGGGGCGTATTGCACACGCCATTCCTGCAGCGCTCGCACTCTTCGCAAAAGGGTGCGCTGCGCTTCAGGCTTAACACCTGGACGGCACTCAACGGTGCAGGTATTACCGCCAGCAACTTTTCCTGCAGCCCCGGCGTCAGCGGCGCTCCCGCCGGTGACGGGGCGCCGCCAAGCTGGATTTGCGTGCTGCTGAAAATCCCGCCCGCCGAAACGTTGATCCACTGCCCACCGGCCTGGAGGGTCACGCTGGCACCCGCATCAATAACGACGTTTTGCCCGGCACCGATGTGAATGGTCAACCCGGCACGTACCTGCTGGGAGCCCGCGACCATCAGGTGATCGTCCTGCTTGAGTTCGGTCAGGCGGTTGCCGTGGGTGGTGCGCTGTTCTTCGCCCTGAAGCTCGTGACGATCAAGGCCTTTGACGATCACATCGCGCTGGTTGTCGACCTGCACGTGCTGGTCGTGCAGTACATGCTGGGTCCAGTTGCGCTGGGCGCGCAGGTAGATTTCCTCGGCACCCTTGCGGTCCTCGATGCGCAGCTCGTTGTAGCCACCGCCGCCGGGGCTGGTCTGGCTACGGAAGATGCTGCGGGTCTTGTCGGCTGGCAGGTCCAGCGGCACCGGCGTGGCGGCATTGGCCAGGCAACCGACCACCAGCGGCGTGTCGGCGTCGCCGTCGACGAAACCCACCAGCACCTCCATGCCCACCCGCGGGATCAACACCGAGCCGTAGTGCTCATGGGCCCAGCCACTGGCCACCCGCAGCCAGCAACTGGAATGTTCGTCGTGCTCCCCGGCGCGATCCCAGGCCATCTGCACCTTGACCCGGCCATACTCGTCACAATGGATCTCGCTGCCTGCCGGCCCTGTAACCACTGCGTTTTGATAGCCAGACACCGGCGGTCGCGATACCAGCAGCGGTGTTCGAAACGGCACCTCCCATGGCGTTACGACAAAGTGATTGCTGTAGCCCTGAGCCGATTCATCACCTGAGGCGTCGATGGCCGACTCCTCCAGCACCTGAGGCTGGCGCCCTGCATGCGTCACCTGGGTGACCAGCCACAAATCATTCCATTCCTGGCGAGGATGCCCTTCCATCCTCAGGAACTGCCCGCTGACCAGGGACGGCTGGTCGCTATGGCCACTGGCCTGGCGAAAGTCACCGCGATGGCGCTCCAACCTACGTTGCGCCAGGTATTTACCATGAGCGCGATCCGTAAAATTCCCGGGATAACACTGTTCCTCCAGCATGGGACGCTGGCCGCCGGACACCGTGCTTTCCAAGGTCAGGCGTGGCTTTCTGAAGTCGTAGTCCCGCAGATTCACATCGCTGGTACGGGTCTGCAACCGCAGGGTAAAACGCTTGATCACCGGCGTGTCGGCAACCATCCCCGAACCCGCCGCGTATTGAGTGGCTTGCTCAGGCTGGGCGAACACGCTCTGGTCATCGCCGAACACCAAAAGGTGGCGCTCGGGGTGGTGCTGGAAGTGGTAGTGAATGCCCGACTCGGCGCACAAGCGCTGGATGAACGCCAGATCGGTTTCGCCAAACTGAACGCAGTACTCACGCTCGGGGTACACCCCGCTCAGTTGAAACGAGAAGGCATCCGCCTGGATACCCTGCCCTTCCAGCACCAGTGCAATGATCTGCGGCACCGTCCGGTTCTGGAAAATCCGCTGGTGAGCGCTGTGCTCAAGATAAGCCAACTGCGGAACCAGCGTGATCTGATAACGCGTCAGGCGCTTGCCCGAGTCGCCTTGCGCCACCCGATAGACCTGGCCATGAATACCATGGCCATGCGCATCAAACCCCAGGAACGCCTGGCGATGCATCAAGCTTTCCAGGTCAAGGTCGGGTTGCTCGCTGACCAGTTCAAGGTCAAAACGATAGGGCAGGCTGACGAATTCATCGCCCGTGAACTCACGTACCTTGAGATCACTGGGCACACCGTCGAGGGTCAGGCTAAAGGCACTTTGATTGGCAGGAGCGAACATCCGGTGTTTCTCTGCGAGTAGTGGGTGGCCGATTCTGCACCAGCTGTTTGCCGAGCTGAGTGCGCTGCAGGCAAATCAGTAAATCCCTACATCGCAGGCGCTTTAATCTTCATGTATCAGGCATCGAAGCCCTACCACCAGCGTGCTAGCGTATTCGTCCCCCGTCGCCCCATGACAATGGAAAAAACATGGCCACCCGCTACGCAAAAATCGTCCTGACCCTTGCCCTGGCAGCCTTCGCCACACTCGTGGCCTTCAGCAACATCACCGACTACGGCTCCAACTTTGCCTTCGTCAAACATGTGCTGAGCATGGACACCACCTTCCCCGGCAACGCCGCGATGTATCGCGCCATCACCACCCCATGGCTGTGGCACGGTGCATATTGGCTGATCATCGCCGGTGAAGCCCTGACGGCCGTGCTGCTGGCGCGTGGAGCACTGGCCTTGTGGCGGGCTCGTCGTGCCACAGGTATCGACTTCAATCGCGCCAAGAAAAGCGCAATCGTCGGGCTGACCCTGGGTTTTGTGGTGTGGTTCTTCGGCTTTATGGTGATCGGCGGCGAGTGGTTCCTGATGTGGCAATCCCATCAGTGGAACGGCCAGGAAGCGGCGTTCAAGTTCTATATGGCGATCCTGGGTGTGCTGATTTTTCTCAACCAGCCGGACACTGACCACGACTGAAAAACCACGAATTCAAAATCGGTGGATGCCCTTTCACAAACTACTGTCAGATAGCTGACGGTAGTTTGTAGCCCTTTTCCCAAAGTATAAAAACCGCCTCACATTCAACGCTCACAGCCACCAGGCGAGCCCTTAAATTGGCCGTTTACTTCAGTGATCATCTGAATCTGTGAAAACAACACTGCGAGATCTGGAAGGCAAAAAAACGGCCCGTCATCCAAAAGATGCGGGCCGTTTTCACTTCAGCGGGCATTCAAGCCCCCGCCGATTACTTGTTGAGGTTGTAATCCGCCTCGGCTGCGTCAAACCGCTGAAGCATGCCAGCCGTCGGAGCGCCCAGCTTGCTCACGAAGTAGATCGCCAGGCTGGCGAAGATGAAGCCCGGGATGATTTCGTACAGGCCAAACAGGCTGAAGTGCTTCCACACGATCACGGTGATCGCACCCACCAGGATGCCGGCCAATGCGCCATTACGCGTCATGCCTTTCCACAGTACGGAGATCAGTACCACAGGACCGAACGCAGCACCGAAACCGGCCCAGGCGTAGCTCACCAGGCCCAGTACGCGGTTTTCCGGGTTGGCGGCCATGGCGATGGCAATCAGCGCCACCAACAGCACCATGGCGCGACCGACCCATACCAGCTCGACCTGGGAGGCGTTTTTACGCAGGAAGGTTTTGTAGAAGTCTTCGGTGAGGGCACTGGAGCACACCAACAACTGGCAGCTCAGGGTGCTCATTACCGCCGCCAGGATGGCCGACAGCAACACACCGGCAATCCATGGGTTGAACAGCAGCTTGGCCAGTTCGATGAACACACGCTCGTGGTTCTCGGTCACGGGACCGGCGACTTCCGGGTGCGCCGAGAAGTAGGCGATACCGAAGAAGCCCACCGCCACGGTGCCGCCCAGGCACAGGATCATCCAGGTCATGGAGATGCGACGTGCGTTGGCAATCGATTTCACCGAATCCGCCGCCATGAAACGCGCGAGGATGTGCGGCTGGCCGAAGTAACCCAGGCCCCAGCCCATCAGCGAAATGATGCCGATGAAGGTGGTGTTTTTCAGCATGTTGAAGTTGTCAGGGTTCTGCGCTTCGATCGCCAGGAAGGTGGTGTCGACGCCACCGGTGGCCAGCAGCACGATGATCGGGGTCAGCAACAAGGCGAAGATCATCAGCGTGGCTTGCACGGTGTCGGTCCAGCTCACGGCCAGGAAACCACCGACGAAGGTGTAGGCAATGGTTGCGGCAGCACCGGCCCACAGCGCGGTCTCGTAGGACATGCCGAAGGTGCTTTCAAACAGACGGGCGCCAGCCACGATGCCGGAAGCGCAGTAGATGGTGAAGAACACCAGGATCACCACCGCAGAGATGATTCGCAGCAGGCCGCTTTTATCTTCGAAACGGCTGGAGAAGTAATCCGGCAGGGTCAGGGCGTCGCCGTTGTGCTCGGTCTGCACCCGCAGGCGGCCGGCTACAAACAGCCAGTTCAGGTAGGCACCGACGATCAGGCCGATGGCGATCCAGCTTTCCGACAGGCCAGACATGTAGATCGCGCCGGGCAAGCCCATCAGCAACCAGCCGCTCATGTCCGAGGCACCGGCCGAAAGCGCGGTAACCACGCTGCCGAGGCTGCGACCGCCGAGGATGTAGTCGGAAAGGTTGTTGGTGGAGCGATAGGCCATAAAGCCGATCAGCACCATGGCAGCGATATAGATCACAAATGTGATCAGGGTAGGATTACTTACGCTCATTGAGTTACGCCCTGGCTTTGTTTTTATGTAGCGGCGGTCTGTCCGGACGGCCATCCACTTTGCTAGTGGATAGACGAAGCCTGGCGCCGCGCATTTATGACTGACGTTTCCCCAGGAAAGCCATCAGCCGATGAACCGTCAGTAAGAGGTTGCACCTTGGGCGCGAATGCTATTCAACAAAGCAAATAAGGTGCAACCAGTTTCTTGAGAATAAGTTGCACCTTGATGTATTTTGCGAAAAACACCGTGTTTTTGCTCCTTTTCGGAGCAAGAGCAGCCAAAGTCAGAAGCAAATGCACCAAGGCGCAGCCGATTCGGCTGCGGCGATAATTTTTCCCGATCAGCATCAAAAATTTCATGGATAAAAAGGGTTGCACCCGGTTGCACCTCTCTCGGCGCAAAGCTAATCTTGCCGCCAGCTGATGCCACGCAGTAGTGGCACCCATGAGGATAAAAAGATGGCTACGACCACCCTTGGGGTCAAACTTGACGACCCGACCCGCGAGCGCCTGAAGGCGGCCGCGACCTCCATTGATCGCACGCCGCACTGGCTGATCAAGCAGGCGATTTTCAATTACCTGGAGAAACTCGAGGGTGGTGCAACCCTGGCCGAGCTCAACGGCCTGGGCAGCAAGGACGCGGAAGAAGCCGGCGAGGTCCAGACCGACCACGCCCACCAGTGCTTCCTGGAATTTGCCGAAAGCATCCTGCCGCAATCCGTACTGCGCGCCTCGATCACCGCCGCCTACCGTCGCCCGGAGCCGGAAGTGGTGCCGATGCTGATCGAGCAGGCTCGCTTGCCCGCGGCAATGGCCGAGGCCACCAACAAGCTCGCCTCTTCGATCGCCGAGAAACTGCGCAATCAGAAAAGCGCCGGCGGCCGTGCAGGCATCGTCCAGGGCCTGCTGCAAGAATTTTCCCTGTCGTCCCAGGAAGGCGTAGCGCTGATGTGCCTCGCCGAAGCGCTGCTGCGCATCCCGGACAAGGGCACCCGCGACGCACTGATCCGCGACAAGATCAGCACCGGCAACTGGCACCCGCACCTGGGCAACAGCCCGTCGCTGTTCGTCAACGCCGCCACCTGGGGCCTGTTGCTGACCGGCAAACTGGTCGCCACCCACAACGAAGCCGGCCTGACCTCGTCCCTGAGCCGCATCATCGGCAAGAGCGGCGAGCCGATGATCCGCAAGGGCGTCGACATGGCCATGCGCCTGATGGGCGAGCAGTTCGTCACCGGCGAAACCATCGCCGAAGCCCTGGCCAATGCGAGCAAGTTCGAAGCCAAGGGCTTCCGCTATTCCTACGACATGCTCGGTGAAGCCGCACTCACCGAACATGACGCCCAGAAGTACCTGGCCTCGTACGAACAAGCCATCCACTCGATCGGCAAGGCGTCCCACGGTCGCGGGATTTATGAAGGCCCGGGCATTTCCATCAAGCTCTCGGCCCTGCACCCGCGTTACAGCCGTGCGCAGTACGAGCGGGTGATGGACGAGTTGTACCCGCGCCTGCTGTCGCTGACCCTGCTGGCCAAGCAGTACGACATCGGCCTGAACATCGACGCCGAAGAAGCCGACCGCCTGGAGCTGTCCCTCGACCTGCTGGAACGCCTGTGCTTCGAGCCGCAACTGACCGGCTGGAACGGCATCGGTTTCGTGATCCAGGCTTACCAGAAGCGGTGCCCGTATGTGATCGACTACGTGATCGACCTGGCGCGCCGCAGCCGCCACCGCCTGATGATCCGCCTGGTAAAAGGCGCGTACTGGGACAGCGAAATCAAGCGCGCCCAGGTCGAAGGCCTGGAAGGCTATCCGGTGTACACCCGCAAGGTGTACACCGACGTTTCCTACATTGCCTGCGCACGCAAACTGCTTTCGGTACCGGAAGTTATCTACCCGCAGTTCGCTACCCACAACGCCCACACCCTGTCGGCGATCTACCACATCGCCGGTCAGAACTATTACCCCGGCCAGTACGAGTTCCAATGCCTGCACGGCATGGGCGAGCCTCTGTACGAGCAGGTTGTAGGCAAGGTCTCCGAAGGCAAGCTGAACCGTCCGTGCCGCGTGTACGCACCCGTCGGCACCCACGAAACACTGCTGGCTTACCTGGTGCGTCGCTTGCTGGAAAACGGCGCCAACACCTCGTTCGTCAACCGTATTGCCGACCAATCCATCTCGATCCAGGAGCTGGTGGCCGATCCAGTGGCCAGCATCGAGCAGATGGCGACGCTGGAAGGCGGCTTCGGCCTGCCGCACCCGCGTATCCCTCTGCCCCGCGACCTGTATGGTGCCGAGCGCGCCAACTCCGCCGGTATCGACCTGGCCAACGAACACCGCCTGGCGTCGCTGTCCTGCGCCTTGCTGGCTACCGCGCATAACAACTGGAAATCCGCGCCGATGCTCGGTTGCGCTTCCAGCAATGAAGCGGCTGCACCGGTGTTGAACCCGTCGGATCTGCGTGACGTGGTTGGCCACGTACAGGAAGCAACTGTCGAAGACGTCGACAACGCCATCCAGTGCGCCCTGAACGCTGCGCCAATCTGGCAGGCCACCCCGCCCGCCGAACGCGCCGCGATCCTGGAACGTGCCGCCGATTTGATGGAAGGCGAGATCCAGCCGCTGATGGGCCTGCTGGCCCGCGAAGCCGGCAAGACCTTCGCCAACGCCATCGCCGAAGTGCGTGAAGCCGTGGACTTCCTGCGTTACTACGCGGTGCAGGCTCGCAACGATTTCACCAACGACGCTCACCGCCCGCTGGGTCCGGTGGTGTGCATCAGCCCGTGGAACTTCCCGCTGGCGATCTTCAGTGGCCAGGTCGCCGCTGCACTGGCCGCCGGCAACCCGGTACTGGCCAAGCCTGCCGAGCAAACACCGCTGGTGGCCGCACAAGCCGTGCGCCTGCTGCTGGAAGCCGGGATTCCGGAAGGCGTGCTGCAACTGCTGCCGGGCCAGGGCGAAACCGTCGGTGCGCGCCTGGTGGGTGATGATCGCGTCAAGGGCGTGATGTTCACCGGTTCCACCGAGGTTGCGCGCTTGCTGCAACGCAGTGTCGCCGGCCGTCTGGATGCACAGGGTCGTCCGATTCCGCTGATCGCCGAAACCGGTGGCCAGAACGCAATGATCGTCGACTCCTCAGCACTCACCGAACAAGTGGTGATCGACGTAGTGTCGTCGGCCTTCGACAGTGCCGGCCAACGTTGCTCGGCCCTGCGCGTACTGTGCTTGCAGGAAGATTCCGCTGACCGCGTCATCGAAATGCTTAAAGGTGCCATGGCTGAATGCCGCCTCGGCAACCCGGAGCGCCTGTCGGTGGATATCGGCCCGGTGATCGACGCCGAAGCCAAGGCTGGCATCGAGAAACATATCCAGGCCATGCGCGACAAAGGCCGCAACGTTTACCAGGTCGCGATTGCCGATAGCGAAGAGATCAAGCGCGGTACCTTCGTGATGCCAACCCTGATCGAACTGGAAAGCTTCGACGAACTGCAACGGGAGATCTTCGGCCCGGTGCTGCACGTGGTGCGCTACAAGCGCAAAGAGATCGACCAGCTTATCGGCCAGATCAATGCCTCCGGCTATGGCCTGACCCTGGGCGTGCACACCCGCATCGACGAGACCATCGCCAAGGTGATCGACAACGTCCATGCCGGTAACGTCTACGTTAACCGCAACATCGTGGGTGCCGTGGTCGGTGTGCAGCCGTTCGGTGGCGAAGGCTTGTCGGGCACTGGCCCGAAAGCTGGCGGCCCGCTGTATCTGTACCGTTTGCTGTCGACCCGTCCTACGGACGCCATCGAGCAATCCTTCGTCCGTGGTGATGCACTGGCCGCACCGGATGTTCGCCTGCGGGATGCCATGAGCAAGCCGCTGACCGCCCTGAAAGCCTGGGCCGACAGCAGCAAGCTCAGCGACTTGAGCGCCCTGTGCGTGCAGTTCGCCGCGCAATCCCAAAGCGGTATCACCCGCCAACTGGCCGGCCCGACCGGCGAGCGCAACAGCTACGCCATCCTGCCCCGCGAGCACGTGTTGTGCCTGGCGGAAGTGGAAGGCGACCTGCTGACGCAACTGGCGGCCGTGCTGGCAGTCGGCGGCTCGGCGGTATGGCCGGAAACTGAATTGACCAAGGCCGTGTTCGCACGCTTGCCGAAGGATATTCAGGCGAAGATCACGCGGGTGGCTGACTGGACCAAGGATGAAACCGTGTTTGATGCCGTGCTGCATCACGGTGATTCCGACCAACTGCGCGGGGTTTGCCAGCAAGTGGCCAAGCGTGGCGGGGCGATTGTCGGGGTTCACGGTTTGTCTTCGGGCGAAACCGGGATTGCCCTGGAGCGCCTGGTGATCGAGCGGGCGTTGAGCGTCAACACTGCTGCTGCGGGCGGCAACGCCAGCCTGATGACCATCGGCTAACTGAAGAAACGCGGTAAAACTGTGGGAGCGGGCTTGCTCGCGAATGCGGAGTGTCAGTCACCGGAGGTACTGACTGATCCACCGCATTCGCGAGCAAGCCCGCTCCCACATTGACCGCGTTCCACCTTCGAGCCGCGTTTTGCCCCTCCATCACCCAGATCAATCTTGCTATCCAGCCTCTATTTGCGCACTTAGACTCAGGCCCATTCCCACACAGGTAAGCCGCCATGTCCGAGACGCTGCTCAGTTCCCGCAATCTGGCTTTCGAGCTGTATGAAGTCCTCGATGCCGAGGGCCTGACCCAGCGCGAGCGGTTTGCCGAACACAACCGTGAAACCTTCGACGCCGCCATCGGCACCGCCCGCAGCATTGCCGAGAAGTTCTTCGCCCCGCATAACCGAAAGGGCGACGAGAACGAACCCCGCTACGAGAACGGTCAGGCGATTCTGATTCCTGAAGTGAAACCGGCGGTGGAGGCCTTTCTTGAAGCCGGCTTTCTCAACGCCGCCCGCAGCTTCGACGCTGGCGGCATGCAATTGCCAACCCTGCTGTCCCAGGCGTGTTTCGCACACTTCCAGTCAGCCAACGCGGCTTCCACGTCGTACCCGTTTCTGACCATGGGCGCCGCCAACCTGATCGAGAGCTTCGGCACCGAGGAGCAGAAACAACGCTTCCTGCAACCAATGATCGAAGGCCGCTTCTTCGGCACCATGGCCTTGACCGAGCCCCATGCGGGCTCATCGCTGTCGGATATTCGTACCCGCGCAGAGCCGGCGGCTGATGGCAGCTATCGCCTCAAGGGCAACAAGATCTTCATCTCCGGCGGCGATCACCCGCTATCGGAGAACATCGTGCACATGGTGCTGGCCAAGCTGCCGGACGCACCTGCCGGGGTGAAGGGCATTTCGCTGTTTATCGTGCCCAAGTTCCTGGTCAACGAGGACGGCAGCCTGGGCAAGCGCAACGATGTGCTGCTGGCCGGGCTGTTTCACAAGATGGGCTGGCGTGGCACCACCTCGACCGCGTTGAATTTCGGCGATAACGGCGAGTGCGTCGGCTACCTGGTGGGCCAGCCGCATCAGGGCCTGAGTTGCATGTTCCAGATGATGAACGAAGCGCGGATCGGCGTGGGCATGGGCGCGGTGATGCTGGGTTACGCCGGCTACCTGTATTCCCTGGAATATGCCCGTGAACGTCCCCAAGGCCGCTTGCCCGACAGCAAGGATCCCAACACCGCGCCGGTGTCGATCATCCAGCACGCCGATATCAAACGCATGCTGTTGACCCAAAAAGCCTACGTGGAAGGCGCCTTCGACCTTGGCTTGTACGCCGCACGGTTGTTCGATGACACCACTACTCTGCCCAACGAAGCCGAGCGCAAACAGGCCCACGAACTGCTGGACCTGCTGACGCCGATCGTCAAATCCTGGCCGTCGGAGTTTTGCCTTAAAGCCAACGAACTGGCGATCCAGATCCTCGGCGGCCACGGCTACACCCGCGAATACCCGGTGGAGCAGTACTACCGCGACAACCGCCTGAACCCGATCCATGAAGGCACCCACGGCATTCAGTCGCTGGACTTGCTCGGGCGCAAACTGGCGCAGAACGGCGGTGCGGGCTTGAAGCAACTGATCCGCCTGATCGCCGAGACCGGCGCACGGGCACAGGAGTATCCGTCGCTGAATGCCTTGCGGGAACCGCTGGAACAACTGGTGGCACGCCTGCAAGAGGTCACCCTCGGCCTGTTGACGGATCTCGCCCAAGGCAAGGTCAACAGCAGCCTGGCGAATTCGGCGCTGTACCTGAAAGTGTTCGGGCATACGGTGATTGGCTGGCGCTGGCTGGAACAGGCGATTCGCGCCGAGGAAGGGCTGGCCAAGGGCAATGCTGCCGATGTCGCCTTCTATAAGGGCAAGCTCCAGGCCGCCCGGTACTTCCTGACGTGGGAAATACCGGGCTGCCATCATGAACTGGCGATTCTCGAGGCACGCGATGACACGTGCCTGGGGATGCAGGATGAGTGGTTCTAAGGCGTTCCGATTGCCTTGGAAATCACCTCGACCGTGGCGCTGACTTGCTCTTGGTAACGGTCGAGTTCCTGCTGGTGGTGCTTTTGCATTTCGATCTGCTCGGCGCACAGGTTCAGCGCCGCCAGCACCAATAGCTTGTCACCGATCAGCGTCGGGTACTTTTTCTTGGTGGTGGCCAGGGATGCCTTGAGCATCGTCACGGCGCTCATCAGGGTGTTGTCTTCCCCTTCCGGTGCCTTGATCGAGTAATCCTCACCGAGAATCGAAACGACCTTTATCCCTTCATTCATGCGCCGACAGGACCTGCGCTCACACGCTCAACCAACGCCTGGATACGGGCAGCGGTGGCGCCCTGCTTTTCTTCCTGTTCCATCAGGTTCAGCTGCAAGCTGTCGTTTTCATCCTTGGCGCGAGCCAGTTCGGCCTTGAGGGATTCGTTGGTGCCCAGTAGATCCTGGTTCTGCTGTACCAGGTCGCTGACCAGTTGTTCCAATTGGCTGAGGGATGCTTCTAACATTTTGATTTCTCGGGCTTTTTCAAAGGGCGGTGACGATAAAGAAAATTCACCTCGGATGCCAGGGTTATCCCTGGCGCGGGGCCTTGATTTTACAGGGCAGGCCACGCTTTCGAGCCTTAGTGACTGCATTTATGGCATCTGGTTCCTGAATCCCGTCGGCCCGCCCCGATCTGCGACAAAAGCGCGCACCCCCTCAAGACTTTAGTCGTATGACCGATAGGTCATGGACACCCCGCTCAAACCCCGCATGGATCGCGCTTCTCCCCAGGATCACAACATGTCTCTTCGTAATATGAATATCGCGCCGCGGGCCTTTCTCGGCTTCGCGTTGATTGGCGCGCTGATGTTGTTTCTCGGTGTGTTCGCCCTGAACCAGATGAGCAAGATCCGTGCGGCGACGGAAGACATCACCCTTAGCAGCGTGCCGAGCATTCGCGCCCTGGACGAGTTCACTCAACTGACCCTGCGCCTGCGGGTGCTGTCGTATCGCCTGCTGACCAACCGCGAGCCTGACGTCCAGCAAAAGACCCTTGAGTCTTTTGACGTGCGCAATCAGCAGATTCGTACGGCCCAGGCGGTCTACGAGAAGTTGATCGACAGCAGCGAAGAACGTGCTGCCTACGACGAATACGTGCGTCTGCTGGCCCAGTACCATCAGATTGAAGAGCGCATGAAGAGCCTGTCACGGGCCAATCAGGTGGAAGAGCTGCGCACGCTGCTGAATACCGAGCTGCTGAACAACTCGGATCAGGTCAACGCCGTACTGAACCGCCTGCTGGACATCAACAACAAGATGGCGCTGGCCACCAACCAGCAAGCCGCCGACCAGTACGACATGGCGTTTGAGCTGGTGGTGATCCTGCTGATCCTGGCCACTGCATTGACCATGCTGTTCGCCTGGCTGCTGACCCGCAGCATTACCCAGCCGATCGCCCAGGCCCTGGATGCCGCCGAGGAAATCGCCGAAGGCAACCTGACGCGCCCGATCAAGGTGGAAGGCAACGACGAAGCCGGCCGACTACTGTTGGCAATGGCCAAGATGCAGGACAAATTGAAGGACACCTTGCAGCGCATTTCCGGCTCGGCCACCCAATTGGCCTCCGCCGCGGAAGAGCTGAATGCCGTGACCGACGAAAGCGCCCGTGGCCTGACCCAGCAAAACAACGAAATCGAACAGGCCGCCACGGCGGTGAACGAGATGACCAGCGCGGTTGAAGAAGTGGCCCGCAACGCGGTCAGCACTTCCGAAGCCTCGAAGAACGCCACGTCGTCTGCGGGCGATGGACGTGATTTGGTGCAGGAAACCGTCAGCGCCATTGAACGCATGAGCAGCGACGTGCAAGCCACTGCCACCTTGATCGGCAACCTGGCGGAAGAGTCCCGGGACATCGGCAAGGTGCTGGACGTGATTCGTGGCTTGGCTGACCAGACCAACCTGCTGGCCCTGAACGCCGCGATTGAAGCGGCGCGGGCCGGTGAAGCCGGGCGTGGTTTTGCGGTGGTGGCGGATGAGGTGCGGGCCCTGGCCCATCGCACCCAACAGTCCACCAGCGAAATCGAGCGGATGATCGGCAGCATTCAGGCCGGTACCGAGCATGCAGTGGATTCGATGCGCAACAGCACCGAGCGGGCGGAATCGACGTTGAACATCGCCAAGGGTGCGGGGATGTCGCTGGACACCATCAACACTGCCATCGTTGAAATCAACGAGCGCAACCTGGTGATCGCCAGTGCCGCTGAAGAGCAGGCGCAGGTGGCGCGGGAAGTGGATCGTAACCTGGTGAATATTCGTGACTTGTCGGTGCAGTCGGCGACCGGCGCCAGCCAGACCAGTGCGGCGAGCAGTGAGCTGTCGCGGTTGGCGGTGGATTTGAACGGGATGGTGGGGCGGTTCAGGCTTTAACGGATACCGCAGGGCTAAAAATGTGGGAGCGGGCTTGCTCGCGAATGCGGTGGATCAGCTACGCATAACGCGACTGACACACCGCTTTCGCGAGCAAGCCCGCTCCCACATTGAATATGCGCCAGCCATTCAAAACCTTTTTGACAGCACAGCAATTCAACAGGTTAGAATCGCTGGCACGCAGACTGCATGGTCAGTTTGCGCCTCGTCTTTCCTGCTCATGGAGTACTGCCTTTGAATGCGACGACCATCAACAGCCTGTTCTTGATCGGCGCGTTGCTGGTAGGTGCGAGCATTCTGGTGAGTTCTCTTTCGTCCCGCCTGGGGATTCCGATCCTGGTGATCATCCTGGCCGTGGGCATGATCGCCGGCGTCGACGGCGGCGGCATCATCTTCGACAACTACCCGACTGCCTACCTCGTGGGCAACCTCGCCCTGGCCGTGATCCTGCTCGACGGCGGACTGCGAACGCGGGTAGCCAGTTTCCGTGTAGCCCTCTGGCCTGCGTTGTCCCTGGCGACGGTCGGGGTGCTGATCACCACCGGCCTCACCGGCATGGCAGCCGCCTGGCTGTTCAACCTCAACATCATTCAAGGCCTGCTGATCGGCGCCATCGTCGGCTCCACGGACGCCGCAGCGGTGTTCTCGCTGCTGGGCGGCAAAGGCCTGAACGAACGGGTCACCGCCAGCCTGGAAATCGAATCCGGCAGCAACGACCCGATGGCGGTGTTCCTCACCGTCACCCTGATCGACATGCTTGCCAGCGGCCAGACCGGCCTGCACTGGAGCCTGCTGGGCCACTTGATCCGCGAGTTTGGCATCGGCGGCATCATCGGTCTGGGCGGCGGCTGGTTGATGCTGCAGATGGTCAACCGGATCAACCTGGCCAACGGCCTTTACCCGATCCTGGTGATTTCCGGCGGCCTGGTGGTGTTCGCCCTGACCAACGCCTTGCACGGCAGCGGTTTCCTCGCCGTTTACCTGTGCGGCCTGGTGATCGGCAACCGCCCGGTGCGCAGCCGGCATGGCATTTTGCATATGCTCGACGGCATGGCCTGGCTGGCACAGATCGGCATGTTCCTGGTGCTGGGCCTGCTGGTCACGCCCCATGATTTGCTGCCCATCGCGCTGCCGGCCCTGGGCCTGGCGCTGTGGATGATTCTCTTCGCACGGCCGCTGTCGGTGATTGTCGGCCTGCTGCCGTTCAAGGCCTTCCATGGCCGAGAGAAAGCCTTTATCGCCTGGGTCGGCCTGCGCGGTGCGGTACCGATCATTCTGGCGGTGTTCCCGCTGATGGCCGGCCTGCCCCACGCGCAGCTGTACTTCAACCTGGCGTTCTTTATCGTGCTGGTGTCGTTGCTGGTGCAGGGTACGAGCCTGCCGTGGGTCGCCAAACTGTTGAAAGTGACGGTACCGCCAGAGCCGGCGCCGATTTCCCGGGCGGCCCTGGAAGTGCACGTCACCAGCGAGTGGGAGCTGTTCGTCTACCGCCTGGGCGCCGAAAAATGGTGCATCGGCGCCGCCCTGCGGGAGCTGAAAATGCCCGAAGGCACGCGGATCGCCGCGCTGTTTCGTGGCCAGCAACTGCTCCATCCGTCGGGTAGTACGGTGCTCGAAGTCGACGATCTGCTATGCGTAATCGGCCATGAACACAACTTGCCGGCCCTCGGCAAACTGTTCAGCCAGGCACCACAACGGGGCCTCGACCTGCGCTTCTTCGGTGACTTCGTCCTGGAAGGCGACGCCCAGCTGGGCGCGGTTTCGGCCCTGTACGGGCTCAAGCTCGAGGGCATCGACCCGGACATGCCACTGAGTCGTTTCATCACCCAGAAAGTCGGCGGGGCACCCGTGGTCGGCGACCAGGTGGAATGGAACAACACCATTTGGACCGTCGCGGTCATGGACGGGAACAAGATCGGCAAAGTCGGCGTCAGATTCCCCGAAGGAAGTCGCCCGGGCCCCGGACTCTTCCTCTAAACTGCGGGGCGACGGCGCGCCAGTCGATGTCGGGACGCCCCCTATTTTTCACCTTGCTCGACCGGTCTCTATGACAACCCTGCGCACTTTTCTCGCCACTGCCCTGCTGGGCCTGACTCTCTGCGTCGGCACCGTACACGCGGCCGACCCGCCCAGCATCGATTCCGTCCAGCAAACCCTGGACAAGCTGCCGGACCGCAAGCTGCCCGACGCCGACATGAAGGCGCTGCAAAGCATCCTGCAGCAAACGCTCACCTTCCTGGGCAACCAGCAGGACTACCAGCAGCGCCTGGTGGACCTCAAGCGCCAGCTCGAAGACGCGCCGCGCCAGACCGTCGACAACCAGCGCGAACTGACCCGCCTCAAGGCCACCAAGGTCATTCCCGTCGCCCAGCGCTACGCCACCTTGCCCGTGCCACAGCTTGAACAACTGCTGGTGCAGCGCACCACCCAGCAAGGCGACCTGCAAAAGGAACTGGCCGACGCCAACAGCCTGACCATCGCGGCCCAGACCCGACCCGAGCGCGCCCAGACCGAAATCAGCAGCAGCCAGACACGTATCCAGCAGATCAACGCGACCCTCAAGGCAGGCAAGGACAACGGCAAGACCCTCAGCGGCGACCAGCGCAACCAGCTGAATGCCGAGTTGGCCGCACTCAACGCCCTGATTCCCCTGCGCCGCCAGGAACTGGCCGGCAACAGCCAACTGCAAGACCTGGGCAACAGCCAGCACGACCTGGTGCTGGAAAAGACCGCGCGCCTGGAGCAGGAAATCCAGGACCTGCAAACCCTGATCAACCAGAAACGCCTGGCCCAGTCCCAGGAAACCGTGACCCAGCAGTCCATCGAAGCCCAGAAGGCCGGGGGCAGCAGCCTGCTCGCCACGGAAAGCGCGGCCAACCTGAAACTGTCCGACTACCTGCTCAAAAGCACTGACCGGCTCAACGAGCTGACCCAGAAAAACCTGCAAACCAAGCAGCAACTGGACAGCGTGACCCAAAGCGACTCGGCGCTGGACGAGCAGATCAACGTGCTCAAGGGCAGCCTGTTGCTGTCCAAGATCCTCTACAAACAAAAGCAGGCCTTGCCGCGCCTGACCGTGGACCGCGACCTGGCGGATGACATCGCCAACATTCGCCTGTACCAGTTCGAGGTCAATCAACAGCGCGAACTGATCAGCACCCCGAGCACCTACGTCGACAGCTTGCTGGCCAACCAGCCGGCCGACCAGGTGACGCCACAACTGCGGCGCACCCTGCTGGAACTGGCGATCACCCGCAGCGACCTGCTGGAACGCTTGAGCCGGGAACTGAGCGCACTGCTCAACGAATCCATCACCCTGCAACTGAACCAGAAACAACTGCTGAGCACCGCCACCACCTTGCGGGCGACCCTCGACGAACAGATGTTCTGGATTCCCAGCAACAAGCCGCTGGATACCGAATGGCTGGAAACCGTACCGGCGCACCTGAGCAAACAGGTCAATACCCTGCCGTGGGCCTCCAGCGTCAGCGAGCTGTATGACGGCCTGACCCAGCGCCCGCTGCTGTTCCTGCCCCTGCTGTTGTTGATCGGCGCGCTGCTGTGGCGTCGCAGCTACCTGTATGCCCGGCTGAAAAAAATCCATATGGACATCGGCCACTTCAAACGCGACAGCCAGTGGCACACGCCGGTGGCGATCCTGGTGAATATCGCGCTGGCGATGCCGGTGGCCCTGGGCCTGGCACTCTGCGGCTATGCGCTGCAGATCGACGCCCGTGGGCAAAACGCCAACCTCGGCGCCGCCCTGCTGCAGATCGCCCAGGCGTGGCTGGTGTTCTACACCGCGTATCGGATCCTCGCGCCCGGCGGCGTCGCCGAGTTGCACTTCCGCTGGGAAAAACCCCAGGTCGAATTCCTCCAGGGCTGGGTACGCAAGCTCGGGCTCGTGGTACTGGCGTTGGTGGCCGTGGTGGCCATCGCCGAGCATCAGCCGGCAGCGCTGGCCGACGATGTGCTGGGCATCGGCGTGGTACTGACCTGCTACGCACTGATGGCGTGGCTGCTCGGGCGCCTGCTGCTCAACAGCCCGACTCATGAAAAAGCCTCGCTGTTTCGCAAGGCCGTGGGCCTGGTGTTTACGGCACTGCCGGTGGCGCTGTTTATCGCCGTATGCTTTGGCTACTACTACACCGCCCTCAAGCTCAGCGACCGGCTGATCAACACCTTGTACCTGCTGATGTTCTGGCTGGTGATCGAAGCCACCTTCGTACGTGGCCTGGGCGTAGCGGCACGGCGCCTGGCCTATGCGCGGGCCCTGGCCAAACGCCAGGCCGCCAAGGAAGCCGGTGATGGTGAAGCAGTGATCGAAGAGCCGACCCTGGACATCGAACAGGTCAACGAACAGTCGATGCGACTGATTCGCCTGGCGCTGCTGGGCGGCTTTATCGCTGCGTTGTACTGGGTGTGGTCCGACTTGATCTCGGTGTTTTCCTACCTGGACAACGTCACCCTCTACGAATACACCAGCGGCACCGGCGCCAATATCAGCATGGTGCCCATCAGCATCGGCGACTTGCTCGGCGCCCTGATCATCATCGGCATCACCTTCGCCCTGGCGCGCAACCTGCCCGGCCTGCTGGAAGTGTTGGTGCTGTCCAAGCTCGACCTGGCCCAGGGCAGCGCCTACGCCACCACCACCTTGCTGTCCTATGTGATTGCCGGCGTCGGGTTTGTCTCCACCCTGTCGACCCTCGGCGTGAGCTGGGACAAGTTGCAATGGCTGGTGGCCGCGCTGTCGGTGGGGTTGGGTTTCGGGATGCAGGAAATCTTCGCCAACTTCATCTCCGGCATCATGATCCTGTTCGAGCGGCCGGTACGGATCGGCGACACCATCACCATCGGCAACCTGTCGGGCACGGTGAGCAAGATCCGCATCCGTGCCACCACCATCACCGACTTCGACCGCAAGGACATCATTGTCCCGAACAAGACGTTCATCACCGGGCAACTGATCAACTGGTCGCTGACCGACACCATCACCCGGGTCACCCTGAAGCTGGGCGTGGACTACGGCTCGGACCTGGACCTGGTGAAGGAATTGCTGCTCAAGGCCGCCGCCGAAAACCCACGCGTGTTGAAGGACCCGGCGCCCCACGTGTACTTCCTCAACTTCGGTGAAAGCACCCTCGATCACGAACTGCGCATGCATGTACGGGACCTGGGCGACCGCAACCCGGTGATCGATGAGGTCAACCGCTTCATCAACCGCGAGTTCAAGAACCACCACATCAACATCTCGTTCCGGCAGATGGAGGTTTACCTGAAGAACCTGCATGGCCAGGAATACAAGCTGGTGCCGGTGGAAGAAGAAAACCGGACCATCCTGCCGCCCGCCCAGGACCAGGACCTGCCCGAGCCGCCGCCCGCCAAACTCGACTAAACGCGCTCTCCCCAGCAGAATGGTCGGACATTCTGCTCAGGAGATGGCCGTTGAAAGCCCTCGACGAACTGACCTTCGACAACCGCTTCGCCCGCCTGGGCGACGGCTTCTCAACCCATGTGCTGCCCGAGCCCATCGACGAACCGCGTTTAGTGGTGGCGAGCGAGGCAGCCATGGCGCTGCTGGATCTCGACCCCGCCGTGGCCGAAACACCGGTATTTGCCGAGCTGTTCGGCGGGCACAAGCTGTGGGCCGAGGCCGAGCCGCGGGCGATGATCTATTCCGGGCATCAGTTTGGCTCGTACAACCCGCAACTGGGGGATGGCCGCGGATTGTTGCTGGGCGAGGTGTACAACCAGGCCGGCGAGCATTGGGACCTGCACCTCAAGGGTGCCGGGCAAACCCCGTACTCGCGCATGGGCGATGGTCGTGCGGTGTTGCGCTCGTCGATCCGGGAGTTTCTGGCGTCGGAAGCACTGCATGCGCTGGGCATTCCCAGCAGTCGTGCGCTGTGTGTGATCGGTTCCACCACGCCGGTGTGGCGCGAGAAACAGGAGCGCGCCGCCATGGTGCTGCGCCTGGCCCACAGCCACGTGCGCTTTGGGCATTTCGAATATTTCTACTACACCAAGAAGCCTGAATTGCAGAAGCAATTGGCGGAGCACGTGCTGTCCCTGCACTTCCCGGAATGCATGGAACAGCCCGAGCCGTACCTGGCGATGTTCCGCGAAATCGTCGAGCGTAATGCCGAGTTGATCGCCAAGTGGCAGGCCTATGGGTTCTGCCATGGAGTGATGAACACCGACAACATGTCGATCCTCGGCATCACCTTCGACTTCGGGCCGTTTGCGTTCCTGGACGATTTCGACGCGCAGTTCGTCTGCAACCACTCCGACCATGAAGGGCGTTATTCCTTCAGCAACCAGGTGCCGATCGGGCAGTGGAACCTGAGCGCACTGGCCCAGGCGTTGACGCCGTTTATCAGCGTCGAGGCGCTGCGGGAAACGCTGGGGCTGTATCTGCCGTTGTTCCAGGCCCACTACCTGGACCTGATGCGCCGCCGACTGGGCCTCACCACCGCCGAAGATGACGATCAGAAACTGGTGGAGCGCCTGCTGCAACTGATGCAGAACAGCGGCGTCGACTACACCCTGTTCTTCCGCCGGCTGGGGGATGAATCCGCCGCATTGGCCGTGGCGCGGTTGCGCGACGACTTTGTCGACCTCAAGGGGTTTGATGAGTGGGCGGATCTGTACAAGGCGCGTGCGGAGCGCGACGCCAGCGGCACAGAAGAACAGCGACGTGAGCGGATGCATGGGGTGAATCCGCTTTATATCCTGCGCAATTACCTGGCGCAGAACGCCATCCAGGCGGCAGAGCTTGGGGATTACAGCGAAGTGCGCCGGCTGCATGAAGTGCTGACCAAACCGTTTGAAGAGCAGCCGGGGATGGAACAATACGCCCAGCGGCCGCCGGATTGGGGGAAGCATTTGGAGATTAGTTGTTCTTCATAGCGCGACCTAGATAAAGGTTTCCACTGAAACCCCAAAGCGCTCCGCCAGCCAACGAATCTGCCGCAGGTTGAGTTGGCGTTTGCCACTAAGTACTTCAGAGACAACCGACTGCGCACCAACGCCCGGGAGATCACTTTGGGTCAAGCCATGCTCTCGCATCATTGAACGTAGCACTTCAACGCCACTGGCAACGGGCATCGGCCGGTGCTCGAGATCGTAGGCCTCGATCCAGTCACTGAGGATATCCACCAGGCTCATGAGCGGGCTGGATTCATCTTCGCCTATCAGGTCCAGCAATTCGTCGAGGGCGCTGACCAAGGTATCGTAGTCCGCCTCGTTTCTTGGCTTGCGCAGCAATGGCGAAACAAATTGCCAGTGTTCGGCAGCCTGCCTGATGAGTGCGCTCATCTGATTTTCTCCTTCCATTTACCTTGCTCATATTCACGGTGATCGAACAGGTACTTGATATAAATTCGTTGTACTTGGTAATGCACGAAGGCAATCAACCTCAGCTTATTGCCCCCGATGTCAAACACATGGAACTGCCCGACTTTGTCTGTTGCAGGGAACATTCCTTTCATCGACGCAAAGTCGGCGGGACTGTTGCGTTTCATTCTGCGATACCACTCATCCAGTGCCGTGGCTGAATGCGGCCATCTTTCTTTCGCTTCCCATATCCTTTTTTCGCTGATCACTCGCATGCAACATCCTTATCGCATCTTGCTATGAAGGTTAGTCTTGCCGAAAAAATATCGCAATCTGCGATATTCCTTGGCGGACCAGTGGCGCAATTCCAAGCACCCTTCAACAGCCTAGATACGCCGCGATAGAAGTCACCACCAAAAATGTGAACGCGTACGTCACTGGCGTCGAACCTTGATAAACACCCTTCCCGGCTCCAAATAGAACCCATTGGCCACTTTCACGGAGCCCAGCATGTCCGACTCTCTAGTAATTCCCTGCCCCCACTGCAACGGTCTTAACCGCATCCCCAATGAACGCCTGGGCGATGCGCCTAAATGCGGGCGCTGCAAGCAACCGGTGCTGCTGAGCAAACCCTTTGAGCTGAAACAGGGCGATTACGCCAGCCAGATCAAGGGCGACCTGCCGTTGCTGGTGGACGTGTGGGCCGAATGGTGCGGGCCGTGCAAGTCGTTTGCACCGGTGTTTGAGCAGGCCGCCGGGCAGTTGGCCGGGAAGTGCCGATTGGCCAAGCTCGATAGCGAGGCCAATCAGCAGTTATCCGCTCAGTTGGGGATTCGCTCGATTCCCAGCCTGATCCTGTTCAAGAATGGCCGGGAAGTGGCGCGTCAGAGCGGTGCGTTTCCGTTACCGCAGTTGATGAGCTGGCTGCGCAGTCAGGGCGTTTGAGGTAGCGGGACGCCCCGGTCCATCACCTGCCCCATCAGCAATACGCCCAATTCGCTCAACTGATGAATGGCCAACGCGACATCGCGCTGCTTGCCGGTGAGGTCGTCGGAAAGGTCGAGCAAGAGGGTGGTGACTGAGGAGAAGGTTTCGTAGGTATTGAGGATCAGGGTTTCGGTGGCTTGGCCGGGGCTGACTGTAAAAAGGTACGACGGGGGATTTGGAGTAGCTTTAAACATGGTCGACATTCCTGATTGGAGCCGCCATCTGATCGCTACTAAACGAATTAGGGTGGCAGCTGTACGCAGGTTAGTAGACCGGGAAATGTCGAAGCCGGCGCGCCCGAAGACGCCCTACGCACAGCTACCATCAAGCACAGACTCAGCGCCTGAAAGATGAAGCTTATGCACTTAACGACAAACACTCGGGCTACTAAACCCGATCACTGAGAATTCAGCGACCGAGCAACCTTAGAGACGCCCATCCAGACGCACAAGCCGGCGGATTCTGGCGTAACTGTAGGCAACGGCGCAAGACGACGATTTCCCTGTAGGAACAAAGACCAAATGTGGGAGCGGGCTTGCTCGCGAATGCGGTGAGTCAGTCAATAGAGAATTCGACTGATCCACCGCATTCGCGAGCAAGCCCGCTCCCACATGGGTGATGTGTTGCCTGCTAAATCACGCGTTTTCCAGCAAGTTATGCAACTCCACAAACTGCTGTGTCAGCTTGTGCCGTGGGTCCAGGTGGATCAGCGGCATGTTCGCCTGGTGCGATTCACGCATGCGCACCGAACTGGTGAGGTACACCGGCAGTACCGGCAAACCTTCGGCAATCAATTCATCCAGCATCTGCTGCGGCAGGCTCGCCCGGGCCTGGAACTGGTTGACCACGATGCCTTCCACTTCCAGCCCTTCGTTGTGGTCTTCCTTCAATTCTTCAATCTCTGCCAGCAGGCCATACAGCGCCTGGCGGGAGAAGCTGTCGCAATCGAAGGGGATCAGCACGCGATCAGCGGCAATCAGCGCTGAAACGGCATAAAAGTTCAACGCCGGCGGCGTATCCAGGTAGATCCGGTCGTAGTCCTCGCTCAATTCATCCAGCAGCTTTCGCAGCTTGTTGATCTTGTGCTTGGCCTCGAGCTTGGGCTGCAGGTCTGCCAGTTCCGCGGTGGCGGTGATGACGTGCAGGTTGTCGAACGGGGTTTCGTAGATATCCACCTGGTTCTTCTTCGAAAACGGCCCGGAAGACAGGGTTTGCTTGAAGAAGTCGGCGATTCCCATGGGGATATCGTCGCCGGTCAGCCCGGTGAGGTACTGGGTAGAGTTAGCCTGGGCATCGAGGTCCACCAACAGGGTTCGATAGCCTTCGCTGGCGCTGACCGCCGCCAGGTTGCAGGCAATGCTGGACTTGCCAACACCGCCTTTTTGGTTGAACACCACGCGCCGCATGGAAAAACCTCCGTGTATCAATGAATGACCCGAGTGTAGAGGGCAAAAGCGCCCGTTAGCTACCTCGTTTGTTCCTGTACTACAGCATCAGAGGCTCTATCTCGCATAACAATTTCCCGTCTGTCCGACAAAGCAGGAATTGCCTGACACCTGCTGCCCTACCTGCATGATGGACAATCGGTAATTCTTTCCAGCGAATTTGTAATCATCCGTGAACAATTCTTTACCAAAGTTTGCTAGAACCCCGCAGCACCGGGATAATGCGCGCCATTCGGCGATTGCACCCTGTCCCGGTATTCGGGGCCAATGGCCGCACAAGGAAGCCCGCAGGGGCGGGATAACTTCTCAGTGATCAATTTCAACATCGCCCAATGGCGCGCCTGGGCTCCCGGGCTCGAAAGCGCGGACGACTGGCGCACCTGGTGCCGGCAGCCGACATTGCTCGCCCGCAGCGACGCGGCACCCGATGTGTCCTTCCTGCCGGCCATGCAGCGCCGGCGCCTGAGCCGCCTGGCGCGCATGGCCTTCAGTGTGGGCTGGCCCCTGGCCGAAGGCTTGCAACAGTTGCCATTGGTGTTTGTTTCCCGTCACGGCGAAACCCCACGCACCCTCGATATTCTCAGCGACCTGGCCAACGACGAGCCCCTGTCGCCGACCCAGTTCAGCCTGTCGGTGCATAACGCGGTGATTGGCCTGTGGTCGATCCTGCGCAATGAAACCAGTGAAATGACCGCCCTCGCCGCCGCCGGCGATGGCCTGGAGCACGGCATGCTCGAAGCCGCTGCCCTGCTCAATGAAGGCGCACCGGCTGTATTGCTGATCATTACCGAGGAACAGCCCCCCGAAGCCTATGCGCGCTGGATCGAGGACGTGCCCTTCCCCTACGCCCTCGGCCTGCTGCTGACACCGGGCGACGAGTGGCAGCTGGAACTGAATACAGCCGCTGTCCAACCCACCACCAAAGCCCAGTGGCCCCACGCCCTGAACCTGCTGCGCACCCTGCTGAACGAAGAGGGCGCCTGCCAACATGCCTGGAAGAACCGAGTATGGAACTGGCAACGCAAGTCCTGACCGAAAAGCCTCGGAAGGCCTACTACTGGCGCCTGTTCGCCACTGCCACCGCCTTCGCCCTGTTTGGCCTCGGCGGCCTGTGCCTGCGTGTGCTGGTGTTTCCGCTGCTCAGTTGCCTGCCGGGTGATGCCACACAGCATCAGCGACGCGCCCGCCACACCATCAGCTGCCTGTTCTGGTTGTTTATCCGCATGATGACGCGCCTGGGCATCCTGACCTACAGCGTCGAAGGCGCGGAAAAGCTCGGCCGCCCGGGCCAGATGATCATCGCCAACCACCCGTCGCTGGTGGACGTGGTGTTCCTGATCGCCCAGATGCGCCAGACCAACTGCGTGGTCAAGCAGAGCCTGTGGCAGAACCCGTTCACCCGTGGGCCGGTGCGCGACGCCGGTTACATCAGCAACGACGGCAGCGCCGACATGCTCGACGCCGCCGCCGATGCCCTGCGGGACGGCCAGACCCTGATCATTTTCCCGGAAGGCACCCGCACCTCACCGGGCCAGGCACCGACCTTTCATCGCGGCGCCGCCGCCATTGCCCTGCGCGGTGCGAGCATCATCACTCCGGTAGTGATCAAGGTCAGCCCCACCACCCTGACCAAGGCCGAACCCTGGTATCGCATCCCGAATCGCCGCTTTCACTTCAGTTTGCGCGTGGGTGCCGATATAGAACCACAGGCGTTTGCCGCACAAGGGCCCGCGCCCCAGGCATCACGCAAGCTCAACGATTACCTGCACCAGTATTTTATTAAGGAGCTCGCCGAAGATGAGCGACCAACACCGCCTTGAGCACGACATAAAAACGCTGATCATCGAGGCCCTGGGCCTGGAAGACATCAGCGAGAGCGACATCGGCAACGAGCAAACCCTGTTCGGCGAAGGCCTTGGCCTGGATTCAGTCGACGCCCTGGAATTGGGCCTGGCGATCCAGAAAAAGTACGGCATCAAGATCGATGCCGACGCCAAGGACACCCGCAATCACTTCACCAACGTGGCCAGCCTCGCGGCGTTCGTCACGGCCCGACAGGCAGCTTGAGACCGTACCATGCAAACTCGTGACGATATTTTCAACACCTTGCGCGACGCCCTGGTGGAACTGTTTGAACTGGAACCGGAACGCGTCACGCTCGACGCCAACCTGTACCAGGACCTGGAAATCGACAGCATTGATGCAGTGGACCTGATCGACCACATCAAGCGCCAGACCGGCAAGAAAATCGCCGCCGAAGAGTTCAAGGCCGTGCGTACCGTGAATGACGTGGTCGAGGCGGTCTACCGTCTGGTTCAACCGGCCGCATGAGCCGGCTGATCGGCCTTGGCCTGTTGCTGGCGGGGCTGCTGTACCCTTTTGCGGTGTATTACGGCACTGAGCATTTTGCCCCGTGGCAATTTGGCCTGCTGCTGGGCAGCCTGTGGCTGTTGCGCGCCCTGACCGGCGCCAGGCGCCCGGGCAGCCGCTGGATGGCGGCGGCGATCATTGTCTTTTGCCTGCTGCTCGCCTGGTTCGACAACCCGCAGATGCTGCGCTGGTACCCGAGCCTGGTCAGCGCCTTCATGCTGGCACTGTTCGGCCTGAGCCTGAAATACGGGCCGCCGATGGTCGAGCGCCTGGCGCGCATGAGCGAGCCGCAACTGCCCGAAGAAGCGATTGTGTATACCCGCCAGGTCACCGTGGTGTGGAGTGTATTTTTCCTGTGTAACGGCCTGCTCGCCGCCGCGCTCACCCTGTGGGCGCCGCTGAGCTGGTGGACGTTGTACAACGGCATGATCGCCTACGGGCTGATGGGGCTGTTGTTTGCCGTGGAATGGCTGGTACGACAAAGGGTTCGAGGCCGCGTATGAATTGGTTGAATCTTGAGCACTTGCTGCTTGAGCCTGTGGAGCAGCGTTTGGTGACCACCGAACCTGCCCTGGATCACCCACACCTGTGGGAGAAGTCCCTGAGCCTGGCCGCCGGGTTGCAAGCCCGGGGCATCCAGCGCCTGGCGGTGTACCTGGAAGATGCCGGCTTGCTGGCGATCGCCCTGCTGGGTGCGTGGCGCGCAGGCGTCAGCGTGTTGTTGCCCGCCGACCTGCAACCACAGACGCGCCAGCGCTGGGACGATGCCGTCGACGCCTGGCTGACCGAGGCCGGCGACCTGGACGCGCTGTATCAAGCGCCATCAAGCGCCGCAGCCCTGGACCTGGATGCCTGCTGCCTGAGCCTGTGCACCTCCGGCTCCAGCGGCGAACCCAAGCGCATCGACAAAACCCTGCGCCAGATGGCCAACGAGGTCCAGGCGCTGGAAACCCTGTGGGGCGCCGACCTGGGCGAGGCCTGCATCATCGGCAGCGTCGCCACCCAGCATATCTATGGCTTGCTGTTCCGGGTGCTGTGGCCGTTGTGTGCCGGGCGCACCTTTGTGCGCCAACAGTTGGCATTTCCCGAGGACTTGCAGCGCGCCA
The DNA here is from genome assembly GCF_013385665.1 of Pseudomonas sp. D4002. Taxonomy (NCBI): domain Bacteria; kingdom Pseudomonadati; phylum Pseudomonadota; class Gammaproteobacteria; order Pseudomonadales; family Pseudomonadaceae; genus Pseudomonas; species Pseudomonas sp. D4002. The sequence goes on from NZ_JACAPN010000021.1 coordinate 286,403, forward strand.
GCCGGGAGCATGCGCAATTTGCCTGGGTCGCCAGCCCGGCGCTCCTCAAGCGCATGGGTGACAACCTCGACTGGCCAGCGCTTACACCGGTCAAACGGGTGTTTTCCTCCGGCGGCGCCTTGCCCCTTGAAGCCGCCGGCAGCCTGCATCAGCGTTTGCAGCAATGGCCGACGGAAATCCTCGGCAGCTCGGAAACCGGCGGCATCGCCTGGCGCCAGGGCGAACAACCGTGGCAGCCGTTTGCCGACGTGCAACTGAGCCAGGACGCCGACGGCGCCTTGCGCATCGCCTCGCCATACTTGCCCGCCGGCCATGTCGAACAGACCGCCGACGCCGCCACCATCCACGCCGACGGCCGCTTCGAATTGCTCGGCCGCCTGGACCGCATCGTCAAGCTGGAAGAAAAACGCATCTCCCTGCCGATGCTGGAACAGGCGCTGATGGACCATGCCTGGGTCGCTGAAACGCGCCTGGGCGTGGTGCAGGAAAACCGCGCCTCCCTCGGCGCCCTCGTGGTGCTCAGCGCAGACGGCTTGCATGCCCTGCGTAACCAGGGCCGGCGCACCGTCACCCAAACCCTGCGCCAGCACTTGAGCCAACACTGCGAAGCCCTGGCCCTGCCCCGCCGCTGGCGCCTGTTGCGCCAATTGCCGCTGAACACCCAAGGCAAGCTGCCCCAGGCCGACGTCGAAGCCCTGCTGCTGGCACCGCGCCCGAAAGCCCCGGAAGTACTGGAACAAGTCGAAGCCAACGGTGAATGGACCCTGCAACTGGCGATCCCGCCGGACCTCGCCTACTTCAGCGGCCACTTCCCGCAAACCCCGGTGCTACCGGGTGTGGTGCAAGTGGATTGGGCGCTGAGCCTGGGCCAGCAACTGCTCAAGCTGCCGGGGCCGTTCGCCGGGATGGAGGTGCTCAAGTTCCAGCAACTGGTGCGCCCGGATGACCGGATCGAACTGCACCTGCGGTTCGACCAGGAGCGCGGCAAGTTGTACTTCGCCTACCGCAATGAGGCGGCCGCCTGCTCCAGTGGGCGGATCGTGCTGGAGAGGGTCAGTGATTAAGCTTTTGTGGCGAGGGAGCTTGCTCCCGCTGGAGTGCGCAGCGCTCCCAACCCAGGCACTGTGGTTTATCAGGCAAATCGGTGTCGCCTGTGTTGGGGCCGCTTCGCAGCCCAGCGGGAGCAAGCTCCCTCGCCACACGAAGTGCTTGTGCCAATGGGGTACCTGTTATGCATAAGCCCTGCGCCTTGATCCCGGTCTATAACCACGAAGCCGCCGTGCCCGCCGTGGTTCATAGCGTGCTGTCCAGCGGCCTGCCATGCCTGCTGGTAGACGACGGCAGCAGCGCCGCCTGCGCCGCCGTGCTGGCGCAACTGGCAACCCTCGACAACGTGTCCCTGCTGACCCTGCCCGCCAACCAGGGCAAAGGCGCCGCCGTCATGGCCGGCTTTCGCGAAGCCGCACGCCTGGGTTTCACCCACGCCCTGCAAGTGGACGCCGACGGCCAGCACGACCTGCGGGAAGTCGGTACCTTCCTCGACGCCTCCCGCGCCCACCCGAATGCGGTGATCTGCGGCTACCCGGAATACGACGACAGCGTGCCCAAGGGCCGCCTTTACGCGCGCTACCTGACCCACGTTTGGGTGTGGATCAACACCTTGTCGCTGCAGATCCGCGATTCCATGTGCGGCTTTCGCGTGTACCCACTGCCACCGACCCTGGCCTTGATGGACTCGGCCAACATCGGCAAACGCATGGATTTCGACTCCGACATCCTGGTGCGACTGGCCTGGCGCAACCAGCCGATGCGCTGGCTGCCGACCAAGGTCCACTACCCCGCCGACGGCCTGTCGCACTTTCGCCTGTTCCATGACAACGCGCTGATTTCCTCGATGCACACCCGGCTGTTCTTCGGCATGTTGGTGCGCGCGCCGATGATCCTCTGGCGCCGGTGGCAGGCATGAGCCAGGACACCAAGCACTGGGCCGACCGCGAGGAGCGTGGCAGCTTCTGGCTGATGAAATTCACCGCCTTCGCCGCCAAGGTCCTCGGGCGCCGGCTGCTGAGCCCGCTGCTCTACGGCATCGTTTTCTACTTCTTTCTGTTCGGCCGCACGGCCCGCCAAAGCGCCTGGCAATACCAGCAGCGCCTGGCCGACTGGAGCCGGCGCGACGACCTGCGCCCTACCCACAGAAGCGTCTTCGGCCAGTTCATGGCATTCGCCGACGCCCTGCTGGACAAGCTCGACGTATGGAACGGCAAGTTGCGCCTGGAGCAGATCGAAATCATCGACCCGGCCCAACTGCGCGGCCAGCTGCGCAGCGAACGCGGGCAGATGCTGGTGGGCGCGCACCTGGGCAATCTTGAGGTGTGCCGCGCCCTCGCCGAGCTTGGCGAAAAGGTCACCATGAACGTGCTGGTGCACACCAAGCACGCTGAACGTTTCAACCGGATTCTGGGCGAAGCCGGGGCGACCAATCTGCGCCTGATCCAGGTCAGCGAACTTGACCCGGCGGTGATGATGCTGCTCAGCCAGCGCCTCGACGACGGCGAGTGGCTGGCGATTGCCGGCGACCGCGTACCGCTGCATGGCGGGCGTACGGTGCGCGTGGATTTCCTCGGCCATGACGCCGCCTTCCCCCAAGGCCCGTGGCTGTTGGCCGGTTTGCTGAAATGCCCGGTCAACCTGCTGATGTGCTTGAAGCATCAAGGCCGTTATCGCCTGATCATCGAGCCGTTCGCCCGGTTGATCGAATGGAAACGCAGCGACCGCCAGCAGGTGATCGCACAATGGACCGCCCGCTACGCCGAGCGCCTGGGCCAGTTCTGCCTGGAAGCGCCCCAACAATGGTTCAACTTTTACCCTTTCTGGAAGACCGATGACGACGCATCTTGAGCCGGTAACCTTCGGCGAAATTCCCCTGCGCATCGAAGACGTGCTGGCCCTGGCCAACCGTCAGGCGCCGACTCAACTGCAAGCCGATGCCAAGTACCGCCAGCGCATCGCCAAGGGCGCGCAGTTCCTGGATTCGTTGCTGGACAAGGAAGGCGTGATCTACGGCGTGACCACCGGCTACGGCGACTCGTGCGTGGTGGCGGTGCCGCTGGAGCACGTCGAAGCACTGCCCCGCCACCTCTACACGTTCCACGGCTGCGGCCTGGGCAAGTTGCTGGATGCGCAAGCCACCCGCGCGGTGCTGGCGGCGCGGTTGCAGTCGCTGTGCCATGGCGTGTCGGGCGTGCGCGTGGAGTTGCTGGAGCGCCTGCACGCGTTCCTGGAATTCGACGTGCTGCCGCTGATTCCGGAAGAAGGCTCGGTAGGTGCCAGCGGTGACTTGACGCCGCTGTCCTACGTGGCCGCAACCTTGTCTGGTGAGCGCGAAGTGCTGTTCCGTGGCGAACGTCGCCAGGCGGCGGAGGTGCACCGCGAGCTGGGCTGGGACCCGCTGGTACTGCGCCCGAAAGAGGCCCTGGCACTGATGAACGGCACCGCCGTGATGACCGGCCTCGCCTGCCTGGCCTTCGCCCGCGCCGACTACCTGCTGCAACTGGCCACGCGCATCACCGCGCTGAACGTGGTGGCGCTGCAAGGCAATCCGGAGCATTTCGACGAGCGCCTGTTCGCCGCCAAGCCGCACCCGGGGCAGATGCAAGTCGCCGCCTGGCTGCGCAAGGATCTGGCGATTGACGCGCCGACCGCGCCGCTACATCGCCTGCAAGACCGTTACTCCCTGCGCTGCGCGCCCCACGTCCTGGGCGTGCTGGCCGACAGCCTGAACTGGTTGCGCTCGTTCATCGAGATCGAACTCAACAGCGCCAACGACAACCCGATCATCGACGCCGAAGAAGAACGCGTGCTGCACGGCGGCCACTTCTACGGCGGCCACATCGCGTTCGCCATGGACAGCCTCAAGACCCTGGTGGCCAACGTCGCCGACCTGCTGGACCGCCAGCTCGCGCTGCTGGTGGACGTGCGTTACAACCACGGCTTGCCGAGCAATTTGTCCGGTGCGCCAGCCGAGCGGGCGATGATCAACCACGGCTTCAAGGCCGTGCAGATCGGCACCAGCGCCTGGACCGCCGAAGCGCTGAAAAACACCATGCCGGCCAGCGTGTTCTCGCGCTCCACCGAGTGCCACAACCAGGACAAGGTGAGCATGGGCACCATCGCCGCCCGCGATGCGATTCGTGTGCTGGAACTGACCGAACAAGTCGCCGCCGCCACCTTGCTCGCCGCCAACCAGGGCGTATGGCTGCGGGCTCAGGCAGAAGACGCGCGCCCGCTGCCCCCGGCGCTGGCTGCCATGCACATCGAACTGGCCAAAGACTTCCCGCCGGTCATCGAAGACCGCGCCCTGGAAGGCGAACTGCGCCTGTGCCTGAAACGCATCGCCGAGCAACACTGGAGGCTGCATGCGTAGCCCCGGTGTGTTGCACTGCGACACTGAAATCCTCGTGCCGTTTTTCGACATCGACACCATGAACGTGGTGTGGCACGGGCACTACGTGAAGTACCTGGAAATCGCTCGCTGCGCCTTGCTGGACAAGCTCGGCCACAACTACACGGCTATGCTGCAAGCGGGCTACGCCTGGCCAGTGATCGACATGCAGCTGCGCTATGTGCGCGGTGCGACCTTCGGCCAGACCATCAACGTGCGCGCCAGCCTGGTGGAGTGGGAGAACCGCTTGAAGGTCAATTACCTGATCAGCGACAAGGCCACCGGTGAACGCCTGACCCGCGCCAGCACCGTGCAAGTGGCGGTGGAAATTGCCAGCCGCGAAATGCAGTTGGCGTCGCCAAAAATATTCACTGACGCCATAGAGAGAGCCTTGAAATGAGATTCCCTGTGGGAGCGGCGGTGCGACGATTCGACTTGCTCGCGAAAATCGTCAACGATAACGCAGGCCGCCTGACACCCCGTGGCGCCCTCAGGTTCTTCGCGAGCAAGTCGAATCGTCGCACCGCCGCTCCCACAGGAATCGCCTTCATTCTGTTGTTAAGCATTCCAGGCCTGGCCCATGCTTTCGACCTGCAACAACTCAGCGATCAGCTTGCAAAACCGTCGGTGATCCACGGCAACTTCATCCAGGAAAAACACCTGCGCGCGCTGCCGCAGCCGCTGACCAGCAAGGGCACGTTTGTCCTGGCCAAGGATCACGGCCTGCTGTGGCTGCTGAAAACCCCGCTGCAACAGGACTACCGCATCAGCGCCAACGGCATCGCCCGGCGTGACGCCAACGGCTGGCAATTGTTGCCGAACAAGAGCGCCGGCGCCGAGCAGAACCGTTTGTTCCTCGCCGTGTTACAGGGCGACAGCAGCGGCTTGCAGCGTGACTTCGAACTGCAGCTGCAAGGCGAAGCCCAGCAGTGGAAACTCACGTTGATCCCGCGCTCGCTGCTGCTCAAGCAGGTGTTCACCCAAATCAATATCGACGGCGGCGAACTGGTGCAGAAGATCGAGCTGCTGGAAACCCAGGGCGACAGCACCGTACTGCGCATGCAGGACAGCACCAGCAGCCAGCCCTTGAGCGACGCGGAGCAACACGACTTTGCCGAGTGAACGCTGGTTGCCGCGCCTGTTCCTGATCCTGCTGGTGGCCGTGTTGGCCCTGGCGGGCTGGCAATGGCGCCATGGCGCACCGCTGTCGGCGAACCTGATGGAACTGGTGCCCGGCACCGCGCCGGATGCGCTGGAGCTGCGCGCCGAACAGCGCATGCAGGAACCGCTGAACCGCGAAATGCTGGTGCTGGTGGGGCATGCCGACCGGCAAACAGCCGTGGCCATGGCGACGCAATTGGGCGAAGCCTGGCAAGCCAGCGGCCTGTTTGAAAAGGTCCAGTGGAACCTCCAAGCCGACCTGCCGGCCCTGCGTCAGCAGTTGCTGCAAGGCCGGCTGGCGATGCTCTCGGCCAAGGATCGCGAGCAACTGATCGACGAGCCCCAGGCGTTTATTCAGCAGCGGGTTCAGGCGCTGTTCGACCCGTTCACCGGCTTCAGCCTGGTGCCCAGCCAGGACGATTGGCTGGGCCTCACCGGGCGCATCCAGAACAGCCAGCCGCAACACGGTTCGGTGCAGCTGGATATCGGCAGCGGCGCGCTGATCGCCGATGCCGACGGCAAAAGCTGGGTACTGCTGCGGGCCCGCACCACCGGCAATGCCTTCGACATGAAACTGCCGCTGCAAGTGGCTGACCTGCTCAAGGCCAGCCGCGAGCAGGCCGACCAGCAAGGCGCGCAATTGCTCGCCGCCAGCGGCCTGCTGTATGCAGCCAATGGTCAGCAGCAGGCCACGCGGGAAATCACTTGGGTCGGCGGCGGCGCGACGGTAGGCATCCTGTTATTGCTGCTGCTTGCGTTCCGCCGCTGGCGGGTGTTGCTGGCGTTCGTGCCGGTGCTGGTGGGCATGCTGTTTGGTGCGGTGGCCTGTGTGGCGCTGTTCGGGCATATGCATGTGATCACGCTGGTGCTGGGCTCGAGCCTGATCGGCGTGGCGGTGGATTACCCGCTGCATTACCTGTCCAAGAGCTGGAGCATGAGCCCTTGGCGCAGTTGGCCGGCCTTGCGCCTGACCTTGCCGGGCCTGAGCCTGAGCCTGGCCACCAGTTGCATCGGTTACCTGGCCCTGGCGTGGACGCCGTTCCCGGCGCTGACGCAAATCGCGGTGTTCTCCGCTGCCGGTCTGGTGGGCGCTTACCTGTCGGCCGTGTGCCTGTTGCCGGCCTTGCTCAAAGGCGTCGAGCTGCGCCCGGCGCAATGGCCCCTGCGCATTGCCGAGTTCCTGCTGAGCGTGCGCGAGTCGCTGCTCAAGCGCCTGCCAAGCCCGGTGTTGCTGGTACTGGTGTTGGTGTTTTGCGCCGGTGGGCTGTGGCACCTGAACAGCAAAAACGATATCCGCCAGTGGATCGGTGCGCCACCGCAGTTGCTGCAGGAAGCCCAGGCCGTTGCGCGGATTACCGGGTTCCAGCCCACCAGCCAGTTCTTCCTGGTGCGGGCGGACAACCAGCAGCAGTTGCTGGAACGCCAGGCCGCGCTGAGCCAGCGCCTGGATCAGTTGGTGAACATGGACAAGCTCCAGGGTTACCTGGCGCTCAACCAGTTGGTCAGCGCGCCGGCGGAGCAACAGCAACTGCGTGAAGCCCTTAACCAGCTGCCGCAGTACTGGCAGCCATTGCTGGACCTCGGTGTGCCCGCCAGCGCGCTGCAAGCCGAGCTGGCCCAGTTGCAGGCCTTGCCCACCGAAGACATCGACGCAGCACTGGTCGGCCCGCTGGCCGAGCCGTGGCGCACGCTGTGGCTGGGGAATGTCGACGGTGGCGTGGCGGCGATGGTGAGCCTGCAAGGCTTGAACAACCCGGCCTTGCTGCGGGTACAGGCCCTGGATCTGCCCGGCGTGCAGTTGGTGGATCGCCTCGGCGACTTGAACCAGGTATTCGCTGCCACACAGATCAGCGCGGCGGAATTGAAATTGATGTCCTGCGTGTTGATCGTACTGCTGCTGATCCTGCCGTTCGGCTTCGGCGGTGCCTTGCGCATCGTCGCCCTGCCGTTACTGGCGGCGCTGTGCAGCCTGGCCAGCCTGGGTTGGCTGGGGCAGCCGTTGACGTTGTTCAGCCTGTTCGGCCTGCTGCTGGTGACCGCCATCAGCGTCGACTACGCGATCCTGATGCGTGAACAAATTGGCGGCGCCGCCGTGAGCCTGTTGGGCACACTGTTGGCGGCCGTGACTACCTGGCTATCGTTCGGCCTGCTGGCTATTTCCAGCACACCGGCGGTGAGTAATTTTGGGCTGTCGGTGAGCCTGGGGCTGGCGTTCAGCTTCATGCTGGCGCCGTGGGCCAGCCCGTCCGGGACAAGGAAGATGAGATGAGCAGCCAATACCTGAGTAAAAACTACGTCGAAGAAACCAAATTCGGCTTCTGGTTCCTGCGCAGCCACACCTGGCAGCACCATGTGCTGCGCGTGGCCATCAACGACCTGCGCAGCCTGTTCAGCGACCCGCTGCCGGTTGCCCCGGTGCTGCTGGACGCTGGTTGCGGCCAGGGCAAGTCGTTCCAGTACCTGCAGCAGGTGTTCGCCCCCGACCGCCTGATCGGCCTCGACGCCGACCCCCACAGCCTCGACCTGAGCCGCGCCGAAGCCGCGCGCCAGGGCATCGCCATCGAGTTGATCGGCAGCGACTGCGCGACCCTCGACGTGGCCGACGCCAGTGTCGACGTGCTGTTCTGTCACCAGACCTTCCATCATCTGGTGGAACAGCATCGCGCCCTGAAAGAGTTCTATCGGGTGCTCAAGCCAGGCGGCTACCTGCTGTTTGCCGAATCCACCGAGGCCTATATCGACACTTGGGTAATCCGCTGGCTGTTTCGTCACCCGATGCATGTGCAGAAAAGCGCCGAGGAGTACCTTGAGATGATTCGCGAGCAGGGCTTTGAGTTCGGCCCGCAGAACGTCTCGTACCCGTACCTGTGGTGGAGCCGCGCCACCGATTTCGGCCTGCTTGAGCGCTGGGGCCTGCGCCAGCCAAAACCGGCCGGCCAGCGCGAAGAAACCTTGGTCAACGTGGTTGCCCGTAAACCTCTGGCGAGCACTGAAACATGATCCGAATGCTGTTGATCGGTTGCCTGTTGCTGCTGAGTGCCTGCGCCAGCCAGCCGCCGTTGCCGTCGAAAAACCCGGTGCTGAGCCTGCCGTTGCAACTGCATGTGCAGCGCGAACAGGATGGCCAACGCCAGGACTGGTTGCTGGTGATGCAGCGCGAAGGCGGCGGGATTCGCTGGTCGATGATGGACCCGCTGGGCATTCCCCAGGCTCGGCAGATGCTGATCAATGGCGCCTGGCAGGCCGACGGTCTGCTGCCGCCCAATCCCCAGGCGCGTGAACTGTTTGCCGCGCTGTTGTTCGCCCTGACCTCGGCGGATGAAGTTTCCAGGCTGTACCCCGGGACCCAGGAAATGGACCTGATCCGCACCCTGCCGTCCCACTGGAAGATCACCTATCACTCCTCCCTGGTGTTTCGCGTGGACGTGATCGGGCAACACCTGACCTACCACATCTCGCCGCTTGGGGCTGCCCGATGAGCGCCTACCTCAATGCCCTCGGCGTGATCTGCGCCCTGGGCCGCGACAAGCGCGAAGTCAGCCGCAGCCTGTTTGCCGGCGACTGCTCCGGCATGCGCGCCGAAAGCGGCTGGGTGCCGGAGCGTGTGTTGCCGGTGGCCGCTGTGCACGGTGAACTGGCGGCGATACCGCCCGGGCTGGAATCCCATCGCAGCCGCAATAACCAGTTGCTGTTGGAAGCCGCGTTGCAGATTGACGACGAGATCCGGCAAGCGATCCAAACGTTCGGCGCGTCGCGCATTGGCATCGTGCTCGGCACCAGCACCTCGGGCATCGATGAAGCCAGCCGTGGCATCGCCCACTATCTGCGGGAAAACCAGTTCCCCGCCGACTACGACTATCAGCAACAGGCGCTTGGCGCCCCGGCCGATTTCCTCGCCGACTGGCTGCAACTGAGCGGCCCGGCCTACGTGATTTCCACCGCCTGCACCTCCAGCGCACGAGCGCTGATGAGTGCCCAACGCCTGTTGGACCTGGGCGTGTGCGATGCGGTGATCTGCGGTGGCGTCGACACGCTGTGCAAGCTGACCCTCAATGGTTTTTCGTCGCTGGAGGCGGTTTCGGCAGAGCGCTGCAATCCGTTTTCGCTGAACCGCAACGGCATCAATATCGGCGAAGCCGCCGTGTTGTTCCTGATGAGCAAAACCCCGGCGCCGGTCGCACTGCTGGGCAGTGGTGCCAGTTGCGACGCCCACCATATTTCCGCCCCCGAGCCTACCGGCAAGGGTGCGTTGCAAGCGATGCGCAAGGCCCTGGCCAGCGCACAACTGGCGCCCGGACAAATCGGTTACCTGAACCTGCACGGCACCGCTACCCAACATAACGATGCCATGGAAAGCCTGGCGGTCGCGGCCCTGTTCCCGGACGGCGTAGCCTGCTCCTCGACCAAACCCATGACCGGCCACACCCTGGGCGCCGCCGGCGCGCTGGAAGCGGCGTTCTGCTGGCTGAGCCTGGCAGAAGGCATAGTGCCGCCGCATGTCTGGGATGGCCAGGCGGACCCCGACCTGCCCGTACTGAAGTGGGCGTCGCCCGGCGACGCCCTGGAAAAACGCTGCCTGATGAGCAACTCGTTTGCCTTCGGCGGCAACAACGTCAGCCTGATTATCGGAGACGCCCCATGACTGATTGGCCGCTCGCCGAACTGCTGCCCCACGCCGGTGACATGATCCTGATCGATCAGGTCTTGAGCTTTGATGAAGAACAGATCCAGACCCGCCTGACGGTCAAGCCCGGCGGTCTTTTCAACCGCGCCGATGGCAGCCTGCCCGCGTGGGTCGGCATTGAGTTGATGGCGCAAAGCGTCGCGGCCTACGCCGGTTGCCGCGCGCGCCAGAAAGGTGAAGCCGTGGAGTTGGGCTTCCTGCTGGGCACGCGCAAGTTCGAGTGCAACGTCGAGCACTTTCCCGCAGGCACCGAGCTGACCATCCACGGCCTGCGCTCCCTGGAAGACGACAACGGCATGGGTGTGTTCGAATGCCACCTCACCGGTCACGGCATCCAGGCCAGCGCGCGCTTGAACGTATTTCGACCGCCCCAGGCGGCCAACTATTTAGATGAATCGAAGGACACCACGCCATGACTGAATCCGTATTGGTGACCGGCTCCAGCCGTGGCATCGGCCGCGCTATCGCTGTGCGCCTGGCCCAGGCCGGGCACGACATCGTGCTGCATTGCCGCAGCGGGCGTGCCGAGGCGGATGCGGTGCAGGTCGAAATCGAAGCGCTGGGGCGCAAGGCCCGGGTGTTGCAATTCGATGTGGCGGACCGCGCCAGCTGCAAGGAGATCCTTGAAGCCGACGTGGAAGCCCATGGCGCGTATTACGGCGTGGTGCTCAATGCGGGCCTGACGCGCGACGGCGCGTTTCCAGCGCTGTCGGAAGACGATTGGGACGTGGTGATGCGCACCAACCTCGACGGTTTCTACAACGTGCTGCACCCGGTGATGATGCCGATGATTCGTCGTCGCGCCGCCGGGCGGATCGTGTGCATCACCTCGGTATCCGGGCTGATCGGCAACCGCGGCCAGGTCAACTACAGCGCGTCCAAGGCCGGCCTGATCGGCGCCGCCAAGGCCCTGGCCATCGAGCTGGGCAAGCGCAAGATCACCGTCAACTGCGTGGCCCCCGGGCTGATCGACACCGCGATGCTCGATGAAAACGTACCGGTGGAAGAGCTGATGAAAATGATCCCGGCCCAGCGCATGGGCACGCCGGAAGAAGTCGCCGGGGCGGTGAATTTCCTGATGTCGGCAGAAGCCGGCTACATCACCCGCCAAGTGCTGGCCGTGAATGGAGGCCTGTGCTGATGAAACGCGTGGTGGTCACCGGCATGGCCGGCGTTACGTCCCTGGGCAGCGATTGGGCAACCATCGCCGCCAACTTCCGCGCCAACCGCAGCGGCATCCGGCGCATGGATGAGTGGGACCGTTTCACCGAACTGAACACACGGCTGGCCGGGCCGATCGATGATTTCGTGGTACCCGCCCACTGGACCCGCAAGCAACTGCGCAGCATGGGCCGGGTTTCCCGGCTGGCGGTATGGGCGGCGGAGCAGGCGCTCAAAGACGCCGGCTTGCTGGGCGACGAGTCGATCAAGGACGGGCGCATGGGCGTGGCCTGTGGCTCGTCCACCGGCAGCACCGACGAGATCAAGGCCTTCGGCAATATGCTGCTGAACTCGGTGGCCGAGGGGCTGAACGCCAACTCCTACGTGCGGATGATGCCCCACACCACGGCAGCGAATATCAGCATTTTCTTCGGCCTCACCGGCCGGCTGATCCCCACCTCCAGCGCGTGCACCAGCGGCAGCCAGGGCATCGGCTACGCCTATGAGGCCATCAAGTTCGGCCGCCTGCCGCTGATGTTGGCAGGTGGCGCCGAAGAGCTGTGCCCTACCGAAGCCATGGTGTTCGATGCGCTGTACGCCACCAGCCTGAAAAACGATGCACCACAAACCAGCCCGCGCCCCTACGACAGTGGCCGCGACGGCCTGGTGATCGGCGAAGGCGGCGGCATCCTGGTACTCGAAGAGCTGGAACATGCACTGGCCCGTGGCGCGCATATCCACGCCGAAATCGTCGGCTTCGGCAGCAACGCCGACGGCCAGCACACCACCCGCCCGGAACAGGCCACCATGCGCCGCGCCATGGAACTGGCATTGGAAGATGCGGGGCTTGCGCCCGACGCGATCGGCTATGTGAACGGCCATGGCACCGCCACCGACCAGGGCGACATCGCCGAAACCCTGGCCACCAGCAGCCTGTTCGGCGGCCGCATGCCCATCAGTTCGCAGAAGAGTTTCCTTGGGCATACCCTGGGCGCATGCGGCGCGCTGGAGTCGTGGTTCAGCATCGAGATGATGAACCGCAACCAATACGTGCACACCTTCAACCTCGACGAAGTCGACCCGCGCTGCGGCGAGCTGGACTACCTGCAAGGTGAGTTCCGCGAGCTGCACAGCGACTACGTGATGAACAACAATTTTGCCTTTGGCGGCGTCAACACTTCGCTGATTTTCCGCCGCTGGGTCTAAGTTTTTTTACTGACTGGAGAAATGGAATGTCTTCCCTGCTACGCGCAACACTGGTCGCTTTGGCCCTGCTCACCACCGCTGGCTGCACCAACAAACCGGTGCTCAACACCCAGCACGACTTGCCGGCGAACCCGCAGGTCAACGAAGAAAAAATGAAGCAGACCATTATCGCGGCCTTGAACAAACGCCAATGGGTGGTGCAGCGCCTGAGCCCGCAACTGGTGCAGGCCGAGATCAACGTGCGCAACCAGTTCCACGCTGAAATCGACATCCGCTACACCGCCACCAGCTACGCCATCACCTACCGCGACAGCCGCGACCTGGGCTACAAGGACGGCAAGATTCACCGCAACTACAACCGCTGGGTGAGCATGCTGGACCGTGACATCCTGGCGGCGTTGCGCACCAATGGTGTGAGTGACACGGCGCAGTTGCTCCAGCAGACCGGGACGTCGAAGCAGAACTGAAACACCCGCTTCCCTGTGGCGAGGGAGCTTGCTCCCGTTGGGGCGCGAAGCGCCCCTGAAACCTGCGATTGAAGGTTGCCTGGTAAAACTCAGTCGTCGGGTTTCGGGGCTGCTGCGCAGCCCAGCGGGAGCAAGCTCCCTCGCCACAGGTTATGCGTCGGTCATACCAATGCCTTACGGGTCAGCAACTCGACAAACGCCTTGGCCATCGGCGTCTGCTGGCCCTTGCGCTGCACCAGCCACACCGCCGTCACCGCCTCCTGATCCAGTAACGTGCGATACACCACGCCATCAATGCGGATCCGCTGATACGACGCCGGTAACACCGAGACACCCAACCCCGCCGCCACCAGGCCAATGATGGTCATTGCCTCCCCGGCCTCCTGGGCGAAATGCGGGCTGAAGCCGGCATCACGCGCCAGGCTCATCAATTGGGCATACAACCCGCTGCCGTAAGTCCGCGGGAAAAACACAAACGGTTCTTCGGCCAATTGCGCCAGGTGCAAACCCCGCTCGCTGCCTTCCACCAACGGATGCCCGGCGTTCAGCACGGCCACCAAGGGCTCGCGCATCAGTTCCACGACGCTCAGGGAATCGGGCAACGGCAACGGTCGCATCAACCCCACCTGAATCGACTCATCCAGCAGCGACTCGGCCACCTCCGTGCTGCTCATCTCCTGCAGATTCAAATGCACCGCCGGGAATGCCTGGCGAAACGCGAAGATCGCCTGTGGGATGCTGGAGTTGAACGGCGCAGAAGAGGTGAAGCCAATCTTCAACTCCCCCAGTTCCCCCAGCTGCGCCCGACGCGCCACGTCCGCCGCTTTATCCACCTGCGCCAGCACCAACCGCGCCTCTTGCAGGAACAACCTGCCGGCCTCGCTCAGCTCGACCCGACGATTGGTACGCTCAAACAACCGCGCACCTATCTCCTGCTCCAGCGCCTGGATCTGCTGGCTCAGGGGCGGCTGGGAGATCCCCAGCACCTGCGCGGCGCGGCCAAAATGCAGCTCTTCAGCCACGGCGATGAAGTAACGCAGGTGGCGCAGTTCCATGAAAACCTCATTAGGTCGTAAAAGCTCTTAAACAGGTCGAACAATATATTGGAAAGAATCAATAGGGAGCTATATTCTTTTTTGCATTGCCAGCCCTGGCAGCCTTTCCTCCCCGAGGTCCCGCGTGAAATCTGCTGTCGCTCCGCTTGCTCAAGAAGTACCGCCCACCGCCCTCGATGAAGTGGTGGCACAGCTCAACGAGCAGTACATCGAAAAAGGCACCCCGATGTTCATGCGCACGGTGCTGGCGCTGTTCTCCGGCGGTTTCGCCACTTTCGCCCTGCTCTACTGCGTACAGCCGATGATGCCGGCGCTGTCCCACGAATTTTCCATCAATGCCGCGCAAAGCAGCCTGATTCTCTCGGTGGCCACCGGCATGCTCGCCATTGGCCTGCTGATCACCGGGCCGATTTCCGACACCCTGGGGCGCAAGCCGGTGATGGTTGCCGCACTGTTCTGCGCCGCGTTGTGCACCATCGCCAGCGGCCTGATGCCAAGCTGGGAAGGCATCCTGCTGATGCGTGCATTGGTGGGCCTGTCCCTCAGCGGCCTGGCAGCGGTGGCCATGACCTACCTGAGTGAAGAGATCCACCCGCAACACATCGGCCTGGCCATGGGCCTGTATATCGGCGGTAACGCCATTGGCGGCATGAGCGGCCGCTTGATCATCGGTGTGCTGATCGACTTCGTCAGCTGGCACACGGCGATGCTGATCATCGGCGCCCTGGCGCTGATCGCAGCCACGGTGTTCTGGAAGATCCTCCCCGAATCGCGCAACTTCCGCGCCAGCACCCTGCACCCGCGCAGCCTGGTGGACGGCTTCACCATGCACTTCAAGGACGCCGGCCTGCCGTGGCTGTTCCTCGAAGCCTTCGTGCTGATGGGCGCCTTTGTGACGATGTTCAACTACATCGGCTACCGCTTGCTGGCGGACCCGTACGATTTGAGCCAGGCCGTGGTAGGCCTGCTGTCGCTGGTCTACCTCTCGGGTATCTACAGCTCGGCGAAAATCGGCTCCCTGGCCGACCGCCTGGGCCGTCGCCGCGTGCTGTGGGGCACCATCGTGCTGATGCTCGGCGGTATCGCCCTGACGCTGTTTACCCCGCTGTGGCTGGTAGTGCCCGGCATGCTGATCTTCACCTTCGGCTTCTTCGGCGCCCACTCGGTGGCCAGCAGCTGGATCGGCCGCCGCGCGCTGAAAGCCAAGGGCCAGGCGTCGTCGCTGTACCTGTTCAGTTACTACGTGGGGTCGAGTATTGCGGGGACGGCGGGCGGGTTTTTCTGGCACTACGCCGGGTGGAACGGGATTGGCGGGTTTATCGTCGCGCTGTTGATCGTCGCGTTGCTGGTGGCGTTGAAGCTGGCGAAGTTGCCGCCGTTGCAGGAAGCCAAGGCTTAACCAGCGCTTACAAAAAAGCCCGGCATCTGCCGGGCTTTTTCATTGCCGCGCGATCACTCGTGATACTGCGCCGACAACTCGTGCACCGCCCGCAGGAACGCGCCTGCGTGCTCCGGATCAACTTCCGGAGTGATGCCATGGCCGAGGTTGAATACGTGACCGCTGCCTTTGCCGTAGCTGGCGAGGATGCGGCCCACTTCAGTACGGATGGCTTCCGGCTTGGCGTACAGCACGGTCGGGTCCATGTTGCCTTGCAGCGCAACCTTGTTGCCCACGCGGCGACGGGCTTCGCCGAGGTCGCAGGTCCAGTCCAGGCCCAGCGCGTCGGCGCCGGCGTCGGCGATGCTTTCCAGCCACAGGCCGCCGCCCTTGGTGAACATGATCACCGGCACTTTGCGGCCTTCGTGTTCGCGGATCAGGCCGCTGACGATCTTGCGCATGTAGGCCAGGGAGAACTCCTGGTACGCCGCCGCCGACAGGTTGCCACCCCAGGTGTCGAAGATCTGCACCGCCTGGGCGCCGGCCATGATCTGGCCGTTGAGGTAGGAGGTGACCGACTGCGCCAGCTTGTCCAGCAGCAGGTGCATGGCTTGCGGGTTGTCGTAGAGCATGGCCTTGGTCTTGCGGAAGTCTTTCGACGAGCCGCCTTCGACCATGTAGGTGGCCAGGGTCCACGGGCTGCCGGAGAAGCCGATCAGCGGCACGCGGCCATTCAGCTCGCGGCGGATGGTGCTGACCGCATCCATGACGTAGCCCAGGTCCTTGTGGGGATCGGGGATCGGCAGGGCTTCGATGTCGGCCAGGGTGCTGACGACTTTCTTGAAACGCGGGCCTTCGCCGGTTTCGAAGTACAGGCCCTGGCCCATCGCATCAGGGATGGTCAGGATATCGGAGAACAGGATGGCCGCATCCAGCTGTGGATAGCGGTCCAGCGGTTGCATGGTGACTTCGCAGGCGAACTCCGGGTTCATGCACAGGCTCATGAAGTCGCCGGCGTGGGCGCGACTGGCGCGGTATTCCGGCAGGTAGCGACCGGCCTGGCGCATCATCCACACAGGGGTGACGTCCACGGGTTGCTTGAGCAGGGCACGAAGGAAACGGTCGTTCTTGAGGGCAGTCATGTCGGCATCCGCAAAAAAAGTGCGGGCATTTTCTCAGAGCGCGACGCAAAAGGCACGGCAAGAGCCGTGCCTTTTGTCTATCGGGTCAATTTGTCGCGGATATGAAAGCGCCACAAAACAAATGTGGGAGCGGGCTTGCTCGCGAAAGCGGTGGGTCAGCTAACACATCTGGTGACTGATATACCGCATTCGCGAGCAAGCCCGCTCCCACATTTTGATCCCATTTCAATCCGGGATCGGGGTCAGACCTGCAGGTAATCCAGGATACCTTCGGCGGCGTTGCGGCCTTCGAAGATGGCCGTCACTACCAGGTCAGACCCGCGCACCATGTCGCCACCGGCGAAGATTTTCGGGTTGCTGGTCTGGTGTTTGTACTGGCCTTGTTCCGGGGCTACAACGCGGCCCTGGCTGTCGGTCTGGATTTCGAACTGCTCGAACCACGGCGCCGGGCTTGGGCGGAAACCGAAGGCGATGACCACGGCGTCTGCCGGGATGATCTCTTCGGAACCCGGGATCGGCTCGGGGCTGCGACGGCCACGGGCGTCCGGTTCGCCGAGACGGGTCTCGACCACTTTCACGCCTTCGACACGGTCTTCACCGACGATAGCGATCGGCTGGCGGTTGTAGAGGAATTTCACGCCTTCTTCCTTGGCGTTCTTCACCTCTTTGCGCGAACCCGGCATGTTGGCTTCGTCACGACGGTAGGCACAGGTCACCGACTTGGCGCCCTGGCGAATCGAAGTGCGGTTGCAGTCCATCGCGGTATCACCACCGCCCAGCACCACGACCTTCTTGCCTTTCATGTCGACGAAATCTTCCGGCGACTTTTCAAAGCCCAGGTTGCGGTTGACGTTGGCGATCAGGAAGTCCAGAGCGTCGTACACGCCCGGCAGGTCTTCACCGGCAAAGCCGCCCTTCATGTAGGTGTAGGTGCCCATGCCCATGAACACGGCATCGTATTCTTCGAGCAGTTGCTCCATGGTCACGTCCTTGCCGATTTCGGTATTGAGGCGGAACTCGATACCCATGCCGGTGAAGACTTCGCGACGATGGCTCAGTACGGTTTTTTCCAGCTTGAACTCGGGGATGCCGAAGGTCAGCAGGCCACCGATTTCCGGGTTCTTGTCGAACACCACCGGGGTCACGCCGCCACGCACCAGCACGTCGGCACAGCCCAGGCCCGCCGGGCCCGCGCCGATGATCGCGACGCGCTTGCCGGTCGGCTTGACCTTGGACATGTCCGGGCGCCAGCCCATGGCGAACGCGGTGTCGGTGATGTACTTCTCCACCGAACCGATGGTCACCGCGCCGAAGCCGTCGTTGAGGGTGCACGCACCCTCGCACAGACGGTCCTGCGGGCACACCCGGCCGCACACTTCCGGCAGGGTGTTGGTCTGGTGCGACAGCTCGGCGGCGGCGAGGATGTTGCCCTCGGCCACCAGCTTCAGCCAGTTCGGAATGAAGTTGTGCACCGGGCACTTCCATTCGCAATACGGGTTACCGCAACCCAGGCAGCGGTGGGCCTGGTCGGCCGAGTGCTGGGGTTTGAAGGGCTCGTAGATTTCCACGAACTCTTTCTTGCGTTGACGCAACAGTTTCTTCTTCGGATCTTTGCGCCCGACATCGATGAACTGGAAGTCGTTATTCAGACGTTCAGCCATGTTAAAACCTCATCAAACTCTTCAGGCGCATATCACTGCGGGTTGGCACGGATGCTGGAAAGCAACGATTTCAGGTTGGCAGCCTTGGGCTTGACCAGCCAGAAACGACGCAGGTAGTCATCGAGGTTTTCAGCGAGGTTGCGACCCCATTCGCTGTTGGTTTCCTCGACATATTCGTCCAGCACATGCTGCAAGTGGTTGCGATAGGATTCCATCGCTTCGCCGCTGATCCGCTGGATCTCCACCAACTCGTGGTTCACCTTGTCGACGAAGGTGTTGTCCTGGTCGAGCACGTAGGCGAAACCGCCGGTCATGCCCGAACCGAAGTTGTAGCCGGTCTTGCCCAGCACCGCGACAAAACCACCGGTCATGTACTCGCAGCAGTGATCGCCCGTGCCTTCAACCACGGTGTGGGCACCGGAGTTACGCACTGCGAAACGCTCACCGGCCGTGCCCGCGGCAAACAGCTTGCCGCCGGTTGCGCCGTACAGGCAGGTGTTGCCGATGATGGCACTGTCTTGAGTCTTGTAGACGCTGCCCACTGGCGGGACGATCACCAGCTTGCCGCCGGTCATGCCCTTGCCCACGTAGTCGTTGGCGTCGCCTTCGAGGTACATGTTCAAGCCACCGGCGTTCCATACGCCGAAGCTCTGGCCAGCGGTGCCCTTGAAGCGGAAGGTGATCGGCGCCTTGGCCATGCCCTGGTTGCCGTGCTTGCGCGCGATTTCGCCGGAGATGCGTGCGCCGATGGAACGGTCGCAGTTGCAGATATCCAGGGCGAATTCGCCGCCGCTTGCGTCGTTGATCGACGAAGTGGCCATCTCGACCATCTTCTCGGCCAGCAGGCCCTTGTCGAACGGCGGGTTGCGGTCAACCTGGCAGAACTGTGGCTTGTCGGCCGGGATGTGATCGCTGCCCAACAGCGGCGTCAGGTCCAGGTGCTGTTGCTTGGCGGTCTGGCCTTCGAGGATGTCCAGCAGGTCGGTACGGCCGATCAGCTCTTCCAGGGAACGCACGCCCAGCTTGGCCAGCCACTCACGGGTTTCCTCGGCGACGTAGGTGAAGAAATTCACCACCATGTCGACGGTCCCGATGTAGTGGTCCTTGCGCAGCTTCTCGTTCTGAGTGGCCACGCCGGTGGCGCAGTTGTTCAGGTGGCAGATGCGCAGGTATTTGCAGCCCAGGGCGATCATTGGCGCGGTGCCGAAGCCGAAGCTTTCGGCGCCGAGGATTGCAGCCTTGATCACGTCGAGGCCGGTTTTCAGGCCACCGTCGGTCTGCACCCGGACCTTGCCGCGCAGGTCGTTGCCGCGCAGGGTCTGGTGAGTCTCGGCCAGGCCCAGTTCCCACGGCGCACCGGCGTACTTGATGGAGGTCAGCGGCGAAGCGCCGGTGCCGCCGTCGTAGCCGGAGATGGTGATCAGGTCGGCATAGGCCTTGGCCACACCGGCGGCGATGGTGCCCACGCCGGCTTCCGCTACCAGTTTCACCGAGACCAGGGCCTGCGGGTTGACTTGTTTCAGGTCGAAAATCAGCTGCGACAAATCCTCGATCGAGTAGATGTCGTGGTGCGGCGGCGGCGAAATCAGGGTCACGCCCGGCACTGCATAACGCAGCTTGGCGATCAGGCCATTGACCTTGCCGCCTGGCAGCTGTCCGCCTTCACCCGGCTTGGCGCCCTGGGCAACCTTGATCTGCAGCACTTCGGCGTTGACCAGGTATTCCGGGGTCACACCAAAGCGGCCAGTGGCGACCTGCTTGATTTTCGAGCTCTTGATGGTGCCGTAGCGCGCCGGGTCTTCACCGCCTTCGCCGGAGTTTGAACGCGCACCCAGGCGGTTCATGGCTTCGGCCAGGGCTTCGTGAGCCTCAGGCGACAAGGCGCCCAGGGAAATACCGGCGGAGTCGAAACGCTTGAGGATCGATTCCAGTGGCTCGATCTCGCTGATGGCCAGCGGCGTGTCCAGGGTTTTCACCTTGAACAGGTCACGGATCATCGACACCGGGCGGTTATCCACCAGCGCGGTGTATTCCTTGAACTTGGCGTAGTCGCCTTGCTGCACGGCGGCTTGCAGGGTGTTGACCACGTCCGGGTTGTAGGCGTGGTATTCGCCACCGTGCACGAACTTCAGCAGGCCGCCTTGCTGGATCGGCTTGCGCGCGCTCCAGGCTTCGGCGGCCAGGGCTTTCTGCTCGGCTTCGATGTCGACGAAACGTGCGCCCTTGATGCGGCTTGGCACGCCACGGAAGCTCATCTCGCAAACTTCTTCCGACAGGCCGATGGCTTCGAACAATTGCGCGCCGCGGTAGGACGTGACGGTGGAGATGCCCATCTTCGACAGGATCTTCAGCAGGCCCTTGGTGATGCCTTTACGGTAGTTCTTGAACACCTCGTAGAGGTCGCCCAGCACTTCGCCGGTACGGATCAGGTCGCCGAGTACTTCGTAAGCCAGGAACGGATACACCGCCGAGGCGCCGAAGCCGATCAACACCGCAAAGTGATGCGGGTCGCGGGCGGTGGCGGTTTCAACCAGGATGTTGGAATCGCAACGCAGGCCCTTTTCGGTCAGGCGGTGGTGTACCGCGCCGGTGGCCAGGGACGCGTGGATCGGCAACTTGCCCGGAGCAATATGGCGGTCGGTCAGCACGATTTGGGTACGGCCGGCGCGAACGGCTTCTTCCGCCTGATCGGCGACGTTACGCACAGCGGCTTCCAGGCCGAGGCTCTCGTCGTAGTTCAGGTCGATGATCTGCCGGTCGAAGCCTGGGCGATCCAGGGTCATCAACGAGCGCCACTTGGCCGGGGAAATGACCGGCGAGCTGAGGATCACGCGGGAAGCGTGCTCAGGCGATTCCTGGAAGATGTTGCGCTCGGCACCGAGGCACACTTCCAGGGACATCACGATGGCTTCGCGCAGCGGATCGATCGGCGGGTTGGTCACCTGGGCGAACTGCTGGCGGAAATAGTCGTACGGCGTGCGCACGCGCTGGGACAGCACGGCCATTGGCGTGTCATCGCCCATGGAGCCGACGGCTTCGTAGCCCTGCTCGCCCAGTGGGCGCAGCACCTGGTCACGTTCTTCGAAGGTGACCTGGTACATCTTCATGTACTGCTTGAGCTGGTCGACGTCGTAGAAGGCAGAACCGTGGTCGTTGTCTTCCATGGTTGCCTGGATGCGCAGGGCATTCTTGCGCAGCCATTGCTTGTACGGATGACGGGACTTCAAGCGGTTGTCGATGGCATCGGTGTCGAGAATCTGACCGGTCTCGGTGTCCACGGCGAGGATCTGGCCCGGGCCAACACGGCCCTTGGCGATCACGTCTTCCGGCTTGTAGTTCCACACGCCGATTTCCGACGCCAGGGTGATGAAGCCGTTGGTGGTGGTCACCCAGCGCGCCGGGCGCAGGCCGTTACGGTCGAGCAGGCACACGGCGTAGCGACCGTCGGTCATTACCACGCCGGCCGGGCCGTCCCACGGTTCCATGTGCATCGAGTTGTACTCATAGAACGCCCGCAGGTCGGGGTCCATGGTCTCGACGTTCTGCCACGCTGGCGGAATGATCATGCGCACGCCACGGAACAGGTCGATGCCGCCGGTGACCATCAGTTCGAGCATGTTGTCCATGCTGGAGGAGTCGGAACCCACGCGGTTGACCAGCGGGCCGAGCTCTTCCAGGTCCATCAGGTCGTTGGCGAACTTGGTGCGACGGGCCACGGCCCAGTTGCGGTTGCCGGTGATGGTGTTGATCTCGCCGTTGTGGGCGAGGAAGCGGAATGGCTGGGCCAGCGGCCATTTCGGCAGGGTGTTGGTGGAGAAGCGCTGGTGGAACACGCAGATTGCGGTTTGCAGGCGCTCATCGCTCAGGTCTGGATAGAAGGCGGTCAAGTCCGCCGGCATCATCAGGCCTTTATAAATGATGGTCTTGTGGGAAAAGCTGCAGATGTAGTGGTCGGTGTCGGCGGCATTGGCCACGGACGAGCGACGACGAGAGGTGAACAGCTTGATCGCCATGTCCTGGTCGCTCAGGCCGTCGCCTGCGATGAACACTTGTTCGATCTGCGGCAGGCGCTCCAGGGCCAGGCGGCCGAGTACGCTGGTGTCGATCGGCACTTTGCGCCAGCCGACGAGCTGCAGGCCAGCGGCCAGGATCTCGCGGTTCATGTTCTCGCGAGCAGCTTCGGCTTTTACCGGGTCCTGGTTGAAGAACACCATGCCCACAGCGTACTGCTTGGGCAAATCGGCGCCGAAATGTTCCTTGGCGACTGCGCGCAGGAACTGGTCGGGCTTTTGAATCAGCAAGCCGCAACCGTCACCGGTCTTGCCGTCGGCGTTGATCCCACCGCGGTGGGTCATGCAGGTCAGGGCCTCGATGGCCGTTTGCAAAAGGGTATGACTGGGCTCGCCCTGCATGTGGGCTATCAGGCCGAAACCGCAGTTATCCTTGAATTCATCGGGTTGGTACAGACCTGCTTTCATAGACACTTTCTCACCAGGCTGCCTCTTATTTCGAGGCAAATTTCTTTTCAATTCAACCGGTTACCTTCCACGCCGAACGTACGCCGGCTTAGCGGGGGCAAAAGGGAGGTCATTGTACACACCGACACAGACGCTCACAAATTTAGCGACGAAATGTCGCAAATCTATGTCGCATTTATGAAAGGTTTAAAGCGATATGCTGTGCTAGTCAAAACTTTTTTAATTTTGACCGCTACGACTCAAAAGCCACTGTGACGCAGACACCACAAAGCGCGCGGCCTTCAGGGCTGCACGCTGTGTTGTTTTTTTTGAGGTGCCGAGAGGGCGGCCTGGGTAAGGCCGCCGGATCTTCAGCGAGTTGTTGCCAGTTCTTGTTGAACGCTGGCGACAGTGCGAGGCCAAGGTTTACCAGCCTGAACCTTCGCTGGCAAGGCCTTGATCGCGGATTCCGCTGCTGCACGGCTGGAGAAGTTGCCGTACGTGATTACATAGAGAGGCTTGCCGTTGAGCACTTTCTTGAAATAACGGTACTCGCCGCCCTGCTCTTTCACGAACGCCTGGGCGTTGGCTTCGGAGCTGGTGCCGAGGATCTGCACCACGAAGTTACCGGTAGGCTGGCTGGCATACCAGCTGCTGCCGGCAGCGCCAGTCGCGGCCTTGGCCACGACGGCCGGTTTTTCGGCAGGCTTGGCGGCTGGAGCCGGTTTGGCCGCAGGCGCCGGGGCGACCGGCTTGGCAACAGGCGCAGGCTTGGCGGTGGCGACCTGGGCTGGCGCTGGCGTCGGCTTGGCCGCTGGCTGACCGGCTGGCACGCCCGCAGGTGGCGCGGTGGTGGTCACGGTCGGCGGCGTGGCGCTGGAGCCTTCCACCGGCACCCCATCGTCGCCTTCGGAGATGCCGCCAGCTTCTTCGGCGAGCGGGCCGCGCATCACCGGTTGGCCGACCATTGGCAAGTTGGTGGGTTGGCCGGAGTTGGCAAACTCAACGTTCGGTGTTGGCTTGCCCAGTGGCAACTGCGCCTGTTCGGTTGGCGCGCCAGCGGTGGTCGGTGCCTTGTTGCGACCTGGAATCAACCAGGCGGCGGCGACGGCAACCACGACAACGGCAGAAATTGCCAATACGTGCTTCTTCGGCATAGTAAACCCCATCTTTGGACGCTTTACCGCTGAGCGGCTGGCAATCATGGCTTCGATCATGGCATCCCGGGCAACCTGGTTGATGGTGCCAGGCCAGCCGTCGGAGCTTTCGTGAATATCAGAGATCTGCGAAGCGGAGAAAAGTTCGATGCCCTGCCCTGCGCCTTCCAGCCGCTGGGCCAGGTATTCGCGGGTTTCTTCTTCTTCGTAAGGCTGCAGTTCGATGACGTGGAACAGCTCCTGCTCGCCGCTGATCTGTTCAAGTTCGGCGATCAGCGAAGACTCGCCAAACAGGAACACATGCGGGCGCCCTTCAGGCGTACCGGCCGCCAGGGCCAGCAACGCTTCCAGGGCAGATTCGTCGAGCTGCTCGGCGTCATCCACCAGCAGGTAGACTTCCTGGCCGGTCAGGCCCAGTTGCACCACTTGCTTGAGGATCGCATTCGGCTCGGCAGTGGACACGTCGAGGGCCTGGGCCACTTGACGCAACACGCCTGCCGCATCACCGGCACCACGGGCGGAAACCACCACGCTCTGTACCGATTGCTTGTTGGTGCTGGCCACCAGTGCCTGGCGCAGCAAGGTCTTGCCGCTGCCCAATGGGCCGGTGACCACCAGCAGCAACTGGCTGTAGCGCGCCAGGTGGTGCAGTTGCCCCAGCACCGGCTTGCGTTGCGCAGGGAAAAACTTGAAACCAGGCACCCGAGGAGCAAAAGGGTCGTGGCTTAACTGGTAATGGCCGAGGAACGCCTCGTCGGCATGCAAACTAGTCATCGGGATCTTATTAACCTTTAAGCTGGGCCAGGGCGCGGTAATCCGCTCCCAGCGTGGCCTGTAAAATCTCTTTCGGATAATCGTCGGTCACTACCGCTTCGCCCATTCGGCGCAACAGCACCAGTCGCAGTCGACCGTCGATCACTTTCTTGTCTATTGCCATATGTTCGAGAAAATCTGCCTCGGTCATCTCCTCGGGAGGAATGACCGGCAACCCGGCGCGCTGGAACAGGCGGATCCCGCGATCACGCTCCTGGGCGCTGATCCAGCCCAGGCGTTGCGACATCTCCAATGCCATCACTGTGCCAGCCGCTACGGCCTCTCCATGCAACCACACACCATAGCCCATGTGGGTCTCGATCGCATGGCCGAAGGTGTGGCCGAGGTTCAAGGTGGCGCGCACGCCGGACTCACGTTCGTCGGCATTCACCACCAGCGCCTTGGCGGCGCAGGAGCGGGAAATCGCTTCGGTGAGTGCCACCTGGTCGAGGGCGCGCAGGGCGTCGACGTGTTCTTCCAGCCAGGTCAGGAACGGCTCGTCGCAGATCAGCCCGTACTTGATGACTTCCGCCAGGCCCGCCGACAGCTCGCGGGGTGGCAGGGTATTGAGGGTGGCAGTGTCGATCAGCACCACATTCGGCTGATAGAACGCGCCGACCATGTTCTTGCCCAGCGGGTGGTTGATGCCGGTCTTGCCGCCCACCGACGAATCGACCTGGGACAGCAAGGTGGTCGGTACCTGGATAAAGTCCACGCCGCGCTGATAGCAGGCGGCTGCAAAGCCGGCCATGTCGCCGATCACACCGCCACCCAGGGCCACCACCGTGGTGCGCCGGTCATGACGGGCCGTCAGCAGGCCATCAAAGATCAGTTGCAGGGTTTCCCAGGTCTTGAAGGCCTCGCCGTCCGGCAGCACCACCGAGATCACCGAGTACGCCGCCAGGCTGCGGCTCAGACGCTCAAGATACAGCGGCGCGACCGTTTCATTGGAGATGATCGCCACTTGCCGCCCGGCAATATGCGGTGCGAGCAACTCGGGCTGGTCCAACAAACCTTCGCCAATATGGATCGGGTAGCTGCGCTCGCCAAGATCGACCTTAAGTGTCTGCATGTGTCCCCGCGTTGAAGATGAAAGCAGGCGTCCTGCCCTACATTAACGTTGTCGGCAACGTCGGGATCTGACGCTGCCTGATGGCTCTACGCCACAACTCGGACGGTCATGACGCGCCGCCGAGGATAGCGCATTTCGGCCCTGGCTTTAACGGGGTGGCAACTGTGCCAGGCGCTCGAGAATGTCGAGAACCACCATTCGTGGCGGCCGCTCATCGGTTTCCACCACCAGATCGGCGATTTCCCGATAAAGCGGGTCGCGCAGCGTCAGCAGGTCCCGCAGGGTTTTTGCCGGGTCGGCGGTGCGCAGCAATGGGCGATTGCGGTCGCGAGCGGTGCGGCCCACCTGCTGCTCGACAGACGCGTGCAGATAAACCACGCGACCGCCGGCGTGCAGCGCCCGGCGGTTCTCGTCGCGCATCACTGCGCCACCGCCGGTGGCCAATACCACGCCATCGCAGCCGCACAGTTCGGCAATCATCGCCTGCTCGCGGTCGCGAAAGCCCAGTTCGCCTTCCTTATCGAAGATCCACGGGATATTGGCGCCCGTGCGCAATTCAATTTCCTTATCGGAGTCTTTGAATGGCAGGCGCAGCTCTTTGGCCAGCAAACGGCCGATGGTGCTTTTTCCAGCCCCCATCGGTCCTACAAGAATCAAATTTCGCACAGAATCAACGACTCACAGCAATCGCCTGGTTATTCATAATACGCGGAGTCAGGAATACCAGCAGCTCGGATTTTTTCTCCGAAACCACATCCCGCCGGAAAAGGCGGCCAAGATACGGCACATCGCCCAAAAATGGCACTTTATCTACCACTTTGCTTTGAGTATTGGAGAAAACCCCGCCGATCACGATGGTCTCCCCGTCCTTGACCAGCACCTTGGCATTGACCTCGTTTTTCTTGATTGGCGGCACATCGTTGAGCCTGTTCAGGTAGTCGGGCTCGTCCTTGGTGACCTTGACCTCCATGATCACCCAGCCGTCCGGGGTGATTTGCGGGGTCACTTCCAATGACAAGGAGGCCTCCTTGAACGACACCGAGGTCGCGCCGGTGGAGCTGGACTCCTGATAGGGAATCTCGGTGCCCTTGAGGATTCGCGCGGTTTCCTTGTCGGAGGTGACGACCTTGGGCTGCGAAACGATTTCACCATTGCCGGTTTTTTCCATGGCGGTCAGTTCCAGGTCCAGCAGCAGGTTGTCGGTGATAAACGCGACACCCAGGCCGGCGCTGCCGTTGACCGCCCCCAGGTCCACAAACGGCGAGCTGGGCGGGGTTTCAGGCGGCTCGGTGCCTTCGGCCAGCGGTTTCCTGATCCCGCCAGCGCTCCAGTTACCTCGATTCAGTTGCCCGCCCCAGCGCACGCCAAGGCTTTTGTCGTAATCCACATTGGCCTCGACGATCCGCGCCTCGATCATCACCTGCCTTACCGGAATATCCAGTTGCGCCACAATCGTGCGCAGCTCCTCCAGCCGCTCCCGGGTCTGGTAGGCGATGATGTTGTTGGTGCGGTCATCCACCGCCACCGAGCCGCGCTCATCGGTGGCACCTTCCAGGCCCACGGCCGACTGGAAGAGCTTGGCCAGGTCCGACGCCTTGGCGTAATTGACTTGCAGCAACTCGCGGCGCAGCGGTGCCAACTCAGTCATTTGCTTGCGCGACTCCATCGCCAGCAACTCACGGGCGGCCAACTCCTCGGCCGGCGCGACCAGCAGCACATTGGCCGTCACACGCTTGTCCAGCCCCTTGGTTTGCAGCACCAGGTCCAGGGCCTGGTCCCAGGGCACGTCCTTGAGGCGCAGGGTGATCGAACCCTGCACGTCGTCACTGGTCACCAGATTGAGGCCGGCAACGTCGGCAATCTGCTGCAGCACCGCGCGCAACTCGATGTTCTGGAAGTTGAGGGACAGCTTGTCCCCGGTGAATGCCACGCGCCCGGTACTCAGGGGCGCATTGCCAGGTGGCGGCAGGTGAATCAAGTCGATTCGATTGGGCACAGCCATGACCATCGGTGCCGTGAACGCTATCCATAGCGCCACACCGAAGGACGAAAAAGTCCTTTTCATTGTTTGTTTCCGTTATGAGTTCACGTTCAGGGCAAGGGTTTGCGAGCGTTCCAGCCACGCGCCCTGGCCATCCGGGAAAAGCTCGGCCAGTTCGACATGGGAGTCATGAATCGCCGTGATGCGCCCGTGGTCCGGGCCCAGGTAATCGCCGATTGCCAGCCGATGGACAGACGACGCTCCGCGCAGCAGGGCGAAGGTTTGAGCCCCCAGGGCCAAGGTCCCGACCATTTCGAACTGCTCCACGGCGAAGCCTTCGAGGATTCCGCGAGGCCTGGCGAGATCAGGTCCGGCAGCCGGTCGCCCGGCGGGTCGAACCAGTTGGCGAGAGGGCGGCTGGAAAGGGTCGCGCAAGGCTGCAAAATCGTAGGCCACTTGCTGCGGCCCGGGCTCGGCGACAGCCTGTGCCGGCGGGTGCAAATCAACCTTCAGGTCATCGCCCGCCTGGCGGTTGTGACGATAGGTCCTGGCTACCAGACTGAGGTGCAACACCGAGGCATCGACAGGACTGAATGCCAAGTCATGCACCGTGACAATTCCTGGCAAGCTGGCCATGCCGTTGATGAACGCCGCCAGGTCGTGAAAAGTCCCGGTGACGCCAATCTGCATGGGCGATTCGATGTACAGGGCGCGAGGCTGGTCATCCCGAAGTTCGATGGCCTCCAGCACCAAGCCATTGGCGGCACTCAGGCGGCCAATATCTTCAAGCAGGCCGGGTACCTGGGGGTCGGCAGGCAGCCGCCGTAACAGGTTGGCGAAATGGCCTCGCATTGTTTCGAGTTCGCGGACCAGGGACTCCAGGCCGGCAGCCTGGCTGGTTTTCAGCGCGACCTGCTGTTCAAGCGCCACTTCCTGCGACTCAAGCTGGCGCAGTTGCTCCCGCGCTCCACTCAAGTAGAAGGTATTGCCCACTGCCCACAGCAGGCAAACCACCGCGCCAGCCAGCAACGCCTTGCCCGGCAAAGGCCAGTTGGCGGCGTTCTGGCAGAGCTGGGTTATATCGGATTCCGTCAGCCCTGGCAGGCCTGACGCCCCTCTCATTGGCGCACCTCATCCGAGTGACCATGGCGAACCGTCAACTGGAAGCCATTGTCGTCGCCCTCCTGCGCGCCGCGAACCCGTTGAAGCCGGGGCGCTTCCAAGTCTTCGGCAGCTTCGAGGCCTCGCATGAACTGAGCAATGTCCCGGTTCGATCCGGCCGTGCCGCTGATGGAAACAGAACCGCCGTCGACGCTCACTTCGCGCAACTGCACCCCGTCCGGCACGGCACGGGCCAACTGGTCCAGCAACTGAGCACCCGCCGCACGATCGTCCTGCAAACCCTGCACAACTTTCATCCGTTCCATCAACTGCTGGCGCTGCTCATGCAGTTCGTCGATGGCCTTGATCCGCGAGTCGAGCCCGATGACACCCTGGCTCAACTGGTTATTGCGGGCCAACTGCCGATCGATTGCACGGTCGATCACCTGGTCTGCCAGCCAAACCGCAGCCAGCGCCACCGCTGCAGCCCCCGCCAAAAACACCAGAAAATATTTGCGCCGCCGCTCATTCCGTTCTGCGCGCCACGGCAACAGGTTGATTCGTGTCATCAGTCGAAACTCCTCAGGGCCAGCCCGCAGGCCACTCCCATTCCCTGGGCATCCACGGCCCATTGCGCGCCATCGACACGACGGCCCAGCGTGATGCTGTCCGAAGCCTGCCTGCCCGCGCGAGCCAATGCAAATGCTTCGACATCCACTATCCGCGTCGTCAGCCCCGCAAGGGCCAAAACCGCCTCACGGGCCTCCACCTGTTCCTTGAGGCAGGCAACCAGCAGCACATCGACGCTTTGCGGGTCATGGGCCGACGGGCCCTGCACCTGGAAGTCGATAGCCACATCCTCCAGCGGATAAGGAATGTACTGGTCTGCTTCCCCATGGATTCGACGCACCATTTCAGCATCCGTCAGCCCCGCGTCCATCTCCAGCACGCGGGTAATCACCGAGGGCCCTGCCACGGCCACGGCGGCATGCCTGAGTGATGTATGCGCCTGTACCAGCGCCCGGGAAAGTGCCTGCGCGACGGCATCGAAATCAACCACGCTGCTGTCGACCACCGCATGGGCCGGCAACTGCTGCATGGCGTAGCCCCGCACGCTGTAGCCAGTGCCTGAAGCCTCCAGCTCCACCAGCCTGACGCCGGTGTCATTGATGTCGATACCCAGGACGGCATCGGCTTTTCGCCTGAAAAATCCCTTTCTCATAAAACTCCCCAAAACTTTCCCTGTCTTACGGACTGATTGCTGCCAGGCTTCCTGCATTCGGTCGGCTTGTATGAGCGGCGCGAATGACGCCCGAAGCCGAAAAATGCTTTAATGCCCAGCGTTTTTTCCCGCGTTTATCTGCTGGCCGGGTCGATCCACCACTTGCCGTGCATGCCCCGACGCCTAACCCATTCTTTTCCTTGGAAATCCAAAAGCCTTGATTCGTCTGCTGAAGTTTTTCGGGTACTCCATTGTCGCGATCGTCTGCGGGCTGATGCTCGTGTTCAGCGGGGCCTATCTCTACCTTAGTCCGGGTTTGCCCTCCGTAGAGGCCCTGAGAAGTATCCAGTTGCAGATTCCTTTGCGGGTCTACAGCAGCGATGAAAAACTGATCGCGGAGTTCGGCGAAATGCGCCGCACACCGATCCGTTTCGCCGACATTCCACCCAATTTCATCAACGCCCTGCTGTCGGCTGAAGACGATAACTTCGCCAATCACTATGGCGTCGACCCAAGCAGCCTGGTGCGGGCGGCCACGCAGTTGGTAAAAAGCGGACACATTCAATCCGGTGGCAGCACCATCACCATGCAGGTGGCGAAGAACTTCTTCCTCACCAGCGAACGCAGCTTTTCCCGCAAAGCCACGGAAATCCTCCTGGCGTTGCAGATCGAACGTCAGCTGACCAAGGATGAGATCCTTGAGCTGTACGTCAACAAGATCTATCTGGGCAACCGCGCCTACGGCATTGAGGCGGCTTCACAGGTTTACTACGGCAAGTCGATTCGTGACGCCAGCCTGGCGCAGATGGCGATGATTGCCGGCCTGCCCAAGGCGCCTTCACGCTTTAACCCGCTGGCCAACCCGGCGCGCAGCAAAGAGCGCCGCGACTGGATCCTGGGCCGCATGTACAAGCTGGGCAAGATCGACCAGGCCGCGTACGAAAGTGCGGTGGCCGAGCCGCTGAACGCCAGCTATCACGTGCCGACCCCGGAAGTGAATGCCCCGTATATCGCCGAAATGGCCCGTGCCGAGATGGTCGGCCGCTATGGCAGCGAGGCGTACACCGAAGGTTTCCGCGTGACCACGACGATTCCGAGCAACCTGCAGGAAATCGCCAACAAGTCGGTACACGACGGCCTGGTCGCCTATGACCAGCGCCATGGCTACCGCGGCCCTGAATCGCGCCTGCCGGGCAAGACCCTGAGCGCCTGGACCGTCGAGCTGGGCAAACAGCGCCCGATCAGCGGCCTTGAACCCGCCATCGTCACCCAGGTGAAGAAAGATGGCGTGCAGGTACTGACCCGCACCGGCGAAGAGCATGTGTCGTGGGACAGCATGAAATGGGCTCGCCCGTTCCTGAACACCAACAGCATGGGGGCGATGCCCAAGCAGCCGTCGGACGTGGCCCAGGTCGGCGACCTGATTCGTGTGCAGCGCCAGAAGGACGACAGCCTGAAATTCAGCCAGGTGCCCGTGGCACAGGGCGCGCTGGTTTCGCTTGACCCGCAGAACGGTGCAATCCGTGCCCTGGTCGGCGGCTTTGCCTTCGAGCAGAGCAACTACAACCGCGCCACCCAGGCCAAGCGCCAGCCGGGTTCCAGCTTCAAGCCGTTCATCTACAGCGCCGCCCTGGATAACGGCTACACCGCCGCCAGCCTGGTCAACGATGCACCGATCGTGTTCGTCGACGAGTACCTGGACAAGGTCTGGCGCCCGAAGAACGACACCAACACCTTCCTCGGCCCGATCCGCGTCCGCGAGGCGCTGTACAAGTCGCGTAACCTGGTGTCGATCCGCCTGCTGCAGGCGATGGGCGTAGGCAAGACCATCGACTACATCACCCGCTTCGGCTTCAACAAGTCGGACCTGCCGCCCAACCTGTCCCTGGCACTGGGTACCGCCACGCTGACGCCGATGGAAATCGCCACCGGCTGGAGCACCTTTGCCAACGGCGGCTACAAGATCACCCCGTACCTGATCGACAAGATCGAAAGCCGTAGCGGCGAAACCCTGTTCACCGCCAACCCACCACGGGTCCCGGGCGACGTGGTCAATGGCGTCGCGGCCACTGACGGCCAGGCAGCACCGGCCAACGGCGGCATCACCATCGAGCCGACGCCAGGCGAAGCCCCGGCAGCCGGTGCTCCCGCCGCACCACAAGCGCCGGCGGTAGCCGAACGCGTTGTGGATGGCCGTACCACCTACATCCTCAACAGCATCCTGGAAGACGTGATCAAGAAAGGTACGGGGCGTCGCGCCCTGGCCCTGGGCCGTGCCGATATCGCCGGCAAGACCGGTACCACCAACGATTCCAAGGATGCCTGGTTCTCCGGCTACAACGCCGACTACGTGACCACCGTATGGACCGGTTACGACCAGCCGGAAAGCCTCGGTCGCCGGGAGTTCGGCGGCACCGTCGCGCTGCCGATCTGGATGAGCTACATGGGCGCCGCGCTGAAGGATATGCCGCTGCATACCCAGCCGGAACCGGAAGGCATCCTGAGCCTGCGGATCGACCCGGTCAGCGGCCGTGCAGCAGCGCCGAGCACGCCGAATGCGTACTTCGAGCTGTTCAAGAGCGAGGATACGCCGCCGTCGGTCAACGAGCTGGGCAATGGTGTTGCACCGGGCAGCCCGCTGCCGGCGGACGAGGCGGCGCCGATCGATTTGTTCTAACACGCAG
Source organism: Pseudomonas sp. D4002 (assembly GCF_013385665.1). Classification (NCBI taxonomy): domain Bacteria; kingdom Pseudomonadati; phylum Pseudomonadota; class Gammaproteobacteria; order Pseudomonadales; family Pseudomonadaceae; genus Pseudomonas; species Pseudomonas sp. D4002. Next base: position 319,246 of record NZ_JACAPN010000021.1, read on the forward strand.
TTCCAATGTGGGAGCGGGCTTGCTCGCGAAAGCGGAGTATCAGGCTCAGATGGGCCGACTGACACACCGTCTTCGCGAGCAAGCCCGCTCCCACAGTTGGATCACCGCCAGGCTCGAGCCAATTGCCAGCCACAAAAAAAGCCCCGACTCGCAAGAGCCGGGGCTTTTTGGTGGTGCGCTACAACGGCTTAGCCGTTGAACACATCATCCACGCTTTGCAGCGGGTAGTTCTTCGGATACGGCAGGGTGGCCACACCCGTCTCGATTGCGGCTTTGGCCACGGCATCGGAGATCAGGGTGATCAGGCGCTTGTCCATTGGTTTCGGGATGATGTACTCACGACCGAATTCCAGCTTGATGCCGCCGTAGGCGTCGCACACTTCCTGAGGAACCGGCAGTTTGGCCAGTTCGCGCAGGGCGTTGGCGGCCGCGACTTTCATCTCTTCGTTGATGCGCTTGGCGCGAACGTCCAGGGCACCACGGAAGATGAACGGGAAGCCCAGTACGTTGTTGACCTGGTTCGGGTAGTCCGAACGGCCGGTGGCCATGATCACGTCGCTACGGGTGGCGTGGGCCAGCTCCGGGGAGATTTCCGGATCCGGGTTGGAGCACGCGAACACGATCGGGTTGGCCGCCATGGACTTGAGGCCTTCGGCGCTCAGCAGGTTCGGGCCGGACAGGCCAACGAACACGTCTGCACCGTCCAGGGCGTCAGCCAGGGTACGCTTGGAGGACGGATGCGCGAACATCGCCTTGTACTGGTTCAGGTCGGTACGCTCGGACTGCACAACGCCCTTGCTGTCGACCATGTAGATGTTTTCCAGCTTGGCGCCCATGCTCACCAGCAACTTCATGCAGGAGATGGCCGCGGCGCCGGCGCCCAGGCAAACGATCTTGGCTTCGCCAAGGGTTTTGCCGGCGATTTCCAGGGCGTTGATCATGCCGGCCGCGGTAACGATCGCGGTGCCGTGCTGGTCATCGTGGAATACCGGGATGTCGCACTGTTCGATCAGGGCCTTTTCGATCTCGAAGCACTCAGGTGCCTTGATGTCTTCCAGGTTGATGCCACCGAAGGTGATGGAGATGCGCTTTACGGTGTCGATGAAAGCCTGCGGGCTCTCGGAATCGACTTCGATATCGAATACGTCAATGCCGGCGAAGCGCTTGAACAGCACGCCCTTACCTTCCATGACTGGCTTGGAAGCCAATGGGCCGAGGTTACCCAGGCCGAGGATCGCGGTGCCATCAGAGATCACTGCAACCAGGTTGCCTTTGCCGGTGTACTTGTAGGCCAGTTCAGGATCGCGGGCGATTTCACGTACGGGCTCGGCAACGCCAGGGCTGTAGGCCAGCGACAGGTCGCGGGCGGTGGCAGTGGCTTTGGTGAGCTCTACACTCAGCTTTCCTGGACGAGGATGGGCATGATATTCGAGAGCGGCAGTTTTCAAATCAGACATATCGGCATTCCGCTTTTACTGTTGGTCGACGGACCGCCGAGGATACGCGTGTCGCAAAGTCCCCACAAGACTGGGCAGTCACAGGTGTCAAGGGCCCTGCCCTACGACTTTTGGCCAAGAGCCACGGGATACAAGGGCTCAACTGTTCACAATCGACCTGAAAAATGTCTACAATTTTTTCTTACGGCGCCTGCTCGAGCATGCCGGGATCGGTCAGTGGCAACAGCCAGCGTGCCTGGCCCTTTTCCAGGCCGCCGCGTCGGTAGCGGTCCAGCACCCAGCCGCGGGCTTCGATGGACTGGCCCTGCAAACCTTTCAACAGCGCACTGTCGAATCGGCCCACCAGATTGGGTGCAATGCGCAGTACCAGTGAGCCCTGCAACTCAATCCAGACTCCGCCGCGATTGCGTTCGATTTTGCTCACTCGGCCGTGGACCACGGCAAAGCCCGAGCGCCGGATGTTCGCCGCATCGACCACCGGTGACCGGCGCCACACCCCCAGCCGGGCCTGCCGGGCGCTGCGTTCGGCGGCTTGCTGGCAGGCCACCAGTGCCACATTCGGCGCGACCGCCACCTGGAAGCCAAGGCCTTCGGCGAGCAACTGCGCTTCCAGATTTGCTCCATTGGCACCGTAGAGATGGGCCAGGGTGCGGCCGTAACGGTCCTTGCTCTCCCGTCCGGGCACCACGCCAACGCGCCCACCGCTCGCGTCCACCAGACTTTGCAGGCGCTCGCGAGCGGCCACGGCGAAGGGCTCGTCAGTGCGCCCCTGCTTGCCGGTTTCCGGGGCATTGACGCCGATCATGCGTATGCTTCGGCCGTCCTTGAGGCGCACGGTGTCGCCATCCACTACCCGCTGCACGTCGAAGGTCGCGACATCCCTGGGCGCCGGGCAGAACACCTCGGCCTGGGCGGGCGCCAGCCAAATCGCAGACACAAAAAAGGCGCCCACGAGGGACGCCTTTTTCATCAGCGAGGACAAGCCATACAGGCCATCCAAGCGAACCAGCCTTACTCGGCTTTAGGAGCAGCTTTAGCGCCGAAAGCACCGAAGCGGGTCTTGAAGCGGTCAACACGGCCGCCAACATCCAGAGTCTTCTGCTTACCGGTGTAGAACGGGTGGCACTCGTTGCACACGTCGATTGGCAGAGCTTTGCCGAAAGTCGAACGGGTTTCGAACTTGTTACCGCAGCTGCAGGTAACGTCGATGGCAACATAGTTTGGATGGATATCGGCTTTCATGGTGTATTCCTCAGGCTAGCGTGCCGCCAATCAACACTATTGTTGAATACCGCACGTAATTAGGCCGCGGATTCTACCAGACCTTTTTAAACGCGCAAGAAGCACTACGGCCCCTTTCATCAGAAAAGCACGACATACACAAGGTCCCGTGGGAGCCGGGCTTGCCCGCGATGCAGGCGCTGCGGTGCCTCAGGTGCACCGTGTCGATACTATCGCGGGCAAGCCCGGCTCCCACATCCACCGCTGGTCTGCTAGGCTCCCGCCCTTCTTCGCCGCCCGTCATATGAGAACCCCCGCGTGCCCGACGCCATTTTGCGCCTCGCCCTGCCCTCGCCCCTGCGCCGCCTGTTCGATTATCGGGCCCCTGCCGGCGTATTGCGGTCGCAGTTGCAGCCCGGCATGCGCGTACGGGTACCGTTTGGCCGGCGGGAGATGATCGGCATCCTGGTGGAAGTCGCCGATCACAGCGAAGTGCCCGCCGAGAAGCTCAAGCCCGCCGTGGCCATCCTCGACAGCACGCCGCCGCTGCCGCCCGCGCTGTTCAAGCTGTGCCTGTGGACCTCGCAGTATTACCAGCACAGCCTCGGCGACACCTTGAGCTGGGCGCTGCCGGTGCTGTTGCGCCAGGGCGAACTGGCCGAGGCGCGCCAGGAGCGTTTCTGGTCGATGGTCCCGGGGGCGCGCATGGACGACCCGCGTATCGCCCGCGCCCCGCGCCAGCGTGAAGCCCTGGCAACCCTGGCCCAGCATCCCCACGGCGTCGCCCATCAGCTTTTAAGCAAGCTGATGCTGAGCAAGGACAGCCTGGACTTGCTGCTGGCCAAGGGCCTGGTGCAGGTGGAGATCCGCAAGCACGCCCCCGGCGAGCGCCACGAACACTGGCTGGCCCAGCCGGAACTGCCGCTCAACCCCGAACAACGTGCCGCCTATGAAGCGATTCGCGCCGGTTTCGACAGTTTCCACGCGTTCCTGCTGGCGGGCGTCACCGGCAGCGGCAAGACCGAAGTCTATTTGCAACTGATCCGCGAAACCCTAGAAGCCGGCAAACAGGCACTGGTGCTGATCCCCGAGATCAACCTCGGCCCGCAAACCCTGGCGCGTTTCGAGCAGCGTTTCAACGCGCGCATCGCCCTGGTGCACTCGGCGGTCAACGACCGCGAGCGCCTGGAATCCTGGCTCGCCGCCCGGGACGGCGAGGCCGACATTATTATCGGCACCCGTTCGGCGCTGTTCACCCCGATGAAAAATCCCGGGCTGATCATCATCGACGAAGAACACGACGGCTCCTATAAACAGCAGGAAGGCCTGCGCTACCACGCCCGCGACCTGGCGCTGGTGCGCGCCCGCCAGGAAAACATCCCGATTGTGCTGGGCTCGGCCACGCCTTCCCTGGAAAGCCTGCACAACGCCTACACCGGGCGCTACGGCCTGCTGCGCCTGAACGAGCGGGCCGGCGGCGCCAAGCAGCCACGCTTCCTGCGCCTGGACGTGAAAAGTCGCCCGCTGGACAGCGGCATTTCCGGGCCGATGCAACAAGCCATAGGCCAAACCCTCGCGGCGGGCCAGCAAGTGCTGGTGTTCCTCAACCGCCGGGGTTTTGCGCCGACGCTGCTGTGCCACGACTGCGGCTGGATGTCCGAGTGCAATCGCTGCGATGCGCGAATGACCGTGCACCAGCGCTCCGGCGAGTTGCGCTGCCATCACTGCGGCCATTTGGAACGGGTGCCGCGGCACTGCCCGCAGTGCGGCAAAGTCGACTTGCGACCGGTGGGTGCGGGCACCGAGCGCGCCGAAGAACGACTGGGCATCCTGTTCCCGGATTACCCGGTGCTGCGGGTCGACCGCGACAGCACCTCGCGCAAGGACGCGATGAATCAGTTGTTCGCCACGATCCAGAAGGGCCAGCCGTGCATTCTGGTGGGCACGCAGATGCTTGCCAAAGGGCATCACTTCCCACGGGTGACCCTGGTGTCGATCCTGGATGCCGACGGCGGGCTGTTCTCTGGGGATTTTCGCGCCAGCGAGCGCATGGCGCAGTTGATCGTGCAGGTCGCAGGCCGGGCCGGGCGGGCCGAAGAGCCGGGCAAGGTGATCATCCAGACGCACCTGGCCGACCACCCGCTGCTGATTCAACTGACAGAACAAGGCTACTTTGCCTTCGCCGAACAGGCCTTGAGCGAGCGACGCTCGGCAGGTTTGCCACCGTTTGCGCATCTGGCGCTGCTGCGGGCCGAAGCGCACAAGCCGGGGCAGGCCGAAGGTTTCCTGGATGAAGCGTGCAGCGAGGCTGAACGTTTGCTGGGGGAACTGGGTCTGACCGGCATCGAGCTATTGGGCCCGGTGCCAGCACCGATGGAACGCCGCGCCGGGCGTTACCGCGCCCAGCTACTCTTGCAAGCCAGCGCCCGCGCGCCGCTGCATCGTTTATTAAGCAGCTGGTTACTTGCGCTGGAGCAAATGCCCAGTGGTCGCCAGGTGAGATGGTCGCTGGACGTAGACCCGGTAGATTTGTACTAACCCCCTGTGGCGAGGGAGCTTGCTCCCTCGCCACAGCAAGCTCCCTCGCCACAGGTTAATCGTCCGTCAAGGTCCCGCGAAGGTTGGCAAGCCCGCCCTCGCCACGGATAATGCCCAGTTTTTCCACCTGCGCATCGCGCGCCACCGCTTGCGGTCGAAAGAGAACACCATGAAAGACACCATTCGCCAGCTGATCCAACAAGCCCTCACCCAACTCGTCAACGAAGGTGTGTTGCCTGAAGGCCTGACGCCGGCGATCCAGGTGGAAAATACCCGCGACAAGACCCACGGTGATTTCGCCAGCAACATCGCGATGATGCTGGCCAAGCCGGCCGGCCTGAAGCCGCGCGACCTGGCGGAAAAAATCATCGCCGCGCTGCCGGCCGACCCGCAGGTGACCAAGGCTGAAATCGCCGGCCCAGGCTTCATCAACTTCTTCCAGAACACCCAGGCCCTGGCTTCGCGCCTGGACGCGGCCCTGGCCGACGCGAAAATCGGCGTGCGCAAGGCCGGCCCGGCACAGCGCGTGGCCATCGACCTGTCGGCACCGAACCTGGCCAAGGAAATGCACGTGGGCCACCTGCGCTCCACCATCATCGGTGACGGCGTGGCGCGGGTCCTGGAGTTCCTCGGCGATGACGTGATCCGCCAGAACCACGTGGGCGACTGGGGTACCCAGTTCGGCATGTTGATGGCATATCTGCAGGAAAACCCGATCACCAGCAACGAGCTGTCGGACCTGGAGAACTTCTACCGCGCCGCCAAGAAGCGTTTCGATGAATCCGAAGAATTCGCCGACCGTGCCCGTGGCCTGGTGGTCAAGCTGCAAGCCGGCGATGCCGAATGCCTGGAACTGTGGGGCCGCTTCCGCGAGATCTCGCTGTCCCACTGCCAGGAAATCTACGAGCTGCTCAACGTCAAATTGACCATGGCCGACGTGATGGGCGAAAGCGCCTACAACGACGACCTGATCAACGTGGTCAACGACCTCAAGGCCAAGGGCCTGCTGGTTGAAAGCAACGGCGCGCAGTGCGTGTTCCTCGAAGAATTCAAGACCGCCGACGGCGACCCGCTGCCGGTGATCATCGTCAAGGCCGATGGCGGCTACCTCTACGCCACCACCGACCTGGCCGCCGTGCGCTACCGCAGCGGCGTGCTGAAAGCCGACCGTGCCCTGTATTTCGTTGACCAGCGCCAGGCCCTGCACTTCCAGCAAGTGTTCGAAGTGGCGCGCCGCGCCGGTTTCGTGACCCATCCGATGCAGATGGAGCACATGGGCTTCGGCACCATGAACGGCGCCGATGGCCGCCCGTTCAAGACCCGTGACGGCGGCACCGTGAAGCTGATCGACCTGCTGAACGAAGCCCAGGACCGCGCCTACAACCTGGTGAAGGAAAAGAACCCGGAGCTGGCCGAAGCCGACCTGCGCAACATCGCCCGCGTCGTGGGGATTGGCGCGGTGAAATACGCCGACCTGTCCAAGCACCGCACCAGCGACTACAGCTTCAACTTCGAATTGATGCTCAACTTCGAAGGCAACACCGCGCCGTACCTGCTGTATGCCTACACGCGGGTGGCCGGTGTGTTCCGCAAGCTGGGCAAGGACTTCAGCGAAGTCGAAGGCCAGATCAACCTTGAGGCGCCACACGAGCAGGAACTGGCCGCCAAACTGGCGCAATTCGGCGAAGTGCTGAACAGCGTCGGCGAAAAAGGCACACCGCACATCCTCTGCACCTATTTGTACGAAGTCGCCGGTTTGTTCTCCAGCTTCTACGAGAACTGCCCGATCCTGACCGCAGACGACGAAGCCCAAAAGCAGAGCCGCCTGCGCCTCGCCGCACTGGCAGGACGGACCCTCAAGCAAGGCCTGGAATTGTTGGGCCTGGAAACTCTGGAGCGTATGTAAGTTGGCTGCCAAGAAAAAACCTGCACCCAAGCGCGGCGCCAGCCGCTACCAGGCACCGGCGAAGAAGCCTATTCCGGGCTGGTTGTGGATGGCCATCGGCCTGACGGTCGGCGCGTTTGTGGTGTTCCTGATGAAGCTCGACCCGGGCAAGGGCGATGACGTCAAACGGGTCAAGCAAGAACAGCAGAAGGCCACGAAAATGGCCGAGGCGAACAAGACACCGCCTAGCCCGACTGCGCCGGTGAAGCCGAAGTACGACTTCTACACGCTGCTGCCGGAATCGGAAGTGATCGTGCCGCCGGACGCCGTGCCGGAGAAAACCCTGCCGACGCCGCAGCCGGTGCCGACTACGCCGGTTACCCCGGCCGAAGCAGCGAAGATCGACACGGCCCGGGCCCAGGCGGCGCTGGCCGGGATTACCCCGCCGCCACCGCCGCCGGTCGCCACCACCAAGGCCGCGCCGGTGACCAAGTTCTTCCTGCAGGCGGGCTCGTTCCCGAAACAGGCGGATGCGGACCGGGTACGCGCGCAGATTATTTTGCTGGGGCAGGCGGTGACGGTGGAGTCCGGGACGGTTAAGGATGCGACCTGGTATCGCGTACTGGTGGGGCCGTTCAGCAACCGTGAACAGCTGACCGTGGCGCAGAAGCAACTGGCCGGCGCCGGGTTTAGCAACCTGTTGTTACAACAACGCCAGAGCCGCTGATTCCGGAAACAGCATCGGATTAATGTGGGAGCGGGCTTGCTCGCGAATGCGGTAGATCAGTCAATATTTTAGGTGACTGACACACCGCATTCGCGAGCAAGCCCGCTCCCACATTTGATTTTCATCGGCCTCAGGACCGAGTCCGACACATAAACACCACTCGTCCGCCCTCCCGTCCTACAGTTGAAATCCCCCCCGCCACCCCCATATGAGTTCCATCAGGGCATTTTCGCCCCGCAGCGTGGAGACTCTCCCCTTGACCACCATCGTTTCAGTTCGCCGCCACGGCAAAGTCGTCATGGGCGGCGACGGCCAGGTTTCACTTGGCAATACCGTGATGAAAGGCAACGCGAAAAAAGTCCGTCGCCTGTACCACGGCCAGGTCCTCGCCGGTTTTGCCGGCGCCACCGCTGACGCCTTTACCCTGTTCGAGCGCTTTGAAGGCCAACTTGAGAAGCACCAGGGCCATCTGGTCCGTGCCGCCGTCGAGCTCGCCAAAGAATGGCGCACCGACCGCTCACTCAGCCGCCTGGAAGCCATGCTGGCCGTCGCCAACAAAGACGCCTCCCTGATCATCACCGGCAACGGCGACGTGGTTGAACCCGAAGAAGGCCTGATCGCCATGGGCTCCGGCGGCGGCTACGCACAAGCGGCGGCCAGCGCCCTGTTGAAGAAAACCGACCTGTCGGCCCGGGAAATCGTCGAGACTGCCCTGGGTATCGCTGGCGACATCTGTGTCTTCACCAACCACAACCTGACCATTGAGGAGCAGGACCTCGCCGAGTAAGCCGCAGGCTTATTCCCGCTTGAGGACCGCCAATTACTATGTCCATGACTCCCCGCGAAATCGTCCATGAACTCAATCGCCATATCATCGGCCAGGACGATGCCAAGCGCGCCGTTGCCATCGCCCTGCGTAACCGCTGGCGCCGGATGCAACTGCCCGAAGAATTGCGCGTTGAAGTAACCCCCAAGAACATCCTGATGATCGGCCCGACCGGTGTCGGTAAAACCGAGATCGCCCGGCGCCTGGCCAAGCTGGCCAATGCGCCGTTCATCAAGGTCGAAGCCACCAAGTTCACCGAAGTGGGCTATGTGGGCCGTGACGTCGAGTCGATCATTCGTGACCTGGCCGACGCTGCCCTGAAGCTGCTGCGCGAACAGGAAATGACCAAGGTCAGCCATCGCGCCGAAGACGCCGCTGAAGAACGCATCCTCGACGCCTTGCTGCCACCGGCACGCATGGGCTTCAACGAAGACGCCGCGCCAAGCTCGGATTCCAACACCCGCCAGCTGTTCCGCAAGCGCCTGCGTGAAGGTCAGCTGGACGACAAGGAAATCGAGATCGAAGTCGCCGAAGTGTCCGGCGTCGACATCTCCGCACCGCCTGGCATGGAAGAAATGACCAGCCAGTTGCAGAACCTGTTCGCCAACATGGGCAAAGGCAAGAAGAAAAGCCGCAAGCTCAAGGTGAAGGAAGCGCTGAAACTGGTGCGCGACGAAGAAGCCGGGCGCCTGGTGAATGAGGAAGAACTCAAGGCCAAGGCCCTGGAAGCGGTCGAGCAGCACGGCATCGTGTTCATCGACGAGATCGACAAGGTGGCCAAGCGCGGCAATTCCGGCGGCGTCGACGTGTCCCGCGAAGGCGTGCAGCGCGACCTGCTGCCGCTGATCGAAGGTTGCACCGTCAACACCAAGCTGGGCATGGTCAAGACCGACCACATCCTGTTTATCGCGTCCGGTGCCTTCCACCTGAGCAAGCCAAGCGACCTGGTGCCGGAGCTGCAAGGCCGCCTGCCGATTCGCGTTGAACTGAAAGCGCTGACGCCGGGCGATTTCGAACGCATCCTCAGCGAGCCGCATGCGTCGCTGACCGAGCAATACCGCGAGCTGCTGAAAACCGAAGGCCTGGGGATTGAGTTCCTGCCGGACGGTATCAAGCGTTTGGCCGAGATCGCCTGGCAGGTCAACGAGAAGACCGAGAACATCGGTGCCCGTCGTTTGCACACCTTGCTGGAGCGCCTGCTGGAGGAAGTGTCCTTCAGTGCTGGCGACATGGCGGGCGCGCAGAATGGCGTGGCAATCAAGATCGACGCCGACTACGTCAACAGCCACCTGGGCGAATTGGCGCAGAACGAAGATCTGTCTCGTTATATCCTGTAAGCCTCACGCAGGAACCGCTCTGCTTTAATGTGGGAGCGGGCTTGCTCGCGAATGCGGTGGGTCAGTCACAATTGCATGAACTGACCCACCGCATTCGCGAGCAAGCCCGCTCCCACAGTTTAAAGCCGGTTCCTTCAGGATCATCTCTGAGCGGTTCCCCAAATGACCAAACTGCCTACCGCCATCAACCTGCACAAAGCCTCCAGGACCCTGGGCCTCACCTACGGTCCCGACGAGGTGTATCAACTGCCCGCCGAATTCCTTCGCGTGCACTCCCCCTCCGCCGAGGTCCAGGGCCACGGCAAACCGATCCTGCAATTCGGCAAGCTCAATGTCGGCTTGACCAAGATCGAACCCGCCGGCCAATACGCACTGAAATTGACCTTCGACGATGGCCATGACAGCGGATTGTTCACCTGGGACTACCTCTATCAACTTGCCGTGCGTCAGGACGCGCTGTGGGCTGACTATCTTGCCGAGCTGAAAGCCGCCGGAAAAACCCGCGACCCGAGCCAGTCGGTCGTGCGGCTGATGCTCTAGCCCAGGCCTCTTGCTCATTAGTGGGCATTTTCTAATTCCATCTGCTTGAATGCCCCTCTGTCGTGGCCAACGATTGGCCCGCTTGCGAAAAAAATTAAACTCGGGTAACCAATGGAACTGGCAAGTTCCCTGCATTTGACGATGCGGTATTAACGGTCACCCGAGCAGTAGTACCAGGCTGTGCTGTGTGGCAAGTAGTGGTACACAGCGGTACCCGGTACTCGTCTGTCGGACAATGGAGCGTCGTAGATGAGTAACAAGAACAACGATGACTTGAAACGCCAGGCCTCGGAAAACACCCTGGGGCTGAACCCGATCATCGCGTTACGGAAAAAGGATTTACTGGCATCCGCTCGGATGGTGCTGACCCAGGCCATCAAACAACCGTTGCACAGCGTCAAGCATGTCGCCCATTTCGGCGTCGAATTGAAGAACGTGGTGTTCGGCAAATCACAGCTGACACCCGAGGCCGACGACCGTCGTTTCAACGACCCGGCGTGGACCCAGAACCCGCTCTACAAACGTTACCTGCAAACCTACCTGGCGTGGCGCAAGGAGCTGCACGACTGGATCGGTGACAGCAACCTGTCGGAACACGACATCAGCCGCGGCCACTTCGTCATCAACCTGATGACCGAAGCCATGGCGCCCACCAACAGCGCAGCCAACCCGGCGGCGGTCAAACGCTTCTTTGAAACCGGCGGCAAGAGCCTGCTGGATGGCCTGTCCAACCTGGCCAAGGACATGGTGCACAACGGCGGCATGCCGAGCCAGGTCAACATGGGCGCCTTTGAAGTGGGCAAGAGCCTGGGCACCACCGAAGGCGCCGTAGTGTTTCGCAACGATGTGCTGGAGCTGATCCAGTACCGGCCGATCACCGAGCAGGTGCACGAACGTCCGCTGCTGGTAGTGCCGCCGCAGATCAACAAGTTCTATGTATTCGACCTGAGCCCGGACAAGAGCCTGGCGCGCTTCTGCCTGCGCAATAACCAGCAGACGTTTATCGTCAGTTGGCGCAACCCGACCAAGGCCCAGCGCGAGTGGGGCCTGTCGACCTACATCGAGGCGCTGAAAGAAGCGGTCGATGTGGTGAGCGCGATCACCGGCAGCAAAGACATCAACATGCTCGGCGCCTGCTCCGGCGGCATCACCTGCACCGCCCTGCTGGGCCACTACGCGGCGCTGGGCGAGAAGAAGGTCAACGCCCTGACCTTGCTGGTGAGCGTGCTGGACACCACCCTGGACACCCAGGTGGCGTTGTTCGTCGACGAACAGACCCTGGAAGCGGCCAAGCGCCATTCCTACCAGGCCGGTGTGCTGGAAGGCCGCGACATGGCCAAGGTGTTTGCCTGGATGCGCCCCAATGACCTGATCTGGAACTACTGGGTCAACAACTACCTGCTGGGCAACGAGCCACCGGTGTTCGACATCCTGTTCTGGAACAACGACACCACCCGCTTGCCGGCCGCGTTCCATGGCGACCTGATCGAACTGTTCAAGAACAATCCCTTGGTGCGCGCCAATGCCCTGGAAGTGTGCGGCACGCCGATCGACCTGAAGCAGGTCACTGCCGATATTTATTCTTTGGCCGGCACCAACGACCACATCACACCGTGGCAGTCCTGCTACAAGTCGGCGCAGCTGTTTGGCGGCAAGGTGGAGTTTGTGCTGTCCAGCAGCGGGCATATCCAGAGCATTCTGAACCCGCCGGGCAATCCAAAATCGCGTTACCAGACCAGCGATACAATGCCGGGCAAGGCCCTGGACTGGCAGGAGAACGCCACCAAGCACACCGATTCGTGGTGGTTGCATTGGCAGGCGTGGCAGGCGGAGCGGTCGGGCAAGTTGAAGAAGGCGCCTGCGAACCTGGGCAACAAGACTTATGCAGCGGCGGAAGCGGCGCCGGGCACTTATGTACATGAACGATAAAGCACACACACTTTTGTGACTGGAACGGTATCAACTGTGGGAGCGGGCTTGCTCGCGAAGGGGGTGTGTCAGTTGATGCATCTAGAGACGGATTCACCGCCTTCGCGAGCAAGCCCGCTCCCACACTGACCGAGTTCCGACAGGGAATAGCGCGCCATTTTGCAGGGCAAGCCCATGCCGCAACCGTTCATCTTCCGTACCATCGACCTGGATGGCCAAGCTATCCGCACGGCGGTACGCCCGGGCAAGCCTCACTTGACGCCGCTGCTGATTTTCAATGGCATCGGCGCCAACCTTGAGCTGGTGTTTCCGTTCGTCCAGGCCCTGGACCCGGACCTGGAAGTGATTGCCTTTGATGTGCCAGGCGTCGGCGGCTCGTCGACCCCCAGCCGGCCTTATCGCTTTCCCGGCCTGGCCAAACTCACCGCGCGCATGCTCGACTACCTGGACTATGGCCAGGTCAACGCGGTGGGCGTTTCCTGGGGCGGCGCGCTGGCGCAGCAGTTCGCCTATGACTATCCGGAACGCTGCAAGAAGCTGATTCTGGCCGCCACCGCCGCCGGTGCCTTCATGGTGCCGGGCAAGCCGAAGGTCTTGTGGCTGATGGCCAGCCCCCGGCGTTATATCCAACCGTCCCACGTGGTGCGCATTGCACCGATGATCTACGGCGGCTCCTTCCGTCGGGATTCGAAACTGGCCGCCGAACACGCGAGCAAAGTGCGTTCGGCGGGCAAGCTGGGTTACTACTGGCAACTGTTCGCCGGGCTTGGCTGGACCAGCATCCACTGGCTGCACAAGATCAAGCAGCCGACCCTGGTGCTGGCCGGCGACGACGACCCACTGATCCCGCTGATCAACATGCGCATGCTGGCCTGGCGCATTCCCAACGCCCAACTGCACATCATCGACGACGGCCATCTGTTCCTGATTACCCGGGCCGAGGCCGTGGCGCCGATCATCATGAAGTTTCTCCAAGAGGAACGCCTGAGGGCGGTGATTCACCCGCAACCCGCACTTTAGACGGCGGCGGTCAGGACGACCGCGCCGCGCAACTTGGCCAGAACCGACTATGGTTCTGAATTGGCGTGCTTGTTGATGGCTTGACGAAGGAGTGTTGGCGCATGCGAGAAAGACCCGTATCGAACCCGGTGCCCACACCCGCCGCGTTCATCAATATTGAAAGTGCGATCACCGGCCTGCGCGGCCGGGATTTGCTCTCGACCCTGCGCAGCGTCGCCGCACACGGCTTGCGCAATCCGGTGCACACCGCCCGCCACGCCTTGAAGTTGGGCGGGCAATTGGGCCGCGTGCTGCTCGGGGAAACGGTGCACGAGCCGAACCCGAAGGACAGCCGCTTCGCCGACCCGACCTGGCAGCTCAACCCGTTTTATCGGCGTAGCCTGCAAGCCTACCTGAGCTGGCAAAAACAGACCCGCCACTGGATCGACGACAGCAACCTCAGCGCCGACGACCGGGCGCGGGCGCACTTTGCCTTTGCCCTGCTCAACGATGCGGTGTCGCCATCCAACACCCTGCTCAACCCGCTGGCGATCAAGGAGCTGCTCAACTCCGGCGGCAACAGCGTGGTGCGTGGCGTCAGCAACCTGTTCGACGACCTGCTGCACAACAACGGCTTGCCGCGCCAGGTCACCAAGCAGGCCTTTGAAGTCGGCAAGACGGTGGCCACCACACCCGGTTCGGTGGTGTTTCGCAATGAACTGCTGGAGCTGATCCAGTACAAGCCCATGAGCGAAAAACAGTACGCCAAGCCGCTGCTGGTGGTGCCGCCGCAAATCAACAAGTACTACATTTTCGACCTGAGCCCGAACAACAGCTTCGTCCAGTTCGCCCTGAAAAATGGCCTGCAAGTGTTTATGGTCAGCTGGCGCAACCCGGATGTACGCCACCGCGAATGGGGCTTGTCCACCTACGTCGCGGCTTTGGAAGAAGCGCTGAACGTAACCCGCGCAATCACCGGCGCCCGTGAGGTCAACCTGATGGGCGCCTGCGCCGGTGGCCTGACCATCGCCGCGCTGCAAGGCCATCTGCAGGCCAAGCGCCAGCTGCGCCGCATCTCCAGCGCCAGCTACCTGGTGAGCCTGCTGGACAGCCAGATCGACAGCCCCGCCACCCTGTTCGCCGACGAACAGACGCTGGAAGCCGCCAAGCGCCGCTCTTACCAGCAAGGCGTACTCGACGGCCGGGACATGGCCAAGGTATTCGCCTGGATGCGTCCCAACGACCTGATCTGGAACTACTGGATCAACAACTACCTGCTGGGCAAGGAACCGCCGGCCTTCGACATCCTGTACTGGAACAACGACAACACCCGCCTGCCCGCCGCGCTGCACGGCGACTTGCTGGACTTCTTCAAGCACAACCCGCTGAGCCACCCCGGCGGCCTGGAGGTGTGCGGCACGCCTGTCGACTTGCAGAAGGTGACGGTGGACAGCTTCAGCGTGGGCGGCATCAACGACCACATCACGCCGTGGGACGCGGTGTACCGCTCCACCCAACTGCTGGGCGGCGACAAGCGCTTCATTCTGTCCAACAGCGGGCATGTCCAGAGCATCCTCAACCCACCGGGCAACCCCAAGGCCAACTACGTCGAGAACCTCAAGCTGAGCAGCGACCCGCGCGCCTGGTACTACGACGCCAATCATGTCGAGGGCAGCTGGTGGCCCAACTGGCTGGCGTGGATCCAGCAGCGCTCCGGTGTGCAGCGCGAAACACTGACCGCCCTGGGCAACCAGAATTACCCACCGATGGAAGCGGCGCCGGGCACCTATGTGCGAGTCCGCTGAGCCCCACGACGACTTTAAGAAGACTGGATGAAGACCCGCGACCGTATCCTTGAATGTGCCTTGCAGTTGTTCAACCACAAGGGCGAGCCGAACGTGTCGACCATGGAGGTGGCCAATGAAATGGGGATCAGCCCCGGCAATCTCTATTACCACTTCCATGGCAAGGAACCGTTGGTGCTCGGGCTGTTCGAGCGCTTTCAAAACGAATTGGCGCCGTTGCTCGATCCGCCGGAAGACGCCCAACTGGCGGCCGAGGATTACTGGCTGTTCCTGCACCTGATCGTGGAGCGCATGGCGCACTATCGGTTTCTGTTCCAGGACCTGTCGAACCTGGCGGGCCGCCTGCCGAAATTGGCCAAGGGCATCCGCAACCTGCTGACGGCGCTCAAGCGCACGCTGGCCTCGTTGCTGGCCCGCCTCAAGACGGATGGGCAACTGGTCAGTGAAACCCAAGCGCTGGGGCAGTTGGTGGAACAGATCACCATGACCTTGCTGTTTTCCCTGGACTACCAGCGGATTCTCGACCGAGAAGGTGAGGTGCGGGTGGTGGTGTACCAGATCATGATGCTGGTGGCCCCGCATCTGCTGATGCCGGCGAGGCTGGCGACAGAGAGGTTGGCGCTGCGCTACCTGGACGACGCGGACTAAAATGTGGGAGCGGGCTTGCTCGCGAAAGCGGAGTGTCAGTCAATACATGTGTGACTGATCCACCGCTTTCGCGAGCAAGCCCGCTCCCACATTGGATTTGTGTTGTTCTGTAGATTCCATAAAAAACGCCCGACCTTCGCAGGCCGGGCGTTTTTATGTGTCCCGTAAAAATCAGGACTGACTGGTAGGCGTCGGGGTTGCCGGCGTTGCAGTCGGGGTAGCAGCAGGCGTCGGTGGCGTGACCGAGTTGGTCGCCGGCGCTGCAGTTGCAGGCTTGGCCGCTACCGCTGGCTTCGGCGCTGCTGGCTTTTTGGCTACGGCCGGCTTCTTCGCCGCAGCCGGTTTTGCAGCTGGCTTGGCCGCTGCAGGTTTTGCAGCCGCAGGCTTGGCGGCGGGTTTGGCAGCAACCGGCTTGGCTGCAGGTTTCGCAGCGGCTGGCTTGGCAGCAGCAGGTTTGGCGGCAGCGGTTTTCGCCGCTGGCTTGGCTGCTGCTTTTGCTGCCGGCTTGGCTGCAGGTTTCGCCGCAGGTTTTGCAGCTGCTTTAGCGGCCACTGGTTTAGCGGCAGGCTTGGCGGCCGGTTTAGCCGCTGCGGTTTTCGCCGCAGGCTTGGCAGCCGGTTTTGCAGCAGCTTTGGCCGGCGCCTTGGCGGCTGGCTTGGCTGCCGGTTTGGCGGCGGCCTTGACCAGCGGTTTAGCGGCGGTTTTAGCAGCAGGCTTGGCCGCTGCAGTTTTCGCCGCAGGCTTGGCAGCCGGTTTAGCCGCTGCAGTTTTAGCCGCAACTGGCGCAGCTTTGAGGCCGGTGAGTTTTTCGATTTGCCTGGTCAAGGTATCGACCTTGCTGTGCAGCGCTTTCACTTCAGTACGGCTAGGTACGCCCAGTCGCGAAATGGCACTGTTCAGGCGCTTGTCAAAAGCCCCTTCCAGTTCGCCCCACTTGTCGCTGATACGTGATTTGGCAGAACCGGCGGAAGCCTTTGCCGCATCGACTTGTTTACCCACTGTGCTCTTGGTCAACTTCTCGGCCTTCTCGCCGTCTTTAACCAAAGTCTCGAAGTATTTACCGCCGTCACTGCTCACCTTCGAGTACACGCCTAAACCGGCCAGCCAGATCTTGCGGGAGTATTTTTCAACTTCCCCGATCCACGAGCTGCCTTCTTTATCAGTAGTCTTTTTACCAGCCATCCCGTTGTCTCCTTAGTGTTTACGCGCGACACGTTCGAGCAATGCCGTCAGCTCATCGAGCTTAGCAGAGAGTGTCTCCACGTCATGTTTAGACGGAATGCCGATCCGATTCAAGGCACTTCCAACACGACTATCAAAAGCGCTTTCAACTTTATCCAGTTGCACTTCGACTCGACCTTTGATGCCGAAGACTTCGCTCTTGACTTGATCAATCTGACTGTTGGCTGCATCAAGTTGTTCAATCACAACTTTTTTGCCTTTACTTTCAACATGTTGACCAGTCTTAACCAGCTCTTTGAAGTACTCGGCGCCCTCGCTTCCGACCTTGGCGTAAGCCCCCAAACCGGCCAGCCAGATCTTGCGGGCATAGGATTTAACGTCAGTCAGGGCGTTAGTTCCGGTAGCAATTTTTTTCTTCAAAATAACTTTGGCCATGGTGCACCTCACGCATAAAGGGGGGAGGAACTGCCCACAGAAGTTGGGGGCTTGGGCACAAAGTAGGCAGAAAAATTAGAATCGGCACCCTAAGAAGGTCGCAAATCAGGCCAGGGCTTTATCCAGTGCCTTCTCGATTTCGGACTTGATGGTGCCACTCATGGCCGACATCAACAGGCCCAGTTCGACTTCAATCCGCAGGGAATCTTCCGCCACTTTCACGGTGCCTTTAACGCCCGAACGTTTGAGGTTCAGTGTGTCGCCGGCCCAGGAAGACTCCAGGCCATATTGCTCCTTGAGTTTGCTCGCCAACTTGTCGGCTTTTTCTCGCGCAGCGTCTTTGCCCAGTGTGTGGGCACGTTCAACCTGTATACGGGCCATTTGAATGACTCCTCGTTATAGAGACTTGTCGACCCGCCATGCGGCAAAAGGTCTCGGTGACCACCTATCTTACCTTCAGCCTTGCCAAGACAAAGCATGCCTTGGGGATTAGAATGCCCCCATTCTCTTTTGGTGACAGCGATATGACTGATCAGCGCAAAGGCAGCGATGCCGAACCCACCACTCACTTCGGCTTCAAGAACGTCCCGGAAAGCCAGAAAGCGGAAAAAGTCGCCGAGGTGTTCCACTCGGTCGCCGCCAAGTACGACTTGATGAACGACGTGCTCTCCGGCGGCATGCACCGCCTGTGGAAGCGCTTCACCATTGAGTTGTCGGGTGTACGCACCGGCAACCGTGTGCTGGATATCGCAGGCGGCACGGGCGACCTGGCCGCCAAGTTCTCCAAGCTGGTGGGCCCCACCGGGCAGGTGGTACTGGCCGACATCAACGGCTCGATGCTCAAGGTCGGTCGTGATCGCCTGCTGGACAAAGGTGTGGCGGGCAATATCGAGTTCGTCCAGGCCGACGCTGAAAAGCTGCCGTTCCCGGACAACCACTTCGACTGCGTGACCATCGCCTTCGGCCTGCGTAACGTGACCCACAAGGAAGACGCACTGCGCTCGATGCTGCGCGTACTCAAGCCCGGCGGTCGCCTGCTGGTGCTGGAGTTCTCCAAGCCGACCAACGCACTGATGTCCAAGGTCTACGACACCTACTCGTTCGCCTTCATGCCGTTGATGGGCAAGCTGATCACCAATGACGCCGAAAGCTACCGCTACCTGGCCGAATCGATCCGTATGCACCCGAACCAGGAAACCCTGAAGTCGATGATGGTAGAGGCCGGTTTCGACCGCGTGACCTACCACAACATGACCTCGGGCATCGTCGCCCTGCACCGCGGCATCAAGCCCTGATGCTGTTCGCAGGCCTTCTCGCCAGCGTCGAACACGGCCTCAACCGTGTACTGCGCCTGGACAGCACCGCCCTGGCACGGCTGGCGCACCTGAACGGCAGGATCATCGCCGTCGACTGCACCAGCCCCGCCTTGCAGCTGTTTATCCTGCCCAGCGATGAAGGCCTGTTGCTGGCGTCCCACTGGGCCGCCGACGCCGACTGCACCCTGCGTGCTTCCGGCTCAAGCCTGCTGCGCCTGGCCCTGAGCCGGGACAAGACGGCGATCCTCCACGGCCCGGACGTGGAACTTGAAGGCGACAGCGCGGTGCTGATGGACCTGGCCGCCGTGCTGCAAGACCTGGAACTGGACTGGGAATACGAGCTGTCACGCTGGCTCGGCCCGGTGGCCACCCAATTGATCAGCGGTCACCTGCGCAGCCGCACGCGCTGGTACCAGCAGGGTTTCGCCAGCCTGAACCAGAACCTCGCCGAATACCTGAGCGAAGAATCGCGCACCCTGGTCGGACAACGGGAAGCGGAAGCGCGCTTTCGCGAACTCGACCAGGCCAAACTCGACCTGGAACGACTTGAGGCGCGCTTCGAGCGCCTGAGCCGCTCCCTTGATTCAAGCGATAACGCATGAAGCTGCTCGCCGTCCGCCGTTTGTTTCGTATCCAGCGCGTCGTAATCCGCTACCGCCTCGATGACCTGCTGTTCGCCCTGCCGCTGCCGTGGTTTCTGCTGGCGGTGCGCTATGTGCTGCCGTGGCGCTGGTTCCCGCGCAAGACCCTCGAGCTGAGCCGTGGCGCGCGCCTGCGCCTGGCGTTGCAGGACTTGGGGCCGATCTTCATCAAGTTCGGGCAGATCCTCTCCACCCGCCGCGACCTGTTGCCCGAAGACATCGCCGACGAACTGATGCTGTTGCAGGACCGCGTGCCGCCGTTCGACTCGCAACTGGCAGTCACGTTGATTGAAGAACAGCTGGGCAAGAAGATCAGCGAAGTCTTCAGCCGCTTCGACATCGCGCCGCTGGCCTCGGCCTCGGTGGCCCAGGTGCATGCCGCGCAACTGAAAAGCGGCGAAGAAGTGGTGGTGAAGGTGATCCGCCCGGGCCTCAAGCCGATCATCGGCCAGGACCTGGCGTGGCTGTTCATTCTTGCCCGCGCCGCCGAGCGCTTTTCTGCCGATGCACGCCTGCTGCACCCGGTGGACGTGGTGCTGGACTACGAAAAAACCATCTACGACGAACTCGACCTGCTGCGCGAAGCGGCCAACGCCAGCCAGCTCAAACGCAACTTCGAAGGCTCGCAGCTGCTGTACGTGCCGCAAGTCTATTGGGACTGGTGCCGCCCGAAAGTGCTGGTGATGGAGCGCATCTACGGCGTGCAGGTCACCGACCTCGCGACCCTGGCCGACCAGCGCACCGACATGAAGATGCTTGCCGAGCGCGGCGTGGAGATTTTCTTCACCCAGGTGTTCCGCGACAGCTTCTTCCACGCCGACATGCACCCCGGCAATATCTTCGTCAGCACCGTGAACCCGTGGAGCCCGCAGTACATTGCGATCGACTGCGGCATCGTCGGCAGCCTGACCCCGGAAGACCAGGACTACCTGGCGCGCAACCTGTTTGCCTTCTTCAAGCGTGACTACCGCCGCGTGGCGCAGTTGCACATCGATTCGGGCTGGGTGCCGGCCGAAACCAAGCTCAACGAATTCGAAGCGGCGATCCGCACTGTGTGCGAGCCGATCTTTGAAAAACCGTTAAAGGATATTTCCTTCGGTCAGGTGCTGATGCGTCTGTTCCAGACGGCGCGGCGCTTCAATATGGAAGTGCAGCCGCAGTTGGTACTGTTGCAAAAGACCCTGCTGAACATCGAAGGCCTGGGCCGCCAGCTGTACCCGGACCTCGACCTGTGGAACACCGCCCAGCCGTTCCTCGAGCGCTGGATGCGGGACCGTATCAGCCCGAAAACCCTGCTGGGCAACCTGCAAAGCCAGGTCGAGCAACTGCCGCACCTGGCCAACATGACCCGCGACCTGCTGGAGCGCATGTCCCAGCCCCACGCCAAGGACCCCGCACCGCCGTGGCACAAGCGCAAGGACGACTGGTTCCTGCGCCTGCTGGGCGCCGCGCACCTGGTGGGCGGTACGATACTGGCCGCCGGCGGGCCGCTGAATGAACTGGGCCACTGGCCGGCCGGCATCATGGTCGCGGTGGGCGTGTATCTGATCGTGCGTCGATAGCCAATCCGGTTATACACTGTCGCAAATTGCCGGAGCCGAAAATGAAAGACTGGCTGGACGAGATCAAGTGGGACAGTGACGGCCTGGTGCCGGCCATTGCCCAGGACTACAAGACCGGGCGCGTGCTGATGATGGCCTGGATGAACCGCGAGGCCCTGAGCCTGACCGCCGCCGAGAACCGCGCCATCTACTGGTCACGTTCCCGTGGCAAACTGTGGCGCAAGGGCGAAGAGTCCGGGCACGTGCAAACCCTGCATGAGATGCGCATCGACTGCGATGCCGATGTGGTGATCCTCAAGGTCGAGCAGATCGGCGATATCGCCTGTCACACCGGCCGTCACAGCTGCTTTTACCGCGTGTTCGAGAACGGCGAGTGGAAGACCGTCGAGCCCGTGCTCAAAGACCCGCACGCTATCTATTCGGCAGGACACTGAACATGAGCGATACCCTCAACCGTGTGGCCCAGGTGCTGGAAGACCGCAAAGGCGCGGACGCCGACAGCTCCTACGTCGCCAGCCTGTACCACAAGGGTCTGAACAAGATCCTGGAAAAACTCGGCGAAGAATCCGTCGAGACGATTATTGCGGCCAAGGACGCGCAAATCAGCGGCGACTGCAGCGACGTGATCTACGAAACTGCCGACTTGTGGTTCCACAGTCTGGTCATGCTCGCCCAACTGGGGCAGCATCCACAGGCAGTGCTTGATGAACTGGACCGTCGCTTCGGCTTGTCCGGGCATGCCGAAAAGGCCTCGCGCCCGTCCGTCTGACCAACTTTTACAGAGGAATTGCAGCATGGGCATTTTTGACTGGAAACACTGGATCGTCATTCTTGTGGTCGTTGTGCTGGTGTTCGGCACCAAGAAACTGAAAAACCTCGGCACCGACGTCGGTGAGTCGATCAAGGGCTTTCGCAAGGCCATGAACGACGACGAAAAGCCTGCCGACCCGGCCGTCAATCCGGTGCCACCGGCGCAGCCTGTACACCCGCAGGCCACTCAGCCGATCACTGAACGTCGCACCTTCGACGTGCAGGCCGAGCACGTCAAAGAGCAGAACCAAAAAGACTCGTGAGTACTGAATAATGTTTGGTATCAGCTTCTCTGAACTGCTGCTCGTCGGCCTCGTGGCCCTGCTGGTACTGGGGCCGGAACGCCTGCCCGGTGCCGCGCGCACGGCCGGCCTGTGGATCGGGCGCCTGAAACGCAGTTTCAACGCGATCAAACAGGAAGTTGAACGGGAAATCGGCGCCGACGAGATTCGCCGGCAACTGCACAACGAACACATTCTGTCGTTGGAGCAGGAGGCACGGAAGATTCTCTCGCCGGTGCAGGAAACGCCCAAGCCGGTCGAGCCTGTGGCCGAGCATTCGATTGCTCCGCCCGCCGCACCCGCGCCTGCACCGGTCGCTGAACCCGTGCACGCCGTCGAGCCTGCGCCCACTGCGCCCGTGACCCCGACCGAACCCGCGCCGACACCTGCCGTGTCGCCCGCGCCCCACGACCCTACATTGCCGCCGCGAGCCCCATGAGCGCTGATAAACCGGAAACCGACCAGCACATGCCACTGGTCTCGCACCTCACCGAGTTGCGCACCCGCCTGCTGCGCTGTGTCGCGGCGATCTTCATCATCTTTGCCGGGCTGTTTGCCTTCACCCAGCAGATCTACACCTTCGTCTCCACGCCGCTGCGCGACTACTTGCCGGCTGGCGCGACGATGATCGCCACCGACGTGTCGTCACCGTTCCTCACGCCGTTGAAGCTGACGATGATGGTTTCGCTGTTCCTGGCGATCCCGGTGATCCTGCATCAGATCTGGGGCTTTATCGCGCCGGGCCTGTACAAGCATGAAAAACGCATCGCCGTGCCGCTGCTGGTGTCGAGCATCCTGCTGTTCTACACCGGGATGGCCTTCGCCTACTTCCTGGTGTTCCCGCTGATCTTCAAGTTCTTCGCCGCCGCCACCCCGGCCGGTGTGGAAATGATGACCGACATCACCAGCTACCTCGACTTCGTGATGACGCTGTTCTTCGCCTTTGGCGTGGCCTTCGAAATCCCGGTGGCCGTGGTGCTGCTGGTATGGATCGGCGTGGTCGACGTCAAATACCTGAAGAAGATCCGCCCGTACGTGATCATCGGCTGCTTCGTGGTCGGCATGATCCTGACCCCGCCGGACATCTTCTCCCAGACCCTGCTGGCCGTACCGATGTGGATGCTGTTCGAGATTGGCATCCTGTTTGGCAGCCTGGTGAGCAAGCGTGGCGATCACCCCGATGACCAACCCGCCGACGACGACCAGCCGCCAGCGACCCAGCCGTGAACCTGCTGCTGCTTGAGGAGGCCGACTTTATCGCGGCCGACCGGGTGGTGCTGCGTGATCGGCGCCTGGTGCATATGCAGGAAGTCCACCGTGCCGCCGTAGGCGACAGCCTGCGGGTCGGACGGATTGGCGGCTTGATGGGCAACGCGCAGTTGCTGCGCCTGGAAGCCCGGGAAGCCGAGCTGGAAGTGACCTTCGACCAGCCGCCGCCGGCCAAACTGCCCCTGACCCTGCTGCTGGCCCTGCCCCGTCCGAAAATGCTCCGCCGGGTGCTGCAAACCGTGGCGTCCATGGGCGTGCCGCGAGTGGTGCTGGTGAACAGCTATCGCGTGGAAAAAAGCTTCTGGCAGACGCCGTTCCTGGAGCCGGAAGCGATTCGCGAGCAATTGATCCTCGGCCTGGAACAGGCCCGGGACACGGTGCTGCCCGAGATCGTGATCGAAAAGCGCTTCAAGCCATTCGTCGAAGACCGCCTGCCCGCCATGGCGCAAGGCACCCTCGGCCTGATTGGTCACCCTGGCGACTATCCGCCCTGCCCTCGCGGGCTGGATGAGCCGGTCACCCTGGCCATCGGGCCGGAAGGCGGCTGGATTCCCTACGAGGTGGACCTGCTGGCCAAGGCCGGGTTGCAGCCGGTGCAACTCGGCGCGCGCATCCTGAGAGTCGAAACCGCCGTCACCGCATTGCTCGCCCGCCTTTTCTAACACCGCCCTCTCCTGTAGGAGCGAGCTTGCTCGCGAAAAACTCAAGGACACCGCGCTCACTCAGAATGCCCGCGTTATCGTTGACGACCTTCGCGAGCAAGCTCGCTCCTACAGAAACATCCGAATCTGCCGATACGCTCTGAATAAGTCCAAGCCTTGTTCCAGGGGAGTTCGCAGCATGTATCGTTGGTTAGCCGAGAAACTGGGGAATGTCAGCGTCAACCGCAAGCTGAGCATAGGCTTCGGCCTGGTATTGGTCCTGACCCTATTGATCACCTTCACCGGCTGGACCGGCCTCAGCGGCGTGATCAGCCGTGGCGACAAGCTGGGCTACATCTCCAGCCTCAACGGGCTGACCAAGGACCTGCGCCTGGCCCGACTGGACTTCGAAATGCGCCGTGGCGAACAAGGCACCAGCGCGGTCAACGACCTGATCACCCAGCTGGACAGTGGCCTGAAAACCGCCGCAGACCTGATCGAGCAACCCGACGACAAGCTCGTGGTAGAGCAGCAACAGGATGCCTTGGGGCAATACAAAAAAGCCTTCGGCGCCATGGTGCAGGCCGGCCTCAAGCGTGAAGGCGCCCGCAGCAAACTGGGCGATACCGCCGACAACGCCGTCGCGAAAATCAACGAAGTGGAAAAATCCCTGCTGCAAGGCGACAGCGTCACCCTGTTCAACAGCGTGGTCGACCTGAGCAAACTGATCCAGCAAGCGCGCTTCCAGGTGCGCGGCTACACCTACAGTGGCAAGGTCGAGGCCGAACAACCGGCGCTGGATGCCATCGACAACGCCCTGAAGAAAATCACCGACCTCAACGACCAGTTGCCCGAGCAATACCGGGCCAACCTGCAAGAGGCCAGCGTCTCGCTGCAGGCCTACCGCGCCGCCGTGAGCCAGTACCGCGACTCCCAGGTGGCCAGTGCCGCCGCGATGAAAATCATGGGCGAGCAGGGCGATATCCTGCTCGATCGCAGTAACAAACTCACCACTTCGCAAACCGTGGTGCGTGATACCGATGCCGCCCACGCCAAGAACCTGCTGTTACTGGCCACCGCCCTCGCGCTGGCGTTTGGTGTACTCGCCGCCTGGGCCATTACCCGGCAGATCGTGATTCCATTGAACCAGACCCTCAAAGTCGCCGAACGCGTGGCGTCCGGCGACCTGAGCCACAACCTGATCTCCCGGCGCCAGGATGAACTGGGGCAGCTGCAACGGTCGATGCAAAGCATGACCGTGGGCCTGCGGGAGCTGATTGGCGGTATCAGCGACGGCGTCACCCAGATCGCCAGTGCCGCCGAGCAGCTATCGGCCGTTACCGAGCAGACCAGCGCCGGGGTCAACAGCCAGAAGGTCGAGACCGACCAGGTGGCCACCGCCATGAACGAAATGGCCGCCACCGTGCAGGAAGTCGCCCGTAACGCTGAAGAAGCCTCGGAAGCCGCCGTAGCCGCCGACCAACAGGCCCGTGAAGGCGACAAGGTGGTCGGTGAGGCCATCGCCCAGATCGAGCGCCTGGCCAGCGAGGTGGGCAACTCCACCGAAGCCATGGGCCATCTCAAGCGTGAGAGCGACAAGATCGGCAGTGTGCTGGACGTCATCAAGTCGGTGGCCCAGCAAACCAACCTGCTGGCCCTTAACGCAGCGATTGAAGCGGCGCGCGCCGGTGAGGCCGGACGCGGTTTTGCGGTGGTTGCCGATGAAGTGCGCAGCCTGGCCCAGCGGACGCAGAAGTCCACCGAGGAGATCGAAGAGTTGATCGTCGGCCTGCAAAGCGGCACCCAGCAGGTGGCAACCATCATGGACAACAGTCGCGGCCTGACCGACAGCAGCGTCGAGCTGACCCGTCGGGCCGGCAATGCCCTGGAGAACATCACCCGTACCGTCTCGGCGATCCAGGCGATGAACCAGCAGATCGCCACCGCCGCCGAGCAGCAAAGCGCCGTGGCCGAAGAAATCAACCGCAGCGTGCTCAACGTGCGGGACGTTTCCGAACAAACCTCGGCGGCCAGCGAAGAAACCGCGGCTTCCAGTGCCGAGCTGGCGCGCCTGGGGGTTTACCTGCAAAGCCTGGTAGGTCGCTTCAAGGTCTGACCCGCTTGCGGCGGCCATCAGGGCCGTCGCTCCGACAATATGTGAAATTTCCTACGCGTTTTTCAGGTCGTGGATCACACACCTGGCGCCGAATAAAAGTAGCGTTTCAACTCCCCTGACCATTGTTGGCCGGACGCTTGAGACGCTCCTTTTGATTCGTTGGAGGTTCACCATGTTTCGTCCACTGACCCGCCTGCTCGGAAACATCAGCATCAGCCTCAAACTTGCCCTGGGCTTTGGCCTGGTGCTCAGCCTCAGCCTGATCATCGCCTCTACCGGCTGGCAAGCCTTGAGCGCATCCCTCGAGCGCTCCCAAAAACTCACGCTGCTCTCGCAATTGGCAGTCGTCGGCGAAGAGTTGCGCGCTGATCGCATCGTCTATCGCACCCTTAACGACCCGGCCAGCCTGTCCAAAATAGAGCTGCACATGGACAAGATCGACCAGTTCCTGGTGGATCTTTCCCCGCGATTTACCGACCCGGTCAACCAACAACAGCTGCAGGAAAGCCGACGCTTCGTCACCAGTTTCAAGACCGCCTTAAGCGGCCTGGAGGGGCTGATCAAGCAACGTGAAAACGCCCGTGAACAGCTCAAGCGCAGCTCAGTCCAGAGCAGTGACAGCCTCTCTGAACTGTCGAGCAACCTGCCCAATCAAGACGATGAAAAGGCCCTCGATGCCGTGGAACAATTGCGCCAGGCCCTGGAACAAGCCGAAGACCGCGCCCAGAGCCCCGCCTGGGCCGCTGCGTCATTGGACGCCTATGCCAAGGACGTGAGTGATGCGCTACTGGCCCTGGATGGCGCCCAGGCGGCGGTAGGCGCGCTGCCGGTTGACGCCAGCGCCCTGAAAAAAGTCCTGCTCGACTTTCGGACTCACCTGACACGCCTCAAGGACGCCCAACTCAGCGCCGAGACCACCCAGAACCAGCTTGAACAGTGGCTGGATCAATTGCTCACGGAAAGCGACCTGCTGAGCCAGGACCAGACCGCCAAGCGTGACAACGAAGCCAGCCTCGCCCGCACCCTGCTGCTCAACGTTACTGCAGCGGCGCTGTTGCTCGGCGTCGTGGCCGCCTGGTTGATCGCCGGCCAGATCGTCGCACCACTGCGCCAGGCCCTGTCCGTGGCCAACCGGTTTGCCGAAGGTGACCTGAGCCACGACATCCAGGCCTCGCGCCAGGATGAACTGGGGCAGTTGCAGCGCAGCATCGGGCAAATGACCCTCAACCTGCGGGGCTTGATCAGCGGCATCGGCGACAGCGCCCAGCAGATCGCCAGCGCCGCCGAGCAACTCTCGGCGGTCACCGAGCAAACCCGCGACGGGGTCGACGGCCAGAAGCAGGAAACCGAACAGGTGGCCACCGCCATGAACGAGATGCTCGCCACCTCCCAAGAAGTTGCGCGCCATGCCGAGCAAGCGTCGCTGGCTGCTGCCGAGGCCGACCGGCAGGCGGGCCAGGGCGATCAGGTGGTGGCTGAGGCCATTACCCACATCGAGCACCTGGCTCAGGAGATGGCTCGTTCAAGCCAGGCCATGCAAGGCCTGCAACAGGAAAGCCGGAAGATCGGCAGCGTGCTGGAGGTGATCAAGTCGGTATCGGAACAGACCAACTTGCTGGCCCTCAACGCCGCGATCGAGGCGGCCCGCGCAGGCGAAGCCGGCAGGGGGTTTGCCGTGGTCGCCGATGAAGTGCGCAGCCTGGCACAACGCACCCAGCAGTCGGCCGAGGAAATCGAGGAGTTGATCAGCGGCCTGCACCGGGGCACGCAGCAGGTGGCGGACATTATGGACAACAGTCGCAGCCTCACCGACAACAGCGTGCAACTGACCCGCCGCGCAGGAGAGGCTCTGGCTGGCATCACCCGTACCGTGTCAGTGATTCAGGAGATGAACCCGCAGATTGCCGCTGCCGCCGAGGAACAAACCGCGGTCGCCGAGGAGATCAACCGCAGCGTGTTGAAGGTCAAGGATGTATCGGAACAGACCTGGGCCGCGAGTCAGGACACTGCGGCGGCCAGTGTCGAACTGGCGCGCCTGGGGGCGGATTTGCAGGTGTGGGTGGGCAAGTTCAAGGTCTGAAAAAACCCAACCTGTGGCGAGGGAGCTTGCTCCCGCTGGAGTGCGCAGCGCTCCTATCTTTTTTTGGAGCCGCTACGCGGCCCAGCGGGAGCAAGCTCCCTCGCCACAAGAAACATTCCCACGCATTTATAGAACCTGGCGCAGGAAGGCTTGGGCGCGAGGGTCCTTCGGCGCATCGAAGAATTGCGCCGGGGCGGCGTCCTCCAACAGTTTGCCGTGATCGAAGAACAGCACGCGATCAGCCACTTCCCGGGCAAAGCCCATTTCATGGGTGACGCAGACCATGGTCATGCCTTCCAGGGCCAGGGTCTTCATCACGTCCAGCACTTCGCCGACCATTTCCGGGTCCAGGGCCGAGGTGGGCTCGTCAAACAGCATCACCTTGGGCTCCATCGCCAGCGCGCGGGCAATCGCGACGCGTTGCTGCTGGCCACCGGAAAGCCGCGACGGGAACTCGTGGGCTTTCTGGGCAATGCCGACTTTCTCCAGGAGCGCCAGGGCCTTGGCCTCGCGCTCTTTCTTGCCGCGCTTGCGCACGACTTTTTGCGCCAGGCAGAGGTTTTCCAGCACGGTCATGTGGGGGAACAGGTTGAAGTGCTGGAACACCATGCCGACTTCACGGCGGTAGGCGTTCACGTCGGTCTTCGGGTCTGCCAGTTGCAGGCCGTCGATGCTTACCGAGCCGGAATCGAATTCCTCCAGGCCGTTAAGGCAGCGCAGGAACGTCGACTTGCCGGAACCGGACGGGCCGATCACCACCAGCACTTCACCCCTGGCCACCTGCGTGGTCACGTTATCCACCGCGCGCACGACGTGGCCACGGGTGTCGAAGACTTTTACCAGATCGCGGACTTCAATCACTTTGCGCGAGCCTCCGCTCAAGCCGGCTGGCGATTTTCGACAGCGGCAGGTTGATCAGCAGGTACAGGCCTGCGACGCAGAACAGGATTTCGAATGGCGAGAACGAGGTGGTGATGACCTCGCGGCCGCTTTTGAGCAGCTCGGTAATCGCGATCACCGACACCAGGGACGTGTCCTTGACCAGGCTGATAAATTGCCCGGCCAGGGGCGGCAGCACGCGCTTGAAGGCTTGCGGCAACACCACGTGGCGCATCGACTGACCGGCACTGAGCCCCAGGGAACGTGCCGCCTCATTCTGCCCACGGGCAATCGACTGCACGCCGGCGCGGATGATTTCCGCCACATAGGCACCGGTAAACAGCGAAAGCGCGGCGATCCCGGCGAATTCCCGGGACAGGTTGAGCACCGTGCCGATAAAGAAATAGAAAATGAAGATCTGCACCAACAACGGCGTACCGCGCACCAGTTCGACGTAGATCGTCGACAGATCGCGTAAAGTTGGGTTGTTCGACAGGCGACACAATCCGGTAGCCAGGCCGATCAACAGTCCCAGCACCCCGGACACCACCGATAGCCACAACGTAGTCCACAAGCCCCACAGCAGAGGGCCTGCAGCCCAATGCCGGGTGACGCCGACCACATCGCCCTCGGCCACGTCATCGCCCTTGGCCACTTGCAGGCTGTTCTCGGCCACGGTCAGGTGCTGTTCGTCGCCCTCGTCATTACGCAGGGTGACGTCAGCCACATCGCCCTTGCGCACCAGCTCGCTGACGGTGGAAATGTCCGACGCACGCTGGGATTCTTCGGCCTGGTAGACGAAGTACTGCGGCACGCGGTTCCAGCGCCATTCGTAGGACATCAGCGAGGTGGCGTAATACAACGCGCCGGCCAGGCCGACCAGCACCAGCACCGTCAGCAGGTGCCAGGGCCATTGGGCTTTTTTCTGTTTCATTACGGGTTCCGGGATATGTCGAGATCGTTCCCACGCTCTGCGTGGGAATGCCTCACTGGACGCTCAGCGTCCGCTTTGTGACGCAGAGCGTCACGGGCTGCATTCCCACGCGGAGCGTGGGAACGATCAATGCAGGTCAGCTTTTATTCCATGTCCTTGAGCCACTCAGAGCTCTTGAACCACTTGTCATGGATGCGATCGTAGGTGCCGTCGTTGCGGATCTGGTGCAGGAAGTTGTTGATGAAGTTGATGCTGTCGTAGTCGCCCTTCTTCAGGCCGAACGCCAGGGGTTCAAAGGTGAACGGCTGATCAAGGAACACCAGTTTGCCGGCGCCGACCTTGTTCACGGCCACCACGTTGTACGGGGCGTCATAGACGAAGGCGTCAGCCTTGCCGTTGACCACGTCCAGAACAGCTTCCTGCTCGTTGTCATAGCCGTGGTACTTGGCTTTGGAGATCAGCTTCTTGGCCACCATCTCGCCGGTGGTGCCGAGCTTGGAGGTCAGGCGGTATTTCTCGTCATTCAGGTCTTTGTAGGACTTGATGGTGCCCTCCAGCTCCTTGCGGATCAGCAGGGTCTGGCCGACCACGATGAACGGTTCGCTGAAGTTCAGGCGCAGGTTGCGTTCCTGGGTCAGGGTCATGCCGCTGCCGATCATGTCGAACTTGTCGGTCAACAGGGCCGGGATGATGCCGTCGTAACCGGTGGAAATCGGCTCGAACTTCACGCCCATCGACTTGGCCATGGCTTTGAGGATGTCGACTTCAAAGCCGATGATTTCGCCGCGTTTGTTGGTCATCTGGAACGGCATGTAGGTCGGGTCCATGCCGACTTTCAGCGTACCGCGCTTGACCGCATCATCGATGGCGCCGGCATGTGCCGCGTTGACCGCCACCAGTGCGGTGACACCCAGCAGCAGCATCGAAAGATACTTTTTCATCATCAAGTCCCCTGAACTCATTTTCTTGTGAGGTCGGCGCGCAAAAGGGCTGCACCATTTCGGGGTGCGATCCTAACTCACTCACCGCCGGGTACAAAGGTTTCGCCGGGATTTGTTGCCAAGGTATGACAGAAAAGCCCCACAACCGTGCAGAGAAAGGCATGGCTAGACACCTCGACCCACGGCCCAGCCAATTGCTTGATGTGTAAGCAGTTATGACTACCAGTCCACTTCCGCCATCCAGCCCGAGTCCTTGAACCACTTGTCATGCAGCCGATCGTAGGTGCCGTCCTGGGCCACCTGGTTGAGGAAATGATTGATCCAGTTGAGGCTGTCGTAATCGCCCTTTTTCAAGCCG
Source organism: Pseudomonas sp. D4002 (assembly GCF_013385665.1). Taxonomy (NCBI): domain Bacteria; kingdom Pseudomonadati; phylum Pseudomonadota; class Gammaproteobacteria; order Pseudomonadales; family Pseudomonadaceae; genus Pseudomonas; species Pseudomonas sp. D4002. The sequence continues at coordinate 350,603 of NZ_JACAPN010000021.1, forward strand.
AACGCCAGGGGCTCGTAGGTGAAGGGTTGCTCCAGCGCCAACAGCGCACTGTTCTGGGGCTTGGTAATGGCGATCAGGTTATACGGCGCATCATGGATAAACGCATCGGCCTTGCCCTCCACCACCTGGCGCACGCCTTCTTCAGGTGTTGGAAAACTGCGCAGCCGTGCAGTGCCGAGAAACCTTTTCGCCGCCGCCTCGCCTGTGGTGCCTTCGGCGGCCACGATCCGGTAACCGGCCTCGTTCAAGTCCTCGATGCTCTGGACCTTGTCGGCCAACCGAGGGTTCAGCAGCACGGTCTGGCCGACGATGATGAACGAGTCGCTGAAATTGAGGGTCAGGTTGCGCTCCTGCGTGACAGTCATGCCGCTGCCGATCAGGTCGAACCGGCTGGCCAGCAGGCCGGGAATCAGGTCGATATACGGTACCGAAACCAGCTCCAGCTTGACCCCCAGCCCCTTGCTCATCTCCCGGAGCAGGTCAATTTCAAACCCGACGATCCGGCCTTTCTTGTCGGTCATCTCAAAGGGCACGTAGGCCGGATTGGTGCCGACTTTCAACACACCCCGCCGAACGGCCTCATCTATGGCTCCGGCATGCGCCAGGTAACCGTGGGAAAATGTGACGATGCCGAGCAGCAGCATCGACAAATACCTTTTGATCATGAAAAAAGCCCCTGTTCCATTAAACACTCCCACACCCGGCCACGCGCAAGTTCGCGTAAGCCGCAGGCTTCGAGTCAGATTTGGGGGGCGATGCTAACCCACTCGCAGGCACGGCAATATGCCTCGGAGAAGGGTCTTTTGTTTCGAAATAACAAGGAGTTAGCGCGATGCAGCAGAAGGGAAAAACAACGTAGGACGGTTATCGCAAACGCCCCCGAGGTGGCACCTCGGGGGCGTCGGAATCAGGCCGGTTGAGCCTGGGACGACAGCGGCTTCAATGGCAGCAATGGCGCATGCGGATCGGCCTTGACCGATTCGCGCCAGGCGCTCAGCCACTCGGCGTGGCCTTCGCTCCAGACCTGCTCGTGCAAGCGTGCCAGGGCGACCGGGTCGCTGAGCAAGGCCAGGCGTTCACCGTTGTTGAGGCCGGCCGGGCCGACTTTCAACGCGTGGCGAACCCGATCAACACGCAGCCATTCAATCGGCTCCGCCTGCCCGTGACGGGAAGTTGCCAAGGCGCACGCCAGGGCGTTCTGCTGCGGATCGACCACCGCCCGCACAAAACCGTCATTGAGCGCATGCCAACGGTTTTCGTGGGTGTACTTGTCGGTCGACAACAGCGCCTGGGGCGGATTGTATTCCTCGGGGATCAGGAACAGGCTCTCGTCGCGAGACTTGAGGCCCAATTTGACCCGGCTGGAAATCACCGACACCGGAATCGACAGCATCAGCGAACCGACGATTGGCACCAGCCACCACAGGAAGCTTGGGTTCAACCACACCACCAGCAGCGCCCAGAAGAAGCCGAGCAGGGTCTGCGGACCGTGGCGCTTGACTGCCTCGCTCCATGGCGTGGAGTCGTCGTCACGCTGTGGCGAGTTCCAGGTCGCCGCCCAGCCGAGGAACGCGGCCAGTACGAAACGGGTGTGGAAAATCATCCGCACCGGCGCCAGCAACATGGAGAACAGCATCTCCAGCAGCATCGACAGGGTCACCTTGAACTTGCCGCCGAACTCTTTCGCGCCCTTGGCCCAGATCAGGATGATGCTCAGCAATTTAGGCAGGAACAGCAGCACGATGGTGGTGGAGAACAGCGCCACCGCCTTGTCCGGATGCCATTGTGGCCACAACGGATACAACTGGCGCGGCGCCATGAAGTACTGCGGCTCCATCAGTGTGTTGACCGCCAGCAAGGCCGTGGACAGCACCAGGAAGAAGAACCACAACGGTGCCGACAGGTACGACATCACGCCGGTGAGGAACACCGCACGGTGCACCGGGTGCATGCCTTTTACCAAAAACAGGCGGAAGTTCATCAGGTTGCCGTGGCACCAGCGACGGTCACGCTTGAGTTCGTCCAGCAGGTTCGGCGGCAGCTCTTCGTAGCTGCCCGGCAAGTCGTAGGCAATCCACACGCCCCAGCCGGCGCGGCGCATCAGCGCAGCTTCAACGAAGTCGTGGGAAAGAATCGCACCGGCAAACGCACCTTTACCCGGCAACGGCGCCAGGGCGCAGTGCTCGATAAACGGCTTCATGCGGATGATCGCGTTGTGACCCCAGTAGTGGGATTCACCCAGCTGCCAGAAGTGCAGACCGGCGGTAAACAGCGGGCCGTACACCCGGGTGGCGAACTGCTGCATGCGCGCATACAGGGTATCCATGCCCGACGCACGTGGCGCGGTCTGGATAATCCCGGCATCCGGCGTGGCTTCCATCAGGCGCACCAGGCTGGTCAGGCATTCGCCGCTCATCACGCTGTCGGCGTCGAGCACCACCATGTACTTGTAGTCACCGCCCCAACGACGGCAGAAGTCGTCGAGGTTGCCGCTCTTGCGTTTGACGCGACGGCGACGGCGGCGATAGAAGATCTTGCCGAAGCCACCGGCTTCGCGGCACACGTCGAGCCAGGCTTGCTGCTCGGCGATGCAGATGTCGGCCTCGTTGCTGTCGCTGAGGACGAAGAAGTCGAAACGGTCCAGGTCACCGGTGGCAGCCACCGATTCGAACGTCGCGCGCAGGCCGGCAAATACCCGGGGCACGTCTTCGTTGCAGATCGGCATGACCAGGGCGGTGCGGGCGTCTTTCGGAATCGGCTCGTCACCGGCACTTTTACCGGAGATACGGTATTTATCGTGACCGGTCAGCAGTTCCAGGAAGCCCATCAGCGCGGTCCAGAAACCGGCCGAGACCCAGCAGAACAGAATCCCGAACAGCACCAGGATGCTGGTTTGCAGGGCGTAAGGCAGTACCTGGGTCGCGGTTTGCAGCAGGGTCTGGTTGCGGATCTCGTCAAAGTCGACGAAGGACCAGCCCTGGTACGGCATGATGCCTTTCATGTACCAGCCGGCAACGATCGTCTGGCCGAGCATCAGCACCAGCAGGATATAGCGACGGATCGAACCGACGGTGCGCCAGCGGGCAGCCGGCAGCACGCGCTCATCCTTCGGCGGTGCCGGTGGATTGGTGCGGCCGGTCAGGCGGCGCCAGCCACGCACCAGGATATTGGTGCGCCACGGCTCAGGCACGACCTTGGTCCGACGGATCGGCGGCGTGGCCTTGAGGCAAACCCGGCCGCTGGCGTCGAGCACCAGCATTTCGGCGTCTTGCAGCTCTTCGGCAGTGTTGAGGGTCAGCCGGGCGCCTACCGATGCCTGGGCAGCGTCGGCAGGCGCGTCGAACGTGGACGATGACAGGCGCTTGTGCAATTCACTGAAGGACTCGCAGCCCGCCAGTTCGGCGCGCTGCTCATCGGTCATCGGTAGATGCGCCAGGTACTCGGCAAGAGTCTCTGGCTGGACTTGAGAATTACTCATCGGCAGGCAACTGATAGCTCCAGGTTTCGGTCAGGACTTGCTCTGTCTTGGCCTGATCCTGGGTAGGGAGTGGTGTGGCTGGGGCAGCCGCTTCCGGCTGCTTGGCGTCCTTGTCCTTGGCGTCTTTCTTGGCCGCTTTCTCGTGCTGTTTAGCCAGTACTTTGTCGGCTTTCAACACTTGGGTCGAAACCTTCTCCGGTTCCGGCTGCACGATGTCCTGAACCAGAGCAGCGCGCATTTCAGTCGGCTTGCCTGCGTCCTTGATCTTCATGCGCAGGGTCAGGCGCCAGCCTTGGGTGTGTGGGTTGTAGCGCACGCTGTTTTCAACGATTTCGGCGTTGTCGCCCACGCTGACCTGGCTGCGAACCGGTGCGTCAGCTGGCAGTTTCTTCAGGGACGGGCCCTCGAAGTCCACCAGGTAAGCCACGCTGCCGTCTGGCTGACGGATCAGGTTGGATTGCTTGACGTCGCCGGTGGAACGCAGGGTCTGCTTGACCCAGGCGCTTTCTGGCGAATGGAACTCGGCGTCTTGCAATGTCCAGTGCAGGCGGTAGGCAACGTCCAGCGGCTTGCCTGGCTCCGGCAGTGTTTCCGGGCTCCAGAACGCAACGATGTTGTCGTTGGTTTCATCGGCGGTCGGAATCTCTACCAGGTCGACGGAGCCCTTGCCCCAATCGCCTTCAGGCTCGATCCAGGCGCTTGGGCGCTTGTCGTAGTTGTCGTCGAGGTCTTCGTAGTGGCTGAAGTTGCGGCCGCGTTGCAGCAGGCCGAAACCACGCGGGTTTTCCACGGTGAAGTTGCTGACCGACAGGTGTTTGGGGTTGTTCAGTGGGCGCCAGATCCACTCGCCGTTGCCGGCATGGATCGACAGGCCGCTGGAATCGTGCAGCTCGCGACGGTAGTTGAGGACCTTGGACGGCTGGTTGGCGCCGAACAGAAACATGCTGGTCAGCGGGGCGATGCCCAGCTTGGTGACCTTGTCACGCAGGTACATCTGGGATTTGACGTCGACGATGGTGTCGGTACCCGGGCGCAGGATCAGGCGATAAGCGCCGGTGGCCCGCGGCGAATCCAGCAGGGCGTAGATCACCAGCTGTTTCTCACCCGGTTTTGGACGCTCGATCCAGAACTCGGTGAAACGCGGGAATTCTTCGCCGGACGGCAACGCGGTGTCGATCGCCATGCCGCGGGCAGACAGGCCGTAGACCTGGTCCTTGCCCACGACGCGGAAATAGCTGGCGCCGAGCATGGTCATGATTTCGTCTTGCTTGTCACCCTTGTTGATCGGGTACAGCACACGGAAACCGGCATAACCCAGCTGTTCGGTGGATTTGGGATCAAACTTGACGTCGCCGAAATCGAAGCGGGACGGGTCGTACTTGATTTCCTGAACGCTGTCGGCGGTGACTTCGTTGATTTTCACCGGTGTATCGAAATGCATACCCTGGTGGTAGAAGGACAGCTTGAACGGGGTGTTCTGATCGGCCCACTCGGCTTTTTCGTTGCGGAAACGAATTTTCTGGTAATCAGCGAATTTCATTTCGCGGAATTCGTTCGGCAAATTGCTGCGCGGCGCTTCGTATTTCTGCCCGGCCAGCTCTTTTGCCTTGGCCGACACATCATCCAGACTGAATGCCCACAGTTGACCCGCGCCGAACAGGCAAAACAGGGCAGAGCCCGTCACCAGTACGTTTCGTAACCGTTTGGCAGACAATTTTGGTGCATTACAGGGACTAACAATCACGAGCAACCCTCGCCGAAAACAGATCAAAAAACCAACGGCCAGCTATCTATATGCCAGGTTGGCGAGCATTGTTCCGACTCCCATGGGGCTAAATGATTCCCCAATGGCTATCGGACAAGTCTCTACCTAAGTCAAAAATGGACCAATTAACGCTGATCCCCGTAGCGCGCGATTATCTAGTAGCCCGCGTGACAACGCATCAGGGTCAGCGAAGTATTTGTAGCGAAAACCCGGTTTTTTGGGCATCACAAGTCGTTTTCAGTACATTCACGTCTGTAACAGGAAGGTGACCGGCCCATCATTGACCAAATGCACCTGCATATCAGCGCCAAAACGCCCTGCCGCTACCGTGCCATGCAATTGTTGCGCTTGTAACAGCAGATAGTCGAAAAGCGCCTCGCCCAACGCCGGCGGTGCCGCCGTGGAGAAGCTCGGCCTCAGCCCACTCTTGGTGTCTGCCGCCAGGGTGAACTGCGACACCAGCAGCAAACCGCCGCCAATGTCTTTCAAGGACAGGTTCATCTTGCCCTCGTCGTCGCTGAACACCCGATAGTTAAGCAGCTTATGCAGCAGCTTGTCGGCGCTGGCTTGCGTATCCGAAGGCTCGACAGCCACCAGCACCAGCAAACCCTGGTCTATCGCCCCGACCACCTGCCCTTCTACCTCGACCCGGGCGCCGCGCACCCGTTGCAAAAGGCCCTTCATGCTTCTTCAGGCGGCAAATCAAGCAGGCGCCGTGCCATTTCACTCGCCGCACGCACCAGCGCATCGGTAATTCCAGGTTCGGAAGCCGCATGGCCGGCCTCGCGGATGATCTGCAGCTCACTGTTGGGCCAGGCCTGATGCAGCTCCCAGGCATTGTCCAGCGGGCAGATCATATCGTAGCGGCCATGCACGATTACGCCAGGCAGGTGGGCGATCTTGTGCATGTCGCGGATCAACTGGTCAGGTTCAAGGAACGAGTTATTGGTGAAGTAATGGCATTCGATACGGGCAATCGACAGGGCGCGCTGGGGTTCGGAGAAACGCTCGATCAATTGCGGGTTCGGGCACAGGCCCAACATGCGCCCTTCCCACGTGGACCAGGCCTTGGCGGCGTGCATCTGGGCGATCTGGTCGTTGCCGGTCAGGCGCTTGTGGTAGGCGCTGAGCAGGTCGTGCCGCTCCTCCGCCGGGATAGGCGCCAGGTAGTCCTGCCAGTAATCGGGGAACAGGCGGCTGGCGCCAGCCTGGTAGAACCACTGAATGTCCTGGGGGCGGGCCAGGAAAATGCCCCGCACGATCAGGCCGTGCACACGCTCCGGGTGGGTTTGCGCGTAGGCCAGGGCCAGGGTCGAGCCCCAGGAACCGCCGAACAGCACCCATTTTTCGATGCCCAGGTGTTCGCGAATCCGCTCAAGGTCGGCCACCAGGTCCCAGGTGGTGTTGTTTTCCAGGCTGGCCCGTGGGGTGGAGCGCCCGCAGCCACGCTGATCAAAAGTAACAATTCGGTACAGATTAGGATCGAAATAGCAGCGGCTATTGGCATCACACCCGGCGCCGGGGCCGCCATGGATGAACACAACGGGCAAGCCTTCCGGGGAACCGCTTTCGTCGACGTACAGGACGTGGGTTTCATCGACGGCCAGATCGTGCCGGGCGTAGGGTTTGATCTGCGGGTACAAAGTCTGCATTGCGCGCTCCGTAAGGGGTCGAGTTCATCCCTGGGGGGACGTCTATTATTTTGCCGTCTGGCATCATAAACCCGAATTGTGCAATGAGCATGTCCTCGTGGACCTAGACCTGTGTCAGCAGAACACCACGCAGGTAGTCCAGCAGATAAACGTACAGCCGGTCGACCTCCAACACCTGGCCCCGGGCCCGCAGGCAGCCGTGAACCAGGCCTTTGCCGGGATACAGCGTGGCCGCCACCCCGGCGCCTTGCAGGCGTTCGGCGTAGAGCATGCCGTCGTCCCGCAACGGGTCGAACTGGGCGACAGCGATCAAAGCCTGCGGCAACCCGCTGAAATCCACGGCCAGCAATGGCATGGCGTAGGGCGACGGCTTGTCCGGCCCACGCAGGTAAAGGGCGAGGTAGCACTCGGTGTCGGCGGTACTGAGCAGCGGCGCGTCGACGCAATCGCGGCGGGACGGCAGGTCGGCGGGGCCGCCCAGGCCGGGGTAGATCAGGACTTGCGCCAGGGGCTGCGGCTGATGGTCATCCCGCAGGCCCAGGCACAGGGCCGCCGCCAGGTTACCGCCGGCGCTGTCACCAGCCACCACCAGACGCCGAAGGTTGATCGGCTGGGGCGCTTCGCCCACCTGGATCGCCTGCCAGACCGCACGGCAATCCTCAAAGGCGGCCGGAAACGGGTGTTCGGGTGCCAGGCGGTAATCGATGGCGATGACCAGCACTTGCAGTGAGTCGGCCAGCTCAGCACACATGAAGTCATGGGAATCCAGGCCGCCGACCACCCAGCCGCCACCGTGCATATAAAGGATGCATGGCCAGCCGCTATCAGGGGTTGGCGTCGCCGGTTGATAAATGCGTACGCCCACGCCCCCCAGGGAAACGTCTGACACCTGTAACCCTTCGGGCCGCGCCGGGGTGAACGCCTGGCACATGCGGTCATAGCCTCGGCGCAATCCGGCCAGCGATGTGTCGTCGCTGGTGAAGGATTCGGTTTTTTCGACGAAGGCGCACATCTGCGCGGAAATCGGGTAATGGGACATCGAAGGATCGTCCTGAAGATAAGGATTTAACAGCCGCCACGAATCCAATGTGGGAGCGGGCTTGCTCGCGAATGCGGTGTATCAGTCAATACTTGTGTGGCTGACCCACCGCATTCGCGAGCAAGCCCGCTCCCACATTTTGATCTTCATTTGCTCAGGGCTTGAGGCTGGCCTGCACCGCCGCCACGCCGTCTTTTCCATCCAGGGTCGTTACACCCGCCAGCCAGCGCTGCAAATCCTCGGGATTGTCGCGCAGCCACTGTCTGGCCACATCCTGCGGCGTCTTGCGGTCCATGATCGGCACCATCAACTGGCTTTCCTGGGCCGCGGTGTAGGTCAGGTTCTCCAGCAGGCGTGTCACATTGGGGCAACGTTCGGCGTAATCCGGCGCCGTCACCGTGGAGACCGTGGCCATGCCTTCGTTGGCACCGAACACATCTTCACTGCCGGTCAGGTACGCCATTTTCATGTTGATGTTCATCGGGTGCGGGGTCCAGCCGACAAACACCACGAACTCCTTGCGATTCACTGCCCGCTGCACCGCCGCCAGCATGCCTGCCTCGCCGGACGCCACCAGCTTGAAGCCGCCGAGGCCAAAGCGGTTGCTGTCGATCATTTTCTGGATATCGGTATTGGCACCGCTGCCCGGCTCGATGCCATAGATCTTGCCGCCCAGCTTGTCCTTGAAGCGGGCAATGTCGGCAAAGGTTTTCAAGCCGGCGTCGGCAACGTACTGCGGCACCGCCAGCGTCGCCTGGGCGTCGGACAGGCTCGGCTTGTCGAACACCTTGACCTGCTTGGCCGCGAGGAATGGCGCGATGTTGTTGTCCATCGCCGGTTTCCAGTAGCCCAGGAATATATCCAGGCGCTTGTCGCGGATGCCGGCAAAGATGATCTGCTGCACGGCGCTGGTTTGCTTGCTGTCATAGCCCAGGCCATTGAGCAGCACGTCGGCCATGCCGCTGGTGGCGATCACGTCAGTCCAGCTGACCACGCCCATGCGCACGACCTTGCACGAGGCCGGGTCGGCAGCCATCGCATTGGCGCTCAAGAGTGCGGCGCCGGTGAGAATCAACAGACAACGGTTGAACAGTCTTTTCATCGATGCGGTCTCACTCGGCAGTTTTTATTGTGGGAGTGGCGTCTGACGCGCCGTGCCCAACACCTTACCCAGCGAGACCTTGATCAAAGCGAACTGTGGCGACAGGGATTTGCACACAGACGACTTGGGAGGTGTGTTGCTGTTGAGGGCCTCTTCGCGAGCAAGCCCGCTCCCACATTCGACCGTGTTCCTCCTGAAGAAACACGGTCGAATGTGGGAGCGGGCTTGCTCGCGAAAGCTATCTCAGCAGCGACGCCACTCAGGAGTAATGCCGCTTGCCCCACGCCAGGAACCCTTCCAGCAGTTCCTTCAACACCACCCGCGTCGGCTCGGCCAGGTCGGCGCGATAACGGAAGGGCTCAAACTCTTCCATGTAGGTGCACTGCCCCAACTCCAGCTGCACGGCGTGGATGTTCTCGGCCGGGTTGCCGTAGTGACGGGTGATGTGCCCGCCCTTGAAGCGCCCGTTGAGCACATGGCTGTACTGCGGGTGGCCGGCACAGATGGCTTCCAGTTCGCTGGCCAGCTGCGGATCGCAGGCCGCGCCGTTGAAGGTGCCGAGGTTGAAGTCCGGCAGCTTGCCTTCGAACAGGTGCGGGATCACCGAGCGGATCGAATGCGCATCAAACAGCAGCGCATAACCGAACTCGGCCTTGAGCCGGGCCAGTTCGTTTTGCAGAGTGCGGTGATACGGCGTCCACACCTGCTCCAGGTACGTGGCGCGCTCGGCCTTGGACGGTTCCAGGCCTTCGCGGAACAGCGGCACACCGTCAAACAGTGTCGCCGGGTACAGGCCGGTGGTTGCGCCAACGTACAGCGGCTTGTCGTCTGAAGGCCGGTTCAGGTCGATGACAAAGCGCGAATACTCCGCCGCCAGAGTGCTGGCGCCCAGCGCTTCGGCGAAGTCATACAGCGTGGGAATGTGCCAGTCGGTGTCCGGCAGGCTTTGCGCCTCGGGGATCAGCCCGGCTTGCACCGCCGGCGTCAGGCGCAGCCCCGCGTGGGGCATGCTGATCAGCAGCGGCACACGGCCTTGTTTGAAGTTCAGAACCTTATCCACAGCGGTACTCCTTAAACGGTGACTTCGACGCCGTGGCGCACGACGCGTTTATCCAGCTCGCCACCCAGCCAGTAGGCCAGGTCGGCGGGACGATCAATCTGCCAGGCGACAAAATCCGCGACCTTGCCCACTTCCAGCGAGCCATGGCTGTTGCCCAGGCCCAGGGCGGTGGCCGCGTGTTGCGTGGCGCCGGCCAGGGCTTCTTCCGGGGTCATGCGGAACAGGGTGCAGGCCATGTTCAGCATCAAGCGCACCGACAACGCCGGCGAGGTGCCCGGGTTGAGGTCGCTGGCGATCGCGATCTTCACGCCGTGCTTGCGCAGGGCATCCATCGGCGGCAACTGGGTTTCCCGCAGGAAGTAGAACGCGCCCGGCAGCAGCACCGCGACGGTGCCGGAAGCGGCCATGGCGATGGCGTCTTCCTCGGTCATGAATTCCAGGTGGTCCGCCGACAGCGCCTGGTACCGCGCCGCCAGGCTGGAGCCATGCAGGGACGACAACTGTTCGGCGTGCAGCTTTACCGGCAAGCCAAGTTTCCGGGCGGCGATGAACACGCGCTCCACCTGCTCCGGTGAGAACGCCAGGTACTCACAGAAGGCGTCGACCGCGTCCACCAGGCCTTCCGCTGCCAGCGCCGGGAGCATTTCGGTGCAGATGTGATCGATGTAGGCATCGGCCCGGTCCACGTACTCCGGCGGCAACGCATGCGCCGCCAGGCAGGTGCTGCGCACACTGACCGGCAACTCGGCGCCGAGGCGACGGATCACCCGCAGGATCTTGCGCTCGCTGGCCAGGTCCAGGCCGTAGCCGGACTTGATCTCGACGGTGGTTACACCGTCGCGCAGCAAACTGCGCAGGCGCTTGTGGCCGCTGGCAAACAGTTCATCTTCGCTCGCCGCACGCGTGGCGCGCACGGTGCTGGCAATACCGCCACCGGCCGCTGCGATCTCGGCGTAGCTCACGCCTTGCAGCCGCTGCTCGAACTCGCCGCTGCGATTGCCGCCGAACACCGTGTGGGTGTGGCAGTCGATCAGCCCGGGCGTGACCCACGCCCCTTGCAGGTCATGGGTGGTTGCGTAGTTCGCATCCGGCAGATCGGCGCGCGGGCCGATCCACTCGATGAGCGTGCCCGAGGTAACAATGGCGGCGTCCTCGATGATCGAGTAGTTGCCCTGGGCCATGGTTGCAACGTGGCAGTGTTGCCAAAGCGTTTTCATCAACGCCTCCATTAGGTTATCGATGAGACAAAGCCGGGTCGTAGTGGACCTTGGCCGTTTGCCCGGCGGCGGGCTTGACCCACAGCAGATAGGCGACGATCAGCAAGACGATCCACACGGCGCCGACCATAAGAGCGGCCTGGGTGTCCGGGAAGTAACCCAGCACGCCGAAGATGAACAGCATGAACACGATGGCGGCCGCTGGCGCGTAGGGCCAGAACGGCACCGGGAATTTCAGCTCGGCAATCTGTTCCCTGGTCATCGAGCGACGCATGGCCACCTGGGTGACCAGGATCATCAGCCATACCCACACCGTGGCGAAGGTCGCAATCGAGGCGATGACCAGGAACACGTTTTCCGGGATCAGGTAATTGAGCACCACACCGCCGAGCAACGCGGCGCCCATCACCACTACGGTCATCCACGGCACGCCCTGGCTCGACAGTTGGGCAAAACCCTTGGGCGCCTGCCCTTGCTGGGCCAGGCCATACATCATGCGACCGGCGCCGAAAATGTCGCTGTTGATGGCCGAGACGGCGGCCGAGATCACCACAATGTTAAGGATGGTCGCCGCCGAGCCTATCCCCAGGTTGCTGAAGATCTGCACGAACGGGCTGCCCTGGCTGCCGATCTGCGGCCACGGGTAGATCGCCATCAGCACAAACAACGTCAGCACGTAGAACAGCAGGATACGCAGCGGCACGGCGTTGATTGCCTTGGGGATCACCCGCTGCGGGTCCTTGGCTTCGCCGGCGGTGATGCCGATGATTTCGATGCCGCCAAACGCAAACATCACCACCGCGAAGGACGCGATCAAGCCACCCACGCCGTTCGGCATGAAGCCGCCGTGGGCCCACAGGTTGCTGAGGCCGGTAGCGGGCGCTTCGCCCGCCGAGTGAATACCGAACAGCATGATGCCGAAGCCGCCGAGGATCATTGCGACAATGGCACCGACCTTGAGCAGCGACAGCCAGAACTCCATTTCGCCAAAGACTTTGACGTTGCACAGGTTCAGGCCGCCGATCAGCAACACGATGCCCAGCACCCAGACCCAGCGCGCGACTTCGGGAAACCAGAAGCCCATGTAGATGCCGAAGGCGGTGACGTCGGCGAGGCAGACGATGATCATTTCAAAGGCGTAGGTCCAGCCGAGGATAAAGCCGGCCATCGGGCCCAGGTAGGTACTGGCGTACTGGCCGAAGGAGCCGGACACCGGGTTATGCACGGCCATTTCGCCGAGGGCGCGCATGACCATGAACACCGCGGCGCCACCGATCAGGTAGGCCAGGAGCACGGCCGGGCCGGCCATCTGGATGGCGGAGGCAGAGCCGTAGAACAGCCCGGTACCGATCGCGGAACCGAGGGCCATGAAGCGAATATGTCGGGCGGAGAGCCCGCGTTTTAACGTCTTTTCTTGCTGGTGCATTTCTCGTCCTTAATTATTTTTATCCTGAGAAAATTCGAATCTGTAGAAGATCAAATGTGGGAGCTGTCGAGCCCCAGCGAGGCTGCGATAGCGGTGGGTCAGGCTACGAAAGTGTTGCCTGTTCCGGCGCCATCGCAGCCTCGCCGGGGCTCGACAGCTCCCACACTGGATCGGTGTCGCTCTTACAAGCTCGGCAACAACTTCGCCGGCACCAACTCGTTCAGGCAACGCGTTGCCAGCAGCTCACTGGCGGCATTGATGTCCGGCGCAAAGAAGCGGTCCTTCTCATAAAACGCGACTTTGCTGCGCAGGATCCCGCGCGCCTTTTCCAGCGCCGGCGAGGTTTTCAAACCATTGCGCAGGTCCAGGCCCTGGCAAGCCGCCAACCATTCCACCGCCAGCACACCGCGGGTGTTCTCGGCCATTTCCCACAGGCGCTTGCCCGCCGCCGGGGCCATCGACACGTGGTCTTCCTGGTTGGCTGACGTCGGCAGGCTGTCGACGCTATGGGGATGCGCCAGTGCCTTGTTCTCGCTGGCCAATGCCGCCGCGGTCACCTGGGCGATCATGAAGCCGGAGTTCACACCGCCGTTGCCCACCAGGAATGGCGGCAGTTGCGACATGTGCTTGTCCATCATCAACGAGATGCGACGCTCGCTCAGGGAGCCGATTTCCGCGATGGCCAGCGCCATGTTGTCCGCCGCCATGGCCACCGGTTCGGCGTGGAAGTTGCCACCGGAAATCACGTCACCTTCAGCCGCAAACACCAGCGGGTTATCCGACACGGCGTTGGCTTCCACCACCAGCACTTCGGCCGCCTGGCGGAACTGGGTCAGGCAGGCGCCCATGACTTGTGGCTGGCAACGCAGGGAGTACGGGTCCTGGACCTTGTCGCAGTTCTCGTGGGATTGCGACACTTCGCTGCTTTCACCCAGCAGGGCGCGATACGCGGCCGCAGAGTCGATCTGGCCGCGTTGGCCCCGGGCAGCGTGAATGCGTGCGTCGAACGGCGAGCGCGAACCCAGCACGGCTTCCACCGTCAGGGCGCCACAGGCCAGGGCTCCGGCGAACAGATCTTCGCCCTCGAACAGCCCACGCAATGCATAAGCGGTGGAAACCTGGGTGCCGTTGAGCAGCGCCAGGCCTTCCTTGGCCGCCAGGGTCAGCGGCGTCAGGCCGGCAACTTTCAGCGCTTCGGCAGCTTCCAGCCATTCGCCTTTGTAGCGGGCCTTGCCTTCGCCCAGCAGCACCAGCGACATGTGGGCCAATGGTGCCAAGTCACCGGAGGCGCCCACCGAACCCTTCAGCGGAATGTGCGGGTAGACCTCGGCATTGATCAGGGCGATCAGCGCGTCGATGACCTGCCGGCGAATCCCGGAAAAACCCCGGCTCAGGCTGTTGACCTTGAGCACCATGACCAGCCGTACCAGCGCATCGCTGATGGGCTCACCGACGCCGGCGGCGTGGGACAGCACCAGGGAACGCTGGAGGTTTTCCAGGTCTTCGCTGGCAATGCGGGTCGAGGCCAGCAGGCCGAAACCGGTGTTGATGCCGTAGGCGGTGCGGTTCTCGGCGAGAATCTGCTCCACACAGGCGACACTGGCTTCGATCTGGGCCGAGGCGCTGTCATCCAGACTGAGGGTTACCGGCTGCTGGTAGATGGCCCGCAGTTGGGCAAGGCTCAGTTGGCCTGGAATCAGGTTTAGCGCAGTCACATTCATGCTCCTTTTGAGAGTGTTGTTAACTACCAGTCGCTCCGGATGCTTCCGTTATCCGCCGCTGTGCTCTTTTAGAGGATCAGTCGGCTTGGCACGCTGGTTATTGTTGGGAAAAGGTCAGTGCAAATTCGGTAGCGTGCGTTGCAGTAAATCGGCGTCCTTGAGCAACGCGGCGGTGGCTGCGATGTCTGGCGCCAGCCAGCGGTCCTGGTCGTAGGCCGGGACGTGTTCGCGCAGCAAACGCCAGGCGGCATCGGTGCCGGCGCCGAAGCGTTGCTCCTGGAGGAACTCGAACGCCTGGGCCGCCAGCAAGTACTCGATGGCGAGGATCTGGGTGACGTTTTCCAGCACCGAATACAGCTTCAGCGCGGCGTTGGTGCCCATGCTCAGGTGGTCTTCCTGCAGGCCCGAGGTGACGAAGTTGTCGAGCACCGCCGGTTGCGCCAACTGGCGGTTTTGCCCGCACAGCGAGGCGGCGACGTACTGCACGATCATCATCCCGGAGTTGACCCCGGGGTTGCTTACCAGGAACGCCGGCAAACCACTGACGTGCGGGTTGATCAGACGGTCCAGGCGACGCTCGGCGATGGAGCCGATTTCGGCCATGGCGATGGCCAGCATGTCTGCCGCCAGGGCCACGGACTGCCCGTGGGGATTGGCCTGGGACACCACGCGGTAGTTGTCTGGCGTGCCGAGCACCAGCGGGTTATCGGTGGCGCCGTTGAGTTCGGTTTCGATCTGCCGGGTGGCGTGTTCCAGTTGGTCGCGGGCGGCGCCGTGCACCTGGGGAATCGAACGGATGCTCAGGGCGTCCTGGGTACGAATGCCTTTGCTGCTGGCGATCACTTCGCTGCCGTCCAGCAACGCGCGCAGGTTGATGCCCACTTGCTGCATGCCCGGGTGCGGCTTGAGCGCGATGATTTCTTCGTCGAAGGCGTCGATCTGGCCGCGCTGGCCTTCGAAGCTCATGGCACCGATCACGTCGGCCCATTGCAGCAGGCGGTGCGCATCGGCCAGGGCCAGGCTGCTGAGGCCGGTCATGCACGGCGTGCCGTTGACCAGGCACAGCCCGTCCTTGGCGCCAAGCACTACCGGCTGCAAACCTTCTTCAGCCAGCGCCTGGTGTGCGGGAACGATACGGCCTCGATAGCTGACGTCGCCGACGCCGAGCAAGGCGACGCCAATGTGCGCCATGTGGGTCAGGTAACCCACGGACCCCTGGGACGGCACTTGCGGCGTGATGCCATGGTTGAGCAGCCCCAGCAGCGAATGCACCACCTGCGGATGCAAGCCGGATTTGCCGTGGCTGTAGTTAATGATTGCCGCACAAATGATCGCGCGGGTTTGCTCCACACTCAGTGGCGCACCGACGCCGCAGGCATGGCTGAGCAGGGTATTGCGCGACAGCCGGCTCAGTTGTTCGTCCTTGAGCGACACGTTGCACAAGGCGCCCAGGCCGGTGTTGATGCCGTAGGCGCGCTCGCCGCTGGTGACGATGCGCTGGACGATGGCCTGGGCATTGTCGATGCGAGCCCAGGCCTGGCCCGAGAGTTCGAGGATCGCACCGTGGCGAGCCACGGCGACCACGTCCTGCCAACGCATCGGGGCGTCGGCGATGATGATTTTTTCAGCCTGGGACATCGTTGACCTCTTCATGAAATTCGCAATTGTTGTGCAGCTTCACTGGCCTCATCGCAAGCGAGCCAGCTTCCACAGGGGAAACGCATTCCAAATGTGGGAGCTGGCTTGCCTGCGATAGCGTCAGCCAACTCACCACAAATACCGGATCAAACCACCGCCACCCGCCGCTGGACAAACCGGTTCACGTACTCATCCGCCGGTGAATGCAAAATCTCGCGGGGCGTGCCGACCTGGATCAGCTTGCCGTCCTTGAGGATCGCAATGCGGTTGCCGATGCGCACCGCCTCATCGAGGTCGTGGGTAATGAACACGATCGTCTTGTGCAGGGTCTTTTGCAGCTCCAATAACTGGTCTTGCATCTCGGCACGGATCAGCGGGTCGAGCGCACTGAACGCCTCGTCCATCAGGATGATGTCAGTGTCGGCCGCCAGCGCCCGGGCCAGGCCTACACGCTGACGCATGCCGCCGGAAAGTTGATGCGGGTATTTGTTTTCATAGCCCTTGAGGCCCACGGTTTCGATCCAGTGCAGCGCACGCTCGGCGCACACTTGCCTGGTTTCGCCACGCACTTTCAGGCCGTAGGCAACGTTGTCCAGCACACTCTTGTGAGGCAGCAGGCCAAAGCTCTGGAACACCATGCTGATCTTGTGCCGGCGGAATTGGCGCAAGGCTTCCATGTCCAGTTGCAGGATGTCTTCACCGTCCACCAGGATCGCACCGCTGGTAGGGTCGATCAGCCGGTTGAAGTGACGCACCAGGGTCGACTTGCCGGAGCCCGACAGCCCCATGATCACGAAGATTTCACCGGTGTCGACGCTCAGGGACAGGTCGTTCACACCCACCACGCAACCAGTCTCGGCCAGCACCTCGTCCTTGGTCTTGCCCTGGCCAATCAACGCCAGTGCATCCTTGGAGCGGTTGCCGAAAATCTTGAATACGTTTTTGACTTCAATTTTGCTGACAGTAGTCATTTGCTCGCCTCATGCCGTGGACGACCATAGGCTTGCGTAATGCGGTCGATGACCACGGCAAGAATCACGATCGCCAGACCGGCTTCAAGGCCGCGTCCAACGTTGAGGGTCTGGATGCCCACCAGTACATCTTCACCCAGGCCACGGGCGCCGATCATCGAGGCGATCACCACCATCGACAGGGCCATCATGGTGGTCTGGTTGATCCCGGCCATGATGCTCGGCAGGGCCAGCGGCAGTTGCACGCCGAACAGTTGCTGCCAGCGGTTGGCACCGAAGGCGTTGATCGCTTCCATGACTTCACCGTCCACCTGCCGAATGCCCAGGTCGGTGAGACGAATCAGCGGCGGTGCGGCGTAGATCACCGTGGCGAAAATCGCCGGGACCTTGCCCAGGCCGAACAGCATCAACACCGGGATCAGGTACACGAAGCTGGGCATGGTCTGCATGATGTCCAGCAGCGGCATCAGCACCGAACGCAGGCGGTTGCTGCGGGCCGACAGAATCCCCAGGGGAATGCCGATCAGCACCGAGATCACCGTGGCCACCATCATCAGCGCCAGGGTTTGCATCAGCTTGTCCCACAGCCCGACCGCGCCCACCAGAAACAGCAGGCCGACGATCACGACGGTGGTGAACCACTTGCGAGTGGCATGCCAGGCAATACCGCCGACAATCAGCAACATCAACCACCAGGGCGCTGCGCGCAGCAAACCTTCCAGGTTAACGATGGCCCACAGCAACGTATCGGAGATGTGCCGGAACACATCGCCGTAGTTGGTCACCAGCGCATCGACCCAACTGTTGACCCAGTCGGCGATGGAAAACGTAAAACTCTCAGGAAACATAGTGTGCTCTCGATCCAGTGGATTGTGGCCGGACGCCCGGTTGCCTGTGGCGGCAACCGGAAACGCTCAACCTACAAGGCCGCGTCGATTTTCTTGGCTGCGTTGTCGCTCACCATGCGTGCCAGAGTTCAGGATGTCCCTTGAGGAAAGTTTTCGCCAGTTTTGCTGTTTCAATTCGCTGTTTGTCATGCGTACCGGGTTCTGGTTAAACAGGTTGAGCAACGGCGCCCTGCACATCGGGCAGCACGAGGCGCTCAGGAATCGGGCTGTGCCATTTTTTCGCAGCCCAGTAGTACAACGCCGCCGGCACCACCAGCCCGATGATCCACGAGATATCGGTGTCGCCCAGGCTCGCGACCAGTGGGCCGGTGTAGAAATGCGTCGAGATGAACGGCATCTGAATCAGCACGCCGAACACGTAGATGCTGATGCCCATCAGGTTCCAGCGACCGTAGCGACCGTTGGGGTTGGACAGGGCCGGGATGTCATAGCGCTCTTTGGTGATGCAGTAGAAGTCCACCAGGTTGATCGCACTCCAGGGCGTGAAAAACGCCAGCAGGAACAGGATGAACGCGGAGAAATCCTTGAGGAACGAGTCCTTGCCCAGCAACGCCAGCGCGGCGGCAATCGACACCATCACGAAGATGTACAACAGCCGCGTGCCACTGCCGATATGCCGGCTGCCACGGAAACCACTGATGATTGTCGCGATCGACATGAAGCTGCCGTAGGCGTTGAGGGTGGTGACGGTGACCTTGCCGAAGGCGATGCTGAAATACAGCAGCGCCGCGACGATCCCGGTGCCGCCCAGGCCGACGATAAACGACACTTCGTGGTGAGCGAATTGCGAGCCTGCCAGGGCTGCCGCAAACACACCGAACACCATCGAAGCCTGCGCGCCGATCACCGAACCGAGGCCCACGGCCCAGAAGGTTTTCGAGGCCTGCGTGCTGCGCGGCAAGTAGCGCGAGTAGTCCGCTACATACGGGCCGAACGCAATCTGCCAGGACGCCGAGAGGGAAATCGCCAGCAGGAAACTGCTGAGGGAAAAATGCTTGTTGCCCAGCAACGCACCGATGTCGTTACCGGCCAGCAGCCTGTAGAACAGGTACACGAAGGCAACCACCCCCAGCACGCTGGCGATGCGACCGATGCCGTGGATCACCCGGTAGCCGAAGATCGTGAATACCATGATCAGCCCCGCGAACAATACGATGCCGACCCAGTCTTCAACGTGAAGCAACTGCGCCACCGCCTGCCCCGCCAGCAATGAGCCGCTGGCGGAAAAACCGATGTACATCAGGCACACCAGCACCAGTGGAATCACCGCGCCATACACGCCGAACTGCACGCGGCTGGAGATCATCTGCGGCAAGCCCAGTTGCGGGCCTTGCGCCGCATGCAGGGCCATGACGCCACCGCCCAGCAGTTGACCGATCAACAGACCGATCAACGACCAGAACACATCACCGCCCAGCACCACGGCCAGGGCCCCGGTGACGATCGCAGTGATTTGCAGGTTGGCACCCAACCACAGGGTGAACTGACTCAATAGACGGCCGTGTCTTTCCGCTTCCGGGATGTAGTCGATCGAACGCCTTTCGATCAACGGGGTGGTGCTTGCACGAGCGTCTTTTACTGCCATTTATGTTCAACCTCTGATGGATTGTTTTTGGGTGAAACGCAGATCACATGTGGGAGCGGGCTTGCTCGCGAAAGCGATGGGTCAGCTAACGACTTCAGTGACTGATACACCGCATTCGCGAGCAAGCCCGCTCCCACATTAGTTATTTGATCATCGGGAGATTGAGGCCCTGCTCTTTGGCGCAGTCGATGGCGATCTGGTAGCCCGCATCCGCATGACGCATCACGCCGGTCGCCGGGTCGTTGTGCAGCACGCGAGCGATACGCTCGGCAGCTTCGTCGGTACCGTCACAGACAATCACCATGCCCGAGTGCTGGGAGAAGCCCATGCCGACGCCGCCGCCGTGGTGCAACGAAACCCAGGTCGCGCCGCTGGCGGTGTTGAGCAGGGCGTTGAGCAGTGGCCAGTCGGACACGGCGTCGGAACCGTCCTGCATCGATTCGGTTTCACGGTTGGGGCTGGCCACCGAGCCGGAGTCCAGGT